>JAXMAU010000007.1:0-150113 GCA_046350215.1 Gemmataceae bacterium | reverse complement strand
CTGGCGGTCGGGCTGACCGTTCTCCACCCGGACCTGCCCTATCCACCGCTGTGGCACGACAGCTGGCTCTATCACGGCTACTTCATCGATCTGCCGGGACATTTGGCTGCCTTCAAGGATCGCTATTATAGCAGTCGAATCAGCGTCACGCTGCCGGGCCACCTGGCGCACCGCTGGTTACCGCCGGTGCCGGCGACCCTGTTGCTCCACCTGGCAGTGTACCTCGGCGGGGTAATCGCCCTGTACGCCACCGTCCGGCAGACGGTGAACCGGCGCGCGGCGACACTGACGGCGTTGGTGCTGGCCGGCAACTGCCACTACCTGCAGGTGGTGAACTCGGAGTACACGGACGGCTACAGTGTCGGCTACTTCCTGGCGGCGACCGCGCTGCTGGCGCGGGCCGCTCAGTCGGAGTGGTGGCGGCTGTGGGTCTGTGCAGCGGGGATGGCGACGGCCGCCCTGCTGGTGGCCAACGTGGCGTTTGCGGTGCTGGTGCCGCCGCTGGTCGGCCTGGCATGGGCGCTGAACCGCACCGCACGTCGGGCGGCGGACGCGGCCGGCTTCTGGGTCGGGGTGGGCGGGCTGGCGGTGTGCGCGGTGTGCGGATACGTCAACCTGCGGGCGGGCGGGGACCCGTTCTTTCTGGCGCCGTCGCTGACGTTTGTCCGCAACACGGCCGGGGCGGGAGCGGCGAACCCGTTCCGGGAGCCGCTGCTGGACTGGCTGCCGATGGCCACCTGGCTTCTGTTCCCGCTGGCGGCGACGGGCGGCGCCGTGGCGTTCCTGGTCCGCCGGCCACCGGCCGCGCCCGGTGGGCCGGTGGCGACCTGGTATCAGGTGCAGCTGCTGGCGACGGTGGACCTGCTGGTCGGGCTGCACTGCACCCCGCATATCTGTTTCCTCCAGGTGCCGTTCTGTGCGACTCCGATCTTGCTGCCGCTGGCGCTGCTGGCGGTGGCTGCCCAGTGGGGCGGACGGCTGGCGGAGCTGGGACCGGGGGGATACCGGCTGGTGTGCGGGCTGGCGGTCGCGGCGCCCCTGCTGCTGATGAGTACGAGCTTCCTGGTGGCGAACCCGGTGGGGACGGCGGTGGCGGCGCTGCTGCTGCTGGGCGGGGTGGTGCTGCTGCAGCAGCCGGCGGCTCGTCGCCCGGCGGTCGCGGCGGCGGCGGTGGCCCTCGTCTGCCTGGCCGACCTGGGCGGGTGGCACCGGCTGCGCGAGCCGGAAGGGTACTACCCGCACAACCCGGCCGAACACCCGCTCGCGCTCGCCGACCGGGGCGCCCGCCGCGAACTGTTCGAGGTGATGCACGGGACCATGCGCGTGGTTCGGACCATGGATCCGGGATACCAGGCGGTGTTCTGGATCGACGTGGGCGAGCCGCTTGGCCGGCTGTTCACCAACCTGGCCTGCCTGCACTGCTTCAACGTGGTCAACGTCCGGCTGCCGGACGTTACCCCGTGGGGACGGCCGCTCGTCCCGGCCATGCGGGTGCTGGTGGTGTCGGCGGACGAGCGCGAGCCGGAACGGGCGCGGCAGGCGGCCCGCGCCGCCGGTCTGCGGACGCAGGTGCTTCTGCAGCGGACGATCGACCACCCCCGCTATCGCTTCACCGTCAGCCTGCTGGAGACCGCGACCGACGGGCCGGTGGTCGCCGGCGGCAAGGAGAACTGACGATGGGCAAGCGGATCGCCATCTCGCAGTCGA
Source organism: Gemmataceae bacterium (assembly GCA_046350215.1). GTDB lineage: Bacteria > Planctomycetota > Planctomycetia > Gemmatales > Gemmataceae > JAXMAU01. Next base: position 148,406 of record JAXMAU010000007.1, on the reverse strand, counting down.
ACTACATCCCGTGGAAGGGGTACTTCGACCTGATCGACACCGTCGACGCGTTCGTCCTCTACGACGACGTGCAGTACACCCGCCGCGACTGGCGGAACCGCAACCGCATCAAGACGGCGAACGGCCCGCTGTGGCTGACCGTCCCGGTGCAGGTGAAGGGCAAGTACACACAAAAGATCTGCGACGTTGTCGTTAGTGAGCCGGACTGGGGCGTCACGCACTGGCGGAGCCTGGAACACGCCTACCGACGGGCGCCGCACTTCGCCGCCTACGAGCCACACCTGCGGCCGCTATACGAAAACCCGCCGTCCGAGCGGCTGAGCGCCATCAACCGCGCCTTTCTGGAGGCGATCAACCGGCTGCTCGGCATCACCACCCCGTTCACCTGGTCGAGCGACTACCAGCTGGAGGACGACCGGAATCAGCGGCTGATCTCCATCTGCCGGCAGGCCGGCGCCACCGACTATTACTCCGGCCCGGCGGCGAAGACTTACCTGGACGAGGCGGCGTTCGCCGCCGAGGGCATCCGCGTTCACTGGATGGAGTACGACGGGTATCCCGAATATCCCCAGCTGCATCCGCCGTTCGACCCCTATGTGACGGTGCTCGACCTGCTGTTCCACGTCGGCGCCGAGGCCCCGCGGTACATCAAGCGTTCCGCCGGCGGGGCCGCCGCTGCCTGAGCCGATTCGCGAGGAGTTCGCATGACCCCTTCGGACAGTGTGCTGGCCCAGGTCGGTGCGTACTACACGGCTCGGCTGTCGGAGCACGGACCGACCCCGCGCGGGGTGGACTGGAACGGCGCCGAGTCGCAGCAGCTGCGGTTCGACCAGTTGCTGCGCGCGTGCGATCTGGAGCGACCGGACGTGATCGGCGACTACGGGTGCGGCTACGGCGCCCTGCTCGACTGGCTCCGCGAGCGCGGGTTCGCCGGCGAGTTCCGCGGCTTCGACATCGCCGCCGACATGGTGGCCGCCGCCGCCGCCCGCCATGCCGGCGACGGCCGCGCTCGCTTCGCCGCCGCCGAGACGGTGCTGGCCGGCTGCGACGTGGTGCTCGCCAGCGGCATCTTCAACGTTCGCCTGAGCACCCCGGTGGCGGACTGGGAAGCGTACGTTCGTACCACCCTCGACCGGATCGCCGGGCTGGCCGGTCGCGGCTTCGCGTTCAACATCCTGACCAGCTACTCGGACGCCGACAAGCGGCGGGACCACCTGTACTACGCCGACCCGTGCGTGTACTTCGACCTGTGCAAGCGGCGCTATTCCCGCCACGTCGCGCTGCTGCATGACTACGGCCTGTACGAGTTCACCATCCTGGTCCGTCGCAGCTGACCCGCTGGACCGGCTACGCCAAAGGAGAGCGGTCATGGACGTCCGCAAGCTCGTGCTCTTCGGCACCGGCGACTTCGCCCGGGTGGCCAGTGTGTACCTGGCGAAAGAGAGTCCCTATGAGGTGGCGGCGTTCACCGTTCACGAGAAGTATCGCACCGCCGACACCCTGCTCGGCAAGCCGGTGGTGCCGTTCGAGACACTGCCCGAAACGCACCCGCCGGCAGAGTACGCGATGATGGTGGTGATGGGGTTCAGCCACGTCAACCAGTCGCGCGCCGACGTGTACTACGCCTGTAAAGCGCTCGGCTACCAGCTGCCCAGCTACGTCTGCTCGAAGGCGACCTGCTGGGGCGAGGTGGAGATCGGCGACAATTGCTTCATCTTCGAGAACAACGTACTCCAGCCGTTCGTCAAGATCGGCAGCAACACGGTGCTGTGGAGTGGCAACCACGTCGGCCACGACGCGACCGTCGGCAGCCACTGCTTCATCACCTCGCACACGGTGATCTCCGGCAACGTGCGAGTAGGGGATTACTGCTTCATCGGCGTGAATGCCACTCTTCGCGACGGGGTGAAGGTCGGGGAAAAGAGCGTGATCGGGGCCGGAGCGGTGGTGCTCAAGGACGTCGCCCCGTCGAGCGTGCTCAAGGGGCAGGCGGCCGAGCTGTCGCCGGTGCCCAGCCACCGGCTGCGGGCGATCTGACGGGGCCGGCGGGCGGTCAGTCCTGCTCCAGCACCGCCAGCCCGAACCCGGTCCGCCCGTAGCCGTCTCCGTTGTACAGCATGTAGCGGCCGCCGGCGTGGTCGAACACATGCGGGTACTCGATCATGCCCGCGTCCCACCCGGTCGGCGACACATCGATGCCGGCCTCGTCGTCGCGCCGCTGCCAGCACACGCCGTCGGCCGAGGTGGCGTAGCCGATGCGGTAGGCGGCGCCGCGGTACGAGTACCACATGCGGTAGCCGTCGGCGTCCTTGACCACCGACGGCCGGGAGATGGCGTACTCGGACGGGTCGCGGAAGTCGATGCACACGATCCCGTCGCGGCGCCAGCAGACGCCGTCGGCCGATTCCGCGTACTTCAGGTGGTAGCGGTGCCGCAGCCCACTGGCGGTTTCGGTCCATTCCACACAACTGAGATACCACATGCGCCAGCGAGCCGGTTCGCGGAGGACACAGGCGCTGGCGACGAAGCACGGGTCGTGCGGGCCGCGATCGAGTACCGGGCCGCACGAGTGGCGAGTGATGGTCCCGTCGGCCGCGCGGATGGCCAGCCCGAGGGCGTTGCGGAACGGCACCGTGACGCCGAGGTTCCAGCCGATGTAGTACAGGTGGTCGCCGCCGTCGCCGCGGGCGATCCAGCAGAGCATGGCGCCGCTGTCGTCGAAGAACCCCCGCCGGCCGGGGCCGAGCACCGGCGCCGGCGAAACGCCAACCACTGCCGTCGGCCGCCGCAGGTCGACGTCCACCCAGCCGACCTGCGACCGCTGGTCGGTGTCGCGGCTGGAGAAGTGGACCCGCACCGTGTGCCCGTCGAGCGGTTCGGCGAACGGCACGGCAGCGTGCGACGCCATCCAGGGGGTACTCCCCTCGGGGCAGAACACCCGGCCGAGCTTGCGCCACTTCATTCGGGGGGTCTCTCAGGACGGGAAAGTGCCTGGTTCTAGGCCACCCGGCGGTCGTCCGTGGGATCGCCGCTGATGGGCTGCAACAGGGACGCCGGTTTGGCCGGAGGCGTGACGCTCCGGACGAGGGTGTACGGCCGCTGCTTGACCTCCGAGAAGATCTTGGCCAGGTAGATCCCGTTGATCCCCAGGGCGAACAGGCACAGCCCGCCGAGCAGCCACACCGAGATGATCAGCGAACTCCACCCGCTGAGGGTGCCGCCGAGTAGTCGGTGCGCGACCACCCCGGCCGTCGCGACCGTGGTCAGGACCAGGATCAGGCAGCCCAGCCAGAACACCACCCACAGCGGGACCGCGCTGAACGAGGTGATCGCGTTCACCATGATCGCCAGCTTGCGGCGAAGGTCGTAACTGGTCGTCCCCTTGGACTTCTTGGTAACCGGGACGGCTGCCTGGCGAAACCCGGTGATCGCCCACAGCCCACCCAGGAAGATCTCCCGCTCGCGGTGCGCGATCAGCGCGCGGACGTAGTCGCGGGTCATCAGCCGGGCGGTCACCACGTCGCGGGGCACCGGGTAGTCGGAGAGCAGCCGCACCAGGTGGTAGAACAGCCCGCCGGTCCACCGCTCCCACCGATCGCCCTTCCGTCGCGTCTGGACCCCGTACACCACGTCGACACGCTGCTCCTGCATCAGCCGGTCGAAGTCGGCCAACCATTCGGGCGCCTCTTCCAGGTCGCAGTCGATCAGGAAGACGCGCCGGCCGCGCGCCTCCGCCAGCCCGGTCATGATCGCCTTGTGGTGGCCGAAGTTGCGGGCCAGTTCAACCACCTTCACCCGCGCGTCGCCGGCGGCGATCGCCTCGGCCACCGCCTGCGACTCGTCCGGGGAGCCGTCGTTGACCAGCACGATCTCGAACGTCCCGCCGAGCCGCTCGGCCGCCGCGGCCACCCGCCGATGGAACTCCGGCAGGTAGGCGGCGCTGCGGTACAGCGTGGTCACGATCGACAGGTCCATCGCGTCGTCCTCCGGCGTGACCCGCGGGACGCTGCTCGCACCGGAGGCCACGGCCGGGTTGTAGCCGAGCCGATCGGGCAAAATCAAGACGGACCGCCGGTTACGTCCCGCCGTCGCCGGTCATTTCTTCGTCTGGATCGCGCCGACGGGGTGTGCTATAGGGACTCGCCCATGCGGGTGGCGAAGGGCCGGCGGGCGCGGCGCCCCGATCGACCGCTCCGCCGCTGTCCCACATCGCGGCCGAGCGGGCAGCGTACCGAAGGACGGGGAGCCATGAACACGGATCCGAACGCCACGGGTAGCCATTTCGGCGAGAAACCGCATTTTGACGATCTGTATCAGGCGGAACAGACCTACTTCTGGTTCCGCCACCGGCGGCGGGTGCTGGCGCAGCAACTGGCGCGGCTGACCGCCGACCTGGCGGATGGCTTCCAGGTGCTGGAGGTGGGGTGCGGCAACGGGTCGCTGCTCCAGGTGTTAGAGCAGGCGTGCCCCCGCGGCCAGGTGACCGGCAGCGACCTGTTCGCCGAGGGCCTGGAGTACGCCCGCCAGCGGGTGCGGTGCCAGCTGGTGCAGGCCGACGTGTACGACCTGCCGTTCGGCCCGCAGTTCGACGTCATTGGAATGTTCGACGTGCTTGAGCACCTGCCGGACGAGCAAGGCGCCCTGCGCTGCCTGACCGGCGTGCTGCGGCCGGGTGGACGGCTGCTCCTGACCGTCCCGGCGTACCAGTCGCTGTGGAGCTACGCGGACGAGGCCGGCGGCCACTACCGGCGGTACGCCCCGCGGCAGCTGCACGCCGCTCTGGAGGCGGCTGGCTACGAGGTCGACTACCTGACCCCGTTCATGGCGCTGCTGTACCCGCTGATGAAGCTCGGCCGGGCGGCGGCCGCGTGGCGCAATCGGTTCCGATCGAAGCCGCTGGACGGGATCACTCTCAACCTGAACGAGTTTCGAGTCAGCCCGCTGGTGAACGCCGCCCTGTCCGGGATGCTACGGCTGGAACTGCCGCTGCTGGCCCGCGGCGCCCGGCTGCCGACCGGCACCTCGCTACTGGCCGTCGCCCGCCCGCGGCAGGCCGCCACCCGGCGTGCCGCGTAGGCTCGGGGCGGGAAACCCACGGTCCGAATTGGTGGTCGAATCGACAGGAGGTCAGGCATGCCGCAACTGCAGCAGATCCTCGCGTTCCCGGCCGCGTACCGGCTGCTCGGCCGGCTGCTCGGCCGCGACGCCCGCACCGTCTACGTCCGCGACTACCTGCAGGCCCAACCCGGCGAGCGGGTGCTCGACCTGGGGTGCGGGCCGGCGGACATCTTGACCCACCTGCCGCCGTGCGAGTATGTGGGCATCGACATGGACGCCGCCTATGTCGAGGCGGCGCGTGCGCGATTCGGCAGCCGCGGCACGTTCGCCTGCGTGCCGGTCGAGGAGTATGCGGTTACTCAGCCAGCCTCGTTCGACCTGGTGATGGCCAACGGGGTGCTACACCACCTCGACGACCGGCAGGCGACGGCGCTGCTGACGGCCGCCGCTCGCGCTCTCAAGCCGGGCGGGCGGCTGGTAACGCTGGACGGCTGCTACGTCCCGCGGCAATCGTGGGTAGCCCGAACCCTGCTGCGGATGGACCGCGGCCAGTTCATCCGCAACGAGGCGAGCTACCAGACGCTGGCATTCGGCTGCTTCACGCAGATCGCCTGTTCGGTCCGACACGACCTGCTGAACCTGCCCTACACGCACCTGATCATGACCTGCCGGCGGCCGCGGGCCTTCTGACTCGCGCCAACCCGGAACTGGAGGCGCCTGGATGTCCCCGCCGATCCCGTTCAACCGCCCCTACCTGCCGGACACCAGCTACACCTATGTGCGGCAGGCGGTGGAGAACATGCACCTGTCCGGGGACGGGCCGTTCACCCGACGCTGCCACGCCCTGCTGCAGCAGATACTCGGCGGGCCGCGAGTGCTGCTCACCACCTCCTGTACCCACGCCCTGGAGATGGCGGCGCTGCTGCTGGACATCACTCCCGGCGATGAGGTGATCGTGCCGGCGTTCACCTTCACCTCGACAGTCAACGCCTTCGTCCTGCGCGGCGCCCGACCGATCTTCGCCGACATCCGCCCGGACACCCTGAATCTGGACGAGTCGCGCCTCGAGCCGCTGATGAGCGACCGGACGCGGGCGATCGTGCCGGTCCACTACGCCGGGGTGGCGTGCGAGATGGACGCCATCCTGCGGCTGGCGGGCGACGCCGGGGTGGCCGTGGTGGAGGACAACGCCCACGGGCTGTTCGGCAAGTACCGCGGGCGGCTGCTCGGCACTCTCGGCAGCCTGGCCACGCAAAGCTTCCACGAGACAAAGAACATCCACTGCGGCGAGGGCGGCGCGCTGGTGCTCAACGACGAGCAGTTCATGGAGCGCGCCGAGGTGCTGCGCGAGAAGGGGACGAACCGCTCGCGGTTCTTCCGCGGCCAGGTCGCCAAGTACACCTGGGTCGACCTGGGGTCCAGCTTTCTGCCGAGCGACGTCCTGGCGGCGCTGCTGCTGGCCCAGCTGGAACAGGCGGCCGACATCCAGGCGCGCCGCGCCGCCATCTGGCAGCGCTATCACGTCGAGTTGCAGGAGTGGGCGGCGGACAACGGGGTGCGCCTGCCGATCGTCCCGCCGGAGTGCGAGCAGCCGGCCCACCTGTTTTTCCTGGTCCTGCCCACCCTGGACGACCGCCAGCGGCTGCTGGCCGAACTGAAGGCGGCCGGCATCAACGCCACCTTCCACTACCAGTCGCTGCACCTCTCGGAGATGGGCCGCCGCTGTGGCGGCGACCGCAGCGACTGCCCGGTGACCGAATGGATCAGCGACCGGCTGCTGCGGCTGCCGCTGTTCCCTGCCCTGTCAGCCGCCGACCAGACGCGGGTGATCCGGGCGGTGCAGGCGTTTCGGGTGGCCAGCCGCCAGGTGCCGACGCCGCGGCGGGAAGCCGCGTGAGGGCAGTAGACGACCCGCCGACCCAAGGAGGGATCTTCATGCACGGGTACAACTCGACATCGCGCTCCGGGCCGTTCTACTTCTTCCATATCCCGAAGACGGCCGGTACCTCGCTGACGGCGATGATCGACCAGCAGTTTCGCCCGGAGCAGGTGTGCCCGGCCGGGCTGTGGTCGCAACTGCTGGCGCTGCCGGCCGACCAGGTGCGGCAGTACCGCTTCTACCGCGGGCACTTCTACCACTACCTGCACCGGCTGGTCCCCCGGCGGTTCACCACGTTCACGATCCTGCGCGACCCGGTGGCCCGCGCGCTGTCGCACTACGAGCACATCCTCCGGGACACGCAGCACTACCTGCACGAGAAGGCGCACCGGCTGGGATCGCTCGCCGCCTTCCTCCGCGATCCGGAAGCCACGCCGATGATCCTCAACTTCCAGACGCGGGCGCTGGCGCTGGACCAGGATCCGCTGGCCCCGCCGCCGCCCGGTTCGCCGGGGCACACCTTCGACCTGGAGCGGCGGCTGGAGTCGAACCTGGGCGCCGGTGAACCGGATGCCGTCGTCCTCGACCGGGCCATCGCCCGGCTTCAGTCGTTCGCCTTCGTCGGGCTGGTGGAGCGGTACGACGAGTCGGTCGATGGGCTGTTTCGCACGTTTGGGTGGAAGAAGCCGGCCGAGATCGCGCGAATGAACGTGTCGACCAACCGCGGCAGTCGGCCGACCCTGACCGCCGAGGACCGGCGGCTGCTGGAAGGCATGCTGCAGCTCGACATCGCCCTCCACGATGCGGCGCGCCGGCTGCTCGACGAGCATCTGCAGGCGGCGAATCGCCGGTGGTATCATCGGCTGATGCCGTGGTCGGTCGCCCGCACCGCCTGAGTCCGCCCGCTTAGACGCCAAGCGCGGCGGCGGCCAGGCGGGCGACCTCGTCGGCCAGCGGCATGTGGCGGAAGCGATGCAGCCCGGCCGGCAGCTCGTCGACCGCCTCCTCGATGTGCAGCTGGTCCGACACCGCCAGCAGGAACGGCCGATCGGCGTAGCGCTGCAGGTACTGCAGGTGCTTGACCGCGCTGGCCTTGCGCCAGAAGCCGAGCACCTCCAGCAGCACGTCCCGCCCCGTCGGTCGGTGGACCAGCCGGAAATCCGGTACCCAGAAGCCGTTGCCCAGCGGGTGGACCTCGGTTTCCTCGTGCAGCTCCCAGTCGGCCACGCGCTTGCGGAACGACTCGACGAACAGGCGTAGCTCCGGCGGGGTGTAGGTGCCGTGGTCGGGCACATGCGACACCAGCCCGTCGCGGTGCGTCAGCTGAAAAGTCTTCGGCTTCTTCTGCGCTCCCCAGCGCAGCTCGGCGTCCAGCTGGAACTGCCGGCACAGCAGCACGCTCGGCAGGAACAACGCCAGCTGCAGCCCGTACTTCTGCGTGGCCGAGAACAGGCTGAGCGGGCCGTCGATGTGCAGGACGTAGCGCTCCGGCCCGGTCCGCTCGACCTCGCACAGCAACCGGCGGAATTTGAGCACGCGGAGCAGCTGGCGATAGCGCTGCGGCGGCTCGCGCTCGATCGTCACGTTCACCCGGATCGCCCGCAGCAGCACCGCCTGGGCCAGCGCCTCGTTGTACCGCTGCAGCAGCCCTTCCGGCGTCGGCTCCTTGAACGCGATGAGCTTTTGCTCACTTTTCAGATCGGCGAATAGTCCCTGCTCGACCTGCTCGGGGGGCAGATCCAGCTCGCGGCCGACGGCGGCCAGCGCCGCCTGCCGGTCGAACGGCCCGAGCGGCGCGCCGGTGTCGGCGTCACCGTCGCCGCACCGCTGCAGGGTGGCGGCGGTGAACACCCGCTGGCGCAGCTCCTCCGGCGGGCGGTCAGCCGCCATCTCGAACTCGCACCCGTCCTCCAGCAGTTTCGCTAGCCCCTGGTGCAACAATGTGCCGGTGTCCTCGCCGAACGTCTCGGTCAGCAGGTCCTCCAGCTCGCCGCGGGTGCGGCCGATCATGGTGCGAAACAGGTCGATCAGCCCCTCGGCCAGCAGCAGGTGGGTCTCGTCGTTGGGCTTGATGTAGTAGGGGAGGATGCGGTCGCGCGCGTAGCGAACCCGCACCAGTTTGCCCGTCAGCATGCCGCCTCCATTCGCCGGCGTCGCGGCGGCGAGGGTCGCCGTCGCCCCGCCCATTGTATGCCGCATCCGCCGCGCCGATCCCGGTAGCCCCTGGAAATACCCCGCGGGGGACGGTACAAAGATACCCATCGATCGCCCTGGGGTACCGTTCCATGTGTCGGGTCGCTGTGGCCCTCGGCTGGCTGCTGGCCGGGGCCGCGTTCGCCACCGCCGATGACGAGCCGGGCGGCGACGTCGTCCGCGCGCTGCAGGCCCGCTTCGAGCGGATCGCCCGCGACGCCCGCGGTTCCGTCGCCTGCATCCTGGTGTCGCGGAGCGACGCCTACGCCGCCGCGCCGTCGTGGGGTGTAGCGGCGAAAGGCGCCGAGCCGGGCCAGCTCGGCCGGTTCGACGCCGCCGCCGCGCGCCGCCGCGTGCCGGCCGACGCTCCCAACCGCGGCCGGCTGCTGCGGCAGATCGGCGAGCACGACCTGAGCCGCCCCGACGCCGTGCCGGAGTCCTACGGCAGCGGCATTGTCCTCGACAGGTCCGGACTGGTCCTGACCAATGCGCACGTCGTCCGCGACGCCACCCGGCTGTACGTCCGGCTGCCCGACGCGCGCGGCTCGTGGGCCGACGTCCATGCCTCCGATCCGCGCAGCGACCTGGCCGTGCTGCGGCTGCTCGACCCGCCGGCCGACCTGGCCCCGCTGCCGCTCGGCGACGCCGGCAAGGTCCGCACCGGCCAGTTCGTGCTGAGTATCGCCAACGCCTACGCCCCCGGCTTTCGCCGCAGTGACGAGCCGACGGTCGGCTACGGCCTGGTGAGCAACCTGCGCCGCCGCCTGCCCGGCAACACCAGCGAGATGGAGCGGTCGAAGGTCACCCTGCACCACTACGGCACCCTGATCCAGACCGACGCCCGCACCACGCCGGGGTGCAGCGGCGGCGCCCTGCTCGACCTCGACGGCAAGGTGATCGGGCTGACCACGGCGCTGGCCGGCATCCGCGGCGACCGGCCGGGCGGCTTCGCCATCCCGATCGATGAGAACACCCGTCGTCTCGTCGACGTGCTCCGCCGCGGCGAGGAGGTGGAGTACGGCTTCCTCGGCGTGGTGCTGCAGCCGGCGGGCGGGCTGGGAGGCGTGCGCGTGTACCGCGTCTCGCCAGGGTCGCCGGCCGGTCGCGCCGGGCTGCTGCCGGGCGACCAGATCGTCGCCATCAATGATCACCCGATCCGGTCCAACGACGATCTGTTTCTGTACGTCGGCATGGCGCTGGCCGGCAGCACGGCGCGGGTGGAAGTGGTCCGCGGCCCCGGCGTGCGTCAGACGGTGCCGGTGAAGCTGTCGAAGTATTACGTGGAAGGGCCGGTGCTGGCGTCGCGGCGGCCGCCGGCCCGGTTCGGGCTGCGTGTCGATTACACCAGCCTGCTCAGCCAGCGGAATCCGTTCCCGGTGTGGGGCCGCGGCGTGGCCGACGGCGTGATCGTCCGCGAAGTGGTGCCCGGCAGCCCGGCCGACGACGCCCGCATGCAGCCGGACAAGGTGATTACCGCGGTGAACGGGCGAATGGTCAACACGCCGGCCGAATACTACCGCGAGGTGGCCCGGTCCGGCGCCCGGGTGGAGCTAACGTTCCTCACCTCCGACGGCCGGCCCGAGCTACTGACTCTCGAAGAGAAGTGAGATCGTCTTCATGCGCTACGCCATCTGCAACGAGACGTTCGCCGACTGGGACCACGCTCGCGTGTGCCGGTTCGTGGCCGAGGTCGGCTACGGCGGGCTGGAAGTGGCGCCGTTCACCCTGGCCGAGCGGATCACGGCGGTGTCGGCCGAACGGCGGCGCGAGCTGCGCCGGCAGGCGGCCGATGCCGGGGTGCAGCTGATCGGGCTGCACTGGCTGCTGGCGAAAACCACCGGGCTGCAGCTGACCTCGCCCGACGAGGCAGTGCGGCGCGCGACGGCCGACTACCTGGTCGAGCTGGCTCGCGCCTGCGCCGACCTGGGTGGCGACATCCTGGTGTTCGGCTCGCCGGCGCAGCGGCGCGTGCCGGCCGGGATGACCCGCGCACAGGCGGCCGACCTGGCGGCCGACACGTTCGGCCGGGCCGCCGCGGCCGTCGGCGACCTGGGGGTGAAGGTGTGCCTGGAGCCGCTGTCCCCGCCGGAGGCCGACTTCCTGAACACCGCCGCCGAAACCGCCGAGCTGATCCGCCGGCTCGACCACCCCTGCTTCCGGCTGCACCTGGACGTCAAGGCGATGTCGACCGAGGCGGCGTCGGCGCCGGAGCTGATTCGTCGTTACCGCGACCTGCTCTACCACTTCCACGCCAACGACCCGAACCTGCGCGGCCCCGGGTTCGGCGCCACCGACTTCGTGCCGATCTTCCAGGCGCTGGCCGATGTCGACTATCAGGGGTGGGTGTCGGTAGAAGTATTCGATTACTCGCCCGATCCGGAGACGATTGCCCGCGACAGCCTGCGTTACATGCGGCAGTGCGCGGCGAAAGTCGTCCGGGCGGGCTGACCGGCGGTCAGGGAGGTTGCCATGCATCGCTCGTTCGTCGCTCTGGTGTCACTGGCCGTGCTCGGTGTGGCGGTGGCGGTGTCCGGCCGCGAGGGGCCGGCCGAGGGCTTGCAGGTCGGTTTCGCCGCGGCCGACGTCACGCCAACGGTCGACCCGAAGGGCAAGCCGGTGTACCTGGCCGGGTTCGGCAGCAACCGGCGAGCGACCGGCGTCCACGATCCGCTGTTCGCCCGCGCGGTGGTGTTCCGCGACCGCGGGACGCGGGTGGCGTTTGTATCGGTCGACGTGGTCGGGCTGTTTCACGACCTGGTGGAGCGCGTCCGCAAGCGGCTGCCGGGGTTCACCCACGTCTGCGTCAGCAGCACGCACAACCACGAGGGGCCAGACACGATGGGGCTGTGGGGCGCCAGTCCGCTGCAGAGCGGCGTCGACCCCGATTACCTGGCAGTGGTCGAGCGGCGGATCGTCGAGGCGGTGCGGGCGGCCGACGCGGCGGCCCAGCCGGCGACGGCGCGGATCGGCTCCGTCGCGCTGCCCGAGCTGCTGCACGACGGCCGGTTGCCGATCGTCAAGCACGACGACCTGGTGGCGCTGGTCGTGCGGCGGACGAAGGACGACCGGCCGGCCGGGCTGGTGGTGCAGTGGAACTGCCACCCGGAAACGCTCGACAGCCGCAACACCCTGGTGAGCGCCGACTATGTCGGCTACACGGTCAAGCATCTGCGTGAGCGGTAAGGCTGTCCTGTGGTCTACCTGACGGGCACCGTCGGCGGGCTGATGACGTCGCTGCACGTTCCGGTCAAGAGCGAACAGGGCGTCGATTTGAAGGACGGCACGTTCGAGAAGACCGAGCGGTTCGGCCGGCTGGTCGGCCAGGCGGCGGCGCGGGCGGCGGACGCTGCGAAGCCGGTGCGGCTGACGCCGATCGCGGCGCGGTCGCGGGCGGTGTACCTGCCGCTGGCGAACCGGCTGTACCTGGCGGCGCGGCAGCTGGGGGTGTTCGACCGGCAAGCGTTCCGCTGGGACGGCGACCCGTACCGGGCCACGCCGGTGACCGAGGTCGACCCGAAGCAGCGGTACGCCATCCGCACCGAGGTCGGCTACGTGCGCCTGGGCGAGCTGGAAGTCGCCTGCATCCCTGGCGAGATCTACCCGGAGCTGGTGCTCGACAAGGTGGTGGCGAAGGCGGAGCCAGGCGCCGACTTCCCCGACGCGCCCGTCGAGCCGGCGATCTACAAGCAGCTGCCAGGGCCGCACCGCATGCTGATCGGTCTGGCGAACGACGAGATCGGCTACATCATCCCGCGGCGGCAGTGGGACGAGAAGCCGCCGTTCTGCTACGGGCGCAAGAAGGGGCAGTACGGTGAGATCAACAGCCTCGGCCCCGACACCGCCCCGCTCCCGTGCGCCGCCTTTGCCGATCTGGTAAAGGGGAATAAATCAGGTAGTCAGTAGACCGTAGTCAGTAGGACGACAGGGCCTGTCACGCTGGCGAGGCGAGCGGGAGCGGGTGGGGGGAGTGGGGAGGGATTCCCTCCCCTACAGGTGACCCTCCCCCAGTGCCCCGAGTCGCTGCACACGGGCGCGACGTCGCCCGCTGCGGCTGCTCGCACGTTGTGGCCCGGTCTCCCGACCGCCTGAAGACGGCGGCGGACCGAAGGTCTCCCGCACTACCCGGAGGAGACCTTCGCCCGAGCCGTGCGTCGGGAGACCTGCCACAACAGCCTGTCCCGAGTCAAGGCACACGGCGACGTCGCCCGCTGCTGCTCGCACGTTGCGTCTTCGGTCTCCCGACCGGGCCACTCCGGCGGACCGAAGGTCTCCCGCACTACCCGGAGGAGACCTTCGGTCCGCAAAGCCGTGGTGGGCGTCGGGAGACCTTGCCACAACAGCCTGCCCGAGCCGCCGCACACGCGACGTCGCCCAAGGCCGCCTGCATCGCTGCGGCCCGGTCTCCCGACCGGGCCACTCCGGCGGACCGAAGGTCTCCCGCACTACCCGGAGGAGACCTTCGGTCCAACGCCGTGGCAAGGTCGGGAGACCTTGCCACAACAGCCGGCGCTGCCGGGAACGACACGTCACGCTTCGAGCGACGTACTCGGGGCCCTCACGGGACCCCGCTCGCCAACAACCCCTATTCCGATCCTTCTTCTCGCTGTGGCTCGATCGGTCCTTCGACGACCTTGCCGACCTTGAAGGATGTCTTCCTCGATCGCCTTATGCACCTCGTCGAGGTTGAAATCGGTCTTGTTCTTGAAACCGAAGCGGACCTGCTGCTTGTTCAGGTTCGTTCGGATCGAGTTTCGGGCACTACCCACGGTAGTGACTGCAAGCGCGACGCGCCTTGGGGCCTCAGGAGCCGGGTCAGGTCATGCCCTGGACTTCGACCGCCACCTGGTACAGCCCCGGATCGATCGGCCGGTCCTGGCCCGCACAGCCGGCCAGCAGCAGGCCCGCCAGGCACATCGTGCCGCCTTCCGTCGTTGCATCGGCTCTCCTTCTCGCGATGACGGGCGGCACGACGACCCCGCGGCCGTCCGCGTCCGCCCTCTTTCAGTATAGGCGGCTCACCGCCCGCCCGGCGGGGCGTACTTCTCCAGCCAGGCGAACACCTCCTGGTGCCAGTATTCGCTGTTCTTCGGCTTCTGGACCCAGTGCCCCTCGTCGGGGAAGTTGATCATCCGACTCGGCACCCCCTGCCGCTGCAGGCTGGTGAACAGCTCGTGCCCCTGGCCGATCGGACAGCGGAAGTCCAGGTCGTTGTGGATCACCAGCATCGGCGTTTTGAACTTCGCCAGGTTGGCCGCCAGCCGGTGCGGCGAGTGCTTCTCGTAGGACTTGCGACCCGGCCCCCACGGCGGTCCGCCATGCTCCCACTCGTCGAACCACAGCTCGTCGGTGGTCGCGTACATGCTCTCGAAGTTCCACACGCTGCAGTGAGTAATCAAACACTGGAACCGGCCGGTGTTGACCGCGAACCAGTTCATCATGTACCCGCCGAACGAGCGCCGGCGGAGGCGATGCGGCCTTGTCCACATACGGCAGGCTTTCGACGTACTCGGCACCTTTCATCAGATCGTCGTAGCACTTGCCGCCCCAGTCGCCGCTGATCTCGTCGGTGTACTTCTGGCCGAACCCGGTGCCGCGCGCGGATTGGGCAAGCGCCACCACGTACCCCCGCGCCGCCCACAGCGATGGACACCAGCGAAAGCTCCAGCCGTCGTCCCACGCCCCTGCGGCCCGCCGTGGACCAGATACGCCACCGGCCACTTCTTCTTCGCGTCGAACCCCGGCGGCTTGAGCAGCCACATCTGCATCGGCGTGCCGCCCGCCCCCTTCACCGTCACGCTCTCCGGCTCCGGCAGATCGAGCGTCGCCAGCAGCTTGCGGTTCGCCCCGCTCACCTCCTCGAACCGGCCGTCCGCCCGCTTGCCGGCGAACACCTCCGGCGGATGCGTCAGCCGTGCCCGGCTGAACGCCAGGACCGACCCGTCGGCGCTGGTCGACAGGTTGCCGTTGTGGCCGATCGAGAACGACCGCGGCTCGCCGCCGGCCGCCGCGATCTCGCCGATCAGCACGCGCGGCCCGCTGGCGTGCGTGAACAGCAGCGTGTCATTGCCGGCCCACACCAGCTCGCCGACCGACAGATCGAGCTTCGCCGTCAGACTCACCGCCGGTGCCTTGAGCGAGCCGTCGGGGTTGGCGTCGGCCAGCAGGATCTCCCAGCGATCGGCCTCGAAGCCCGGCCGTCGCTGCGCCCGATAGGCCAGCCGCTTGCCGTCCGGGCTGAAGCGCGGCGCTCCGTCGGCCGCCTTGTTGGTCGTCAGCGGCTCCGGCGTGCCGCCCTTGATCGACACCCGCAGCAGCTGGAAGTCGGTGTTCCACGCCTCGTCGCGCTCCGGACTGGCAGTGTAAACCAGATATTTGCCATCTGGAGAGAAGGTTAACTCGGCGCCGCTGGAGAAGGTGGACGAGTTCGGCACCGCGTCGCGATCGCCGGGGGTGACGTTGCGCGGCTCGCCGCCGGCGCCGCCGTTGAACGGCATCACGAACAGATGCTGCCGCTTGCCCTCGACATAGGCGTCCCAGTGCCGGTAGAACAGCCGGCTGAACACCCGCGCCTTGACCGGCCCCTTGTCCGTCTCCTCCTGCCGCTTCTTGTTCTGCGCGTCCGCCTCCTTGAACGACTTGCTCGAATACTCCGGGTAGACCGCCGACACGAAGGCGATCCACCGGCCGTCGGGCGACCACACCGCATCCGCCGCGCCGGTGCTGATCGTCGTCAGCTGCGTCGCCTCGCCGCCCGCCAGCGGCAACACCCACAGCTGGTTCGACCCCGAGCGGTTCGACTCGAACAGCAGGTGCTTGCCGTCCGGACTCCAGCGCGGATGCCGGTCCTTCTTGCCGCCGGTCAGCTGACGCGGCTCCGCTCCCGTCGTCGGCGCCAGCCAGATCGCCGACGCCGTGCTGTTGCCCGCCAGGTCGACGGTGGTTACCACATAGGCCACCTGGGTTCCGTCGGGGCTGACCTGCGGGTCGCTGACGCGCTTGAAGCGGAACAGGTCGTCGAGCTTGATCGCCCGCCGCCGGTCGGCCGCGTGGGCCGGCAGCGCGAGCAGTACCAGGCAGAGCATCAGCAGCGGCAGCAGACGTTCCATGCGCTTCCTTTCCTGACCAGACACGACCAGACACCACCCGGCGGGGGCGGTGCGGAAGTGTTGTACGGAATCGGCGGCGGACGTCAGGTCGCGCGCGAGCCGGTGGCGGCCGGGTCGCGCGGCGGGCGGTGCCGCAGGTAGCGCCGCAGCGTCTGGCGGACCAGCAGCCCGCGGGCGATGGCGGCGACCATGATCAGCGCCAGCACCACCACCGTCGGCCCGGCCAGCTGCCAGCCGACCAGTCCGAGCAGGGCCAGCTCCTCCGGCCACAGGAC
This sequence comes from Gemmataceae bacterium, assembly GCA_046350215.1. Classification (GTDB taxonomy): domain Bacteria; phylum Planctomycetota; class Planctomycetia; order Gemmatales; family Gemmataceae; genus JAXMAU01. The sequence continues at coordinate 131,895 of JAXMAU010000007.1, read as the reverse complement.
GCGGAGGACGCCGCGGACGGCCGCCGTCAGGGTCAGCGCCCACACCCCGACCAGCAGGAACAGCCACTGGCCGGAGAACACCACCGCCGCCTGCGTCTGCCGCGCCGCCGTCGGCGCCAGCGCCACCTGCAGCGTCAGGTTGCCCCGGTCGCGCGGTGGGGCGGTCGGTGAATAGTCGACCTGCCAGCGGTAGGCCACCCCCGGTCCGCCCGGCTCCTCCGGATCGGCCGGCGGCTGCAACCGCCCCTTGCTGGCCTCCTCGATCAGCTCGGTCAGGTCGTGTTCCTCGCACACCGCCCGGTTCTGGCGCCGCAGCGAGGCCAGCCAGGCCGGCAGCGTCTCGCCGCCGGGACCGAGCGGTTGCTGCGCATCCGCGCCGGCCGACAGGGCCAGTTCCGCCAGCCAGCACGACCGGGTCAGCTGCTGCTGCGTCTGCGTCAGCGCCGCCTCCACCGACCCGTTGGCCGGCAGATCGGCCGGACGGAAGGTGCGCGCCGCCGCCGCCAGCCCGCGCAGCCGGGCCAGCGCCACCGTCGCCCGGTGCAGCTCGATCGTCGCCCGCGCCGTCGCCCCGGCCCCCAGGCGCACCCCGCCGGCCGCCCCGCCCAGCTCCCACCCCGGCGGAACGTCCACCGTCCACACCACCGGCCCGCCCCGGGCGCCGTCGATGTGCGGATAATACAGGTCTGGATTGTAGAGTGTTTCCGATCCGCCGCGATGGCGGTAGCGGAGGGTGACGCAGCGCACCCCCGGCCGGCCCGATCCGGGCAGCACCAGGTAGCGGGTGACCCGGTCGCCGACCGGCACTGCCGCTCCGTCCACCGTCGCCGCCGTCACCTCCACGTCGGCCCGCCAGAACGCCCGCAGCTCGGTCGCCCCCTCCTGATCCACCCACAGCCGCGCCTGGTGCAGCCAGCCGCCGGCGTCCGGCACCACCGAGCGCACCTCGGTCAGCAGCATCTGCAGCCGCGCCGGACCGGCTGGCTCGCGCGGGACCACGCGCAGGTCCCAGTAGTCGCTGCGCGTGTGCCACGCCCGCGTCCCGGCGGCGACGCCGTCCGGCGGCGGCTCCTCCGCCACCCCCAGCGACGACTCGACCGCCAGCGACGGATCGAGGACCAGTCGTTCGGTGATCTGCGCGCCGGTCACCAGCACCGCCGGCAGCCGCATCCCGCCGGCCGCGTCCTCAACCGGCAGCCGCCCCTTCAGCTCCAGCCGGTAGCGGTCGGCCACTCCCGGCACCAGCTCCAGCGTCCAGGCGTGCTCGCGGATCCACTGCGGCGGCGACCCCTCCCACTCGTGCGGCACCGCCGGCTCGCGCTCGCTGCCGCGCGGCGGCACCCCGGCCGAGCGCCGCTGCTGCTCGCGCCGCCGCGCCACCGTCTTCGGCGGCGCCTCCAGCGTCACGTCGCCCTCCCAGTCGCGCACACGCAGGTGGATCGAGCGCACCTCGCCCGACATCCGGTAATCGATTACTGAGTGAAACGTCAGATCCTTCCCGTCCAGGCGGGCGGTGGTGGTCACGTCGACAGTCGGCGGCGGTCCCGGCCGCACCAGGAAGGTGCCACCGTAAGCCGGGCCGCGAGCGACGTACACGCGCTGGCGCGGAGTGGACGTCGGGTCCGGCGCCAGGTCGCGGACCGCCTCCTCGGTCAGGGTTGCCCCGATGGCCGGGGTGACGCTGACGCGGGTCGACACCGCCGCCGGGCCAGCCAGGCGCAGCCGCGGCAGCTCCAGCCGCGCCGCCGCGGCCGGCGACTTCAGCGCCGCCGGTGCCAGCGGCGTCCACCCGACCACCTGCAGCCGGGCGGTGGCGGCCGTCTTGTCCAGCCAGACGAGCAGCCGGCCGTCCACCTGGCTCCAGCGCGACACCCCTGCCCCGTTCACCGCGGTGACCACCAGCGGGCGAGCCGCCTGGACGTCCCACTCGAGCACCGACAGATCGTTGCCCTCGGCGGTCAGGTCGGCCGCCAGGCGGAACTCGGCCTGCGTCGGCGTCACCACCACTTCCACGCGCTGCGTCCCGGCGAGGCGAGTGCCGAGCGGCCGCATCTGCAGGCGCAGCTCCGGCGGCAGCCGCGGATCGCGGACAAAACGGCTCGCGTAGGTGATCGTTTCGGCCGGCGGTCGCGAGCCGGCCGGCCAGAACGGGGCAAACGCGGTCCGCTCGATGCCGGTCAGCCGCAGCCAGTTGGCCGGCACCGCCGACAGGGCGTGCGCCCGGTAGGCCAGGTAGCCCGCCTCGCCGGCCGCCGGCTGGCCGTGCGGGCGGGGCAGCGGCAGCAGCGACGCCGCCGTCCACGGACCGCGCGGCATCAGCTCCACCACCACCTCCACCGGCCCGGCCACCGGCCACGGAAACTCCAGCCGCAGCGTCCGCGGGTTCGCCCCGGTCGTCGTCCAGTTGCTCAACCGTACCGGCAGCGTTCCGCCGCGGTCGCCGCTCGCCGGGCGGCGCGGCCCATCGCCGTCGACCGCCGGCCGGCGCGCCTGGGCGGCGCGGACTTCCAGCTCGGGCGGCAGGTCGAGCAGCAGCGTCGACACCGCCCCCGGATCGATGTCATAGCGGACCAGCGCGGTCAGCAGACTGGCGTCGGGCCGCAGGTCCCACAGGTACGCCTCGCGGTACGCCACCCGCGGCGGACGGGCCTCCTCCAGCCAGCGGATGAGCACCGGCCCCGGCACGGCGCCGAGGTCGACCTCCAGCCGCTGCACTCCGTTCGCGGCGGTCACTCGTCGCCCGCCGTAACGGGTCGCCACCTGCAGCGCCCCGGCGGCGGTCGGCGCCTCGAACGTCAACCGGCTCTGCGCCAGCGACGGCGGCTGAAACCGCACCTGCCGGATGCCGCTGGCCGCCTCGGCCGTCGGCGCTTCCTCCACCGCCACCTGGAAGCGGAGGTTGATTCGGTGGCGCCCGCTGCCGCGCACGCGCAGCGCGTACCCGCCCTGCGGGCCGGCCACCGCGGTCGGCAGCACGCGCGCGCCGTCGAGCAGCACGTCGCCGGTCAGTTGTACGCCGTCGAGCGGCAGCAGCAGTGTGGCCGGCTCGTCGCCGAAGACGTGCGCCTCGAAGGTGGCGGCGAACTCGGCGCGGGCGGCGCCCCCGCCCGCCGGCACCAGCCGACCGTCGTAGCCAGCGGCGGCCAGCACCGCCCCCTGGACCGGCGGCTGCGTCGCCCGCGCCAGGTCGCGGAGCCGGCCGAGCGCCGCCGGGCGGACCAGCACCCCGGCCGGCAGCGGCGGTTGTTCGGGGACGAGGTACACCGGCTCCGGGTCGGCAGTGTCGCCGTCCGCCGGCCGCTGGCCGGCCAGCAGGGCGAGGGCGAGCAGCAGTCCGGTCGCCGCCGGCGGACCGAGCAGACCGCTCCGTTCCGACCCGCTCACCCGTGACGACGGCCCCTTCGCCGCTCCGGTCGACCGCGGTCGTTTCATCGTCGACCGCGCGCCGGGCGCCGCGGAGCCGCCGCGACGCCCACGCCAGATACCACCCCACCGCCCAGCACAGACCGCCGAGCAACGGCCACCAGCCCAGCCCGTTCACCGCCGCCGGCAGCCACGCCGCCGCCAGTCCCGCGGCGGCCAGCCAGCCGAGGGTCAGCAGCAGCCGGCGCCGCACCGTCCGGCGCCGCGCCGCCACCTGGATTGCCGCCGCCAGCACCGCCAGGGCGACCCCGCCCGCCGCCACCGCCGAACGACGGACCGCCGTCAGCCGTACCCCGTCCACCCCCGACGGCGTCGCCACCGGCGCCCACGTCGTCCACCCCTCCAGCGCCGCCCCCGGCGTGAGCGCGAGGCCCGTCGACCCGCCGGCCTGGTCGTCGCGCGCCGGCATCAGCCGCAGCCATTCGACGGCGGTCAGGAATCGGCCGGCCGGGTCCTGACCTGTCCGCCTGGCCTGCATCACCGCCTCTTCCAGCTCCTCCGGGACCGTCCCCGCCGCGCCCGTTCCCGGCGCCGTTCGGGTGGTCAGCAGCACCGCCGTCCGGCCGGGCAGCAGCACCAGGTTGCCGTCGGCCCACGGCAGGTCGTCGTCGGCCGCGGTCGTGCTGACGGCGAGCGGGCTGTTGCCGAAGTACCCGCTGCGGCGGAGGGCGGCGGCATCGACGACCAGCGGGTGCTGATCGTTCAGGTAGCCGGCGGCCAAATCCTCGACCGCCGCCGCCAGCGGCACTTTCCGTCCGCCGTGGTCGGCGCGGAGGTCGGCCACCGCGTCGGTGATCGCCCGCCGGGCCGCGTCCCACTCGGTCGCCCGGTTCCCCGGCAGCGGCAGCGACGGCCCCAGGCGAAACAGCGCCGCCAGGCGCCCGGCCGGAGTCGCCGGCCCCTCGCCGCCGCCGGGCAACGGCCGCCACCGGCGGTCGCCGAGCGGGGCGAAGGCGGGCGGCAGCAGCCAGCGCCGTTCGAGCGTCTCCGGCCGCACCGGCAGCTCCGGACCGGCCGCCTCCAGCGTGGCCCACAGCGGGCCGACGACAGCCGGCGTGGTGTACAGGATCTCCACCCACACCGGCTCCGGTCCGCCCGGCACCGGCACCGCCAGCGGCTGCTCCTCGGGCGGCTGGCCGACGTGCGCCAGCGGCTGGCCGGCGACCGCCACCGCCAGCAGCCGGGCCGACGTCGGCAGCGTCACCGGCAGGTGGCTCTGCGGCCAGCGGCGGGCGCGGAAGCGGAAGTGGTGCCGCAGCTCCCCGGCCGGGCCGAGCACGGTGGTCAGCCGGCCGCGGTCGAGCAGCGTCTGCGCCGCCTGGCCGTTCGGGGCGGCGCGAGTGTGCAGCCGTAGCCGCGGGAAACGATCGGTGTAAACGAACACCCGGCCCGGCAGCTCGCCGACGGCGTTGCCCCGCCCTCGCCCCTCCTGCACGCCGACGGCCTCCGCGGCGGTCAGCTTGGCGCCGTCCAGCCGCACCGTCACCTCGCCCTCGCCGCGGCCCGGCCCGATCACTCCGAGCAGCGGCAATTCCCACCCGTCGCCGGCGGCGTCCGGTTTCGCGACCAGGGCGGACGTGGTACGCACGGTCAGGCTCTGGCGAAGCGGCAGGTGCCGGTCGAGCTGGATGCGCCAGCGCGTCCCGGCCGGGCGGGTCACCGCCAGGGTCGCCGCGGCGAGCGGGCCGCGCGCCGCGAGCGGCGCCAGCGCGGCGGCGACCTCGGCCGGCAGCAGCCGGTCGACCCGTCGCACCCGGTTGCCCGCCGGCGCTCCCTCCGACTCCACCCGCCACTCGCCCGGCCGCGCGTCGTTGCCGGCGCGCACCACGTCGACGTGACTGATCGCCCCCGTCTCTCCCTCCAGCACCAGCCGGCTAGCCAGCAGTCCGCGCCCGCCGGCGATCTGCACCTCGCCCAGCACGCGGGCGCGGAACCGCGCCGGCCGCGGCTGCAGCCGCACCGTGCCGACGGCGCCGTCGACCTTGAGCGGATAGTACAGGTCGGGCAACAGGGTGCCCCACAGCCCGCCGGCCGGCGGATCACCCGCCGGCAGCGCCGTGCGGACGGTGGTGCGGAAGAGGTGCTCGTCGAAGGCGATCCCCAGCCCGCCCTCGCGGAAGCGGGCGCCGAGCGGCATCACATCGGGGAACGGCACCTCCTGATTGAGCCACCGGCCGGGCCGCCGCAGTCGAGCGGTCAGGGTGACGCCCGTGTCCTTCCCGGTCGGCTGCACCGGCCGCCGCAGGTCGACCACCAGCCGCGATCCGGTCGGCCCGGTCCGCACGCCCCAGCTGCGCATCAGGTCAGCCGGCGTGACCTCGGCCATCTCGGCGTCCCACCCGGCCGGCAGGTGCAGCGCCAGCCGGAACAGCTGCCCCTGCGTCACCTCGTAGCCGACCTGCGTCCACAGCTCCATCCCGTCGCCGCCCAGCCGCCACCACGACTGCTGCCGCCCGCACCTCGACGCCGCCGGCCTGCAGCTGGCCCGCCGGTCGCCGCGGCTGCGCCTCACCCTTCCCGGCCGGCATGTGGGGAGGGTGTCCCTCCCCACTCCCCTCCCAACACCTTCGCTCGCCAGCCCGCCGCCGATCAGCGTCAGTCGACGCATCGTCAGTCGGGTTTCGCCATCGACTGCCAGCGACGAGTCGGTCAGCCGGAAGTCGCCCGGCTGCCAGCCGACCAGCGTCAGGTCCGGGTGGACCCACAGCTCGAGCGTCTCGCCGCGCGGCACCACCGTCGCCTCGCCGGCCGCCTCCCGCCGTCCGGTGCGCCGCCACCGTGCGCAGGCCGGGACTGACCCACGCCACCGTGCGCGGCTGGCCGGCCGTCCGGTCCGCCGACCCGGCCGCGGCGAGCGGCGCCAGGCAGCGGACCTCGATCGTCGCCTCGCGCACCGGCCGCCAGCTGGACCGTCAGCACCATCCGCCCGCCGTCCTTGCCCGGCGTTACCTCGAACCGTTCCAGCGCCGGGCTGAGCACCTCCAGCGGCCGCAGCTGCGGGTCGCAGTCGAGCACCACCGCGGTCAGCTCCTGGTGCAGCGCCTCCAGCGTGAGCGTGGTGGACGCCTCCAGCCCCTCCGGCACCAGCCGCTGCACCGTCTTCTGCCAGCAATGCACCACCGGGCTGCCCGCCGCCGGCCGGCGGATCAGCAGCGCCACCTGCGCCTTGCCGCCGCAGGCGATCCGCCACAGCCGCCGCCGATCCGTCTCGGTACGGAGCGGACCGCTCACCAGGCTGCCATCGGTCGCCAGCAAGCTCCGGTCGGCCGGCAGCTCCACCTCGAACGACGCCGCCGGCGCCGGCGGCACGCGCAGGTCGACGTGCAGCCCGTCGGGGCGCGGCTCGGTGCGCGCCGACCAGTCGAGGGTGACGGCATGCTCGCCCGGCTGGTCGACCAGCAGCGCCAGCGACCGCGGCGCGTCGTCGCCGGCCCGCTCGGGGAACGCCGCCAGCACGGCGTCTCGATTAGCGTAGCGCGGCTGCCGCACCGCCAGGTTGAACGAGGCGGCGTCGCCCGCCAGACGCAGCAACCCGGCCCCGTCGCCGCGATGCAACACCTTCCACTCGGCAGTGCCGCTCAGGAAGGCGTGGCCGCCGTCCTCGACCAGCGTCGCCCGGTAGCGCGCCTCCGCCAGTCGCGGCGGCGCGGGCCGCCCGCGGCCGGCGGCCTGCCGCACCAGCGCCTCGAACTCGTCGCGCGGCAGCCGCACCAGCACCCCGTCGCGGACTCGCGCCAGCTCGCCGGTCAGCCGGTCGGCTGGCAGCAGCACCCGCTGCAAGGGGAACGGGTCGTCCGGCGGCGGGTCGGCGCGTGCCGTCAGCGCGACGACGCACAGCGCCAGCACGACCGCCCCGCCACAGCGCGGCAGGCGAGGACACCAGCGATAACTCGGGACGCGGATCACGCGGCCGCCTCCGTCTCTGGGTCCACTCAGCTGCCGCTCGCCGGGCGCTCCTCGGCCGCCACCCAGCCGGCCGACCGCGGCACGTCCACCGTCGACGGCTCGATCGGCGGCGGCGAAGTCGGCGGCGGACGCAGCACCGACGAGCCGCCCCGCGATCGGTTGAAGCTGGGCAGGAACACGATCTGCCGTCGATAGCGCTCGTGCAGCCACCACTGCACCGCCGCCAGCACCGCCAGCACCACCGCCCCCGGCTGGCAGCCATACGCCAGCTGTCCGGCCAGTCCGGGGCGCAACAGCACGCAAACGAACGCCACGAGCAGCACCGTCAGCAGCACCCCCCACGCCCACGCCGTCGGCTGGCCGGCGCCATCCACCAGCGGCAGCCGGGAGACGACCAGGCCGAGCAGCACCAGCGTGAGCGAGCAGACGAGCAGCCAGGTCTGCTGCGGCAGGTGGACCAGCGGCACCGGCCCGGCGTCGTCGTTCCAGAACACCAGGTCCGGCGGCCCGCCGTCGCCGGTCGCTTCCTCCCCGTCAGCCGGGGCGGCACGGTCGCCGTCGAACCACCGCTCCAGATCGGCGGCGGTCGACCCCACGCGCGGCGCCAGCAGCCAGCCGCGCAGCCCCCACGACCGCGGCGTGCCGGTCGCCGGCTCCGGAGTCAGCACCACCCAGCTGGACGGCACCCGCACCAGCCAGCGGGTCGGCACCCCGGTCACCTCGCCGGCGACCACCGGAGCCAGCAGCGGAGTGGTCAACGTGGTGCCGCGGAGCCGGTCGCCGTCCAGCCGGTAGCTCACCTCCAGTACCGCCAGTCGCCGGCCGAGGTCGGGCGGCAGGCGCAGCCGCACCACCCGTCCCCGCTTCTCCGCCGGGTCGCCGGCCACCGTCTCGTAGTCGATCCGCTTGCCGTCGAAGCGCACCTGCAGGTGGAGGGTGGCGGCCGGCGCCGGCAGCTCCAGGTCGAGCCGAGTGCCGGCCAGGTGGCTCAACCGATAGCTGACGCGATACGCCTGCATCGGCGGGGCCACGTCGACCCGCACCAGGGCGCGGTCGATCAGCGCCGCGACAGGCGGAGTGAGCGACCCCAGCTGCAGGACCAGCGGGGCGTCGAGCCGGGCCGCCTGCAACACCAGGACCGGCAACCGTGGCCGGTCGGGCACGACCTCGATGTGTCCCTCGGCCCACCCGGCTGCGCCCAGCGGCAGCTGGCCGGCATCGCTCCAGACACGGACGCGGGCCTCGCCGCTGCTGGCGCCGACCGGCGTCACCAGCGGCACCGGCAGCGTCCCGCTGGCCGGCGACTCGCCCCCGGCGCTGCGATAGGCGAGCACCAGCGTCGGCGCCGTCCCGCCGGTCAGGGTGATGGCAGCCAGCTGCCCCTGACCCTTGCCGGCCGCCGGCGTCAACCCCTGGAGCCGACCGCCCTGGCGCACCTCCAGCGCGCCGGCCACCGCGTCGGGCACCCGCAGCGTGACCTGCGCCGGGCTGCCGGTGGCGGGCAGCTGGTATTGCAGCTCGTGGACCACGCGCGTCTCACCGGGCAGCATGGTCACGTCAATGACCGCCTTGACCCGCACCGGCGGACGGTACGGCTGCCATGCCAGGTCGAGCCGGTCGGGGGTGCGGCGCGGGTAGCGGAACGCCAGCTCGTGCGTCGACTGGCGGACCAGGTCGAGGCCGGGCGGCGGATCGGGCAGCGCCAGCTCGAGCGTCGGCGCGCCTGCACGGTGATCACTCCGTCCTGCTCGATCATGCCGACCGGGTGCGGCAGCGGCAGGCTCGTCTGACCGGACGCCTTCGGGTCGACCACGGCGGGATAGGCGGCCTCGACGCGAACGGTGAACGGCTGCAGCGACGGCTCGGCGGTGCCGCGGGCAAGGCGGAACTCCACCGTCCGCGCCGCGGCGTCGTAGGACACCGACCGGATGCGTTCCGGCAACGGAAAGCTGCCGTCCTCGACGAACTCGCACCCCTCGGGCAGCCGCACCCGGAAGCGGTCGACGTCGGCCCAGCGCGGGGTGATCGTCAGCGTCGTCTGCACCTGCCAGCGCGACCCGCCGCTGGTGTCGACCACGCGCAGCAGGTGCGCCGGCCGCGCCAGCACCTGGCCGCGCACCGTCTCGACCTCCAGCTCCAGCCACGGCAGCGGGGAGGATGCGACGGGGGCGCCGGCGACGTCGCGCTGGTCGCTGCCCGGCCCGTAGCGGAACGCGGCGGTCAGGTCGGGGTCGCGGCGAAGATCGTCCTCGTCGACGCCGCGGCGGGCCAGGTCGCCGTGCGGCAGGAACTCCAGGTGCCAGTCAGCCACGGTGTTGGTCACCAGCACCGTGCCGGTGTGCCGCACCGCGCCGAGGACGGTGAACGGGCCGATGGCGGCCGGCTTCCGCCCGCCCGGCTCGGGCGGCGACTGGGTGTGCTCGACGATGACGGTGAGCGGGTCGGCGGTCGGCTCCTTCAGGTGGACGGTGTAGACCGCCAGCGGCTTGCGGTCGGCCGTCTCGACGCGGGCGACGCGGCTGTCGTCGGCGGCGGCCACGCGGACGCGGGCGCCGGCCGGGGCGAGAATCTGCCACTGGGCCGTCCGCCCGCTCTGCACGCGCAGGGTGAGCCGCGCCTCGGTGGCCAGCTGGCGGGCTTCCAGCCGCACCTGCACCACCCCGTCGGCGGTCAGGATCGGGCGGGCGGTGCCGGTGACGGCGGTCCGCCACGCCAGTTCCAGCCGATCGGCGGCGCCCAGGTTACCGGCCAGCCGGTTGCCCTTCAGCTCCAGCAGCGTTTCAGCGATCGGCCGGCCGCCGATGCGGAGGTCACGGCTGCCGGCGGGCAGCTCCAGCTCCAGCCGGGTGACCGCCGTCCGCGGCAGGTCGAGCAGGAACCCGGTGCCGGCGGCCGCGGCGGTGACCGGCAGCAGCAGGTCGAGGGTGAGCGTGTGCCGGCCGGGGCGATCGATCTCGACGACGAAGCCGTCGCCATCGCTCGCCTCCACCGGACGGCCGGTACGGTCGCGCGTGCCCGACCGGCTGGTGTTGGTCAGCCGCGGCACCCGCCCGTCGAGGCTGGCGGCGGTCACCTGGGCCTGGCCACAGGCCAGGCGAACGAGCGCGTCGGGCTGGTCAGTCTCGAACTCGAACTCGGCGGACAGCTGGAGCAGGGTGGCATCCACCTTGCCCTTGAGCACGCACTGCGCCGGCGTGAGCAGCCGCGGCTTGGCCAGCTGGCGGCGGAGGCGGGCCAGCTCATCCTGCAGCGCCTGGTACTGCTCGCGGCTGAGGACGACGGCGCGCGGCGTTCGCCGCAGCGCTTCGGCCAGGCTGTCGCACACCGCCAGGATGGCGCCCGGCGGCAGATCGAGTGGCCCACTCCCCTTGTCGCTGTCGGGCACCGGGGTCGGCGGCGGCGCCTTCTCCGCCGCGGCGGGGGTCTTGGCCGGTAATGCCTTATCCGTGGTCGCCTTGCCGCGCGGCTCGTCGCCGCCGGTCGGCGGGACGACCCCGACCAGCGCGGCCAGCAGCAGCGTGCCGAGGACGGCGGATCGCACCAGTCAGACTCCCGCGCGACAGGGGACGACCCAGCAAGAGAGGTACGGACAGATTATAACAGTGTGGCCAACCAGGCCGGGAGGGCAAACAGGACAAACCGGGCGGCCAGGGAGGGGGAGGCAAGCCGTCCGCGCCGCTACACCCGGCGCGACCGTTGCTACCGCCGCAGTCAGGGGTCGACCACGCCGATGACAGACGGGTGCCGGTCGAGCAGCGTCGCCGCCTGGTCGGGCGGCACGTCGAGCAGCAGCACCGGGCGGTGCGGCCCACCGCCGATGGGGTCGCGGAAGGCGGCGAGCGGGCAGGCGACGAAGCTGGCGCGCGGCGCACCCTCGGGGTCGGCGCGCACCCCGTCGAGGACGTTGGCCGGGACGTCGGCGCTGACCGTCGCCGGTCGCAGCCACCCCAGACAGCTGGGGTGCCCGACCAGTTCCCGCCACCGCTCGCCGGACGGAGCGGCCGACTCCTCGCCGAGAACGAACAGGCCGACGCGGTCGGCCACCTCCCAGGCCCGCCGCGCTGCGTCGCTCGCCGGAACGATGATCAGGTTGTAGCCGGCGCGGCGCAGCTGGAGGGCGGTGGCGTCGTCGACGGTGTCGACCCGCCGGCCACGCAGTCGCCACAACCGGCCGTTCACCCGCAGGCCGCGCGGACCAACGCTGACGTGGCGAAGGCCGTGGCGGATCTCGCGGCTGTCGACGCGCTGGCCGTTCTGCCACAGCTCGACCGGGCCGAGGTAGAGGTGCGGACTTTCCGGGTCCCACAGGCTCGCTTCGGGGACCACCGCCCGCAGGGTGATCGCCGGCTGCGACGTCGGCACTTGCCACGGCCGCAGCGGATAGGCGACCTCGACGGTGTCGGCGTACCGGCACCGTGGACCGACCAGCCGGCCGCGGACGTCGGTCTGGAAGTCGATCACCTCCGGCACCACGGTGACATGCACCTCGGCCTCGGTGGGGATGACCGATCGATCGGACAGCTGCACGCGGACGATGCGGTTGCTCATGGTGGTCCCCCCCTCCGACGCTCACACGATCAGCATAGCGTCTCCGTAGCTGTAGAAGCGATACTTTCTCCGCACCGCCTCCTCATACGCCGCGCGCACCGCCTCCAGGCCGGCGAACGCCGACACCAGCAGCAGCAGGCTGGAGCGTGGCAGGTGGAAGTTGGTAATCAGCGCGTCGACGGTGCGAAACGAGTACGGCGGCAGGATGGTCAGATCGGTCAGCCCGGACCAGGGGACCAGCGGGTCGCTGCCGGCGTGGAGGGCCGCGGTTTCCAGCACGCGCACGGTGGTGGTGCCGACGGCAATGACGCGCCCGCCGCGCGCCCGACAGGCGGCGAGGGCGGCGGCGGTGGCGGCCGGCAGCTCGCCCCACTCGGCCTCGACCCGGTGGGCGCGGACGTCGTCCACCTTGACCGGCTGGAACGTGCCGGGTCCGACGTGCAGGGTGACGAACGCCTGGTCAATACCCCGCGCCTTGAGGGCGGCGACCACCTCGGGGGTGAAGTGCAGCCCGGCGGTCGGCGCCGCCACGGCGCCATCGCGGCGAGCGTGCATCGTCTGGTACTGGGCGACATCTTCGGGACTCGCCCGTCCGTGGCGGATGTACGGCGGGATCGGCACCTGACCGTGGCGAGCGAGCACGACCGCGCGCTGCCCGCCTCGGCCGCGGAAACAAGCCACCTCCCGGCGGCACCCGTTCGACCAGTTCCAGCCGCAGCGGCCCTTGCGGCGACTCGGCGACGAGCGTTTCTCCGCCGGTCAGCTTGCCGCGGGTCTGTACCAGCAGCTCCCACAGCCCGCCAGGGTGTTCGCGCACGAACAGTCCCTCCCACCGTCCGCCGGTCCGTTCCCGCCGGCCGACCAGCCGGGCGGCGACGACGCGGGTGTCGTTGAGCACGAGCAGGTCACCGGGATGGAGAAGGTCCGGCAAGTCGGCGAAAACGTGGTGCGACAGCTCCTCTCCCGGCGTCCGGTCGCGCCGGAGTACGAGCAGCCGGGACTGATCCCGCGGCGTGACGGGATGCTGAGCGATCAGCTCGTCGGGGAGGTCATAGTCGAATTGCGCGAGGTGCATGCAAGCGGCCTGAAACGGAGGCACCGGCTCATCTGATGGGGCCGGTCGAGGAGGGCTGCATGCCCACGCAAGCGTGGGCATGGCACCCAAAAATGGCAAACGGACGACGATGGGTCGACACGCTCCCGCTCGCCGCTGTTGTGGCAAGGTCTCACCTTGCCACTCTGCCGACCGCAGGTCTCCTCCGGGCGCTGATGAGACCTTCGGTCCGCCGGAGTGGCCCGGTCAGGAGACCGGGCCACAACAAGGGTGGCTGTTGTGGCTGTTGCGGCAAGGTCGGCTGTTGTGGCAAGGTCTCCCGACCTTGCCACTCTGCCGACCGCAGGTCTCCTCCGGGTCGTGCGGAGACCTTCGGTCCGCCGGAGGGCCCGGTCAGGAGACCGGGCCACAACGTGCCTGGCATCGCCCTGAGCGCGACGTCGCGCCGTGCGCTACCTCGGGGCACTGACGTGCGCTGTTGTGGCAAGGTCTCCCGACCTTGCCACTCTGCCGACCGCAGGTCTCCTCCGGGCGTGCGGGAGACCTTCGGTCGCGGAGGCCCGGTCAGGAGACCGGGCCACAACGTGCCTGGCATCGCCCTGAGCGCGACGTCGCGCCGCGTGCGCTACCTCGGGGCACTGACGTGCTCCCGCTCGCCTCGCCAGCGTCACCGGCGACGTCCCTGGCTGTCTGCTGTCTTCCTACTGACTACTGACTACTGTCTACTACTTCTTGAACCCCTCCAGCCAGGTGTCGAAGCCCTTCTTGTAGTGGGCGACCGTCTTCGCCGGGCCGGTCAGCTTGATGTGGTAGACGTCCTTCGGCCCGTCGAAGTGGACCGCCAGCATGCGGTAGTTCGGCCGGGCGATCGTCTTCGACGCCGGGTTGAACGGCGCCGGGTTGAAGCCGTAGGTGCCGTCGGCGTCCAGCAGCGCCGCCTGGTGGCCGCCGATCTTGATCTGCGTCACCTTGCCGCCCGGCGGAGTGAACTGGCGCTTCCAGCGCACGATGTTGTCGTCGGCCGAGCCGCCCAGCCCCTTGAAGATCACCAGCTCGGCGTCCTCGGTGTCGCCCTTCACCTTCGGCAGCCGGAACTGCAGGTAGCGCATCCGGTTCGACGGCGACTCCTTCACCCAGGCGGCCGGCGCGGTGGACGTCAGTCCGTCCAGGTCGACGGCCGTCCCCTTCTCTTCGGCCGCGACAGCTGACCCCAGGCCGGCGAGCAGTACGCCGGCGAATAGCATGGTACGCATCTCTTCCCCCCTGTGGGATGGTACGCGAAACACGGCCGCCCCGCGGACGGCCAATCTCCTCAGTTAACGGGACGCCGGCGCTCCGGGCAAGAGGCCGCCCTGTCACAGCGTTGCCAGCAGGCCGGACATTTCGGACGCGGCGTGGGCGTCGCCAGTGCGGGTGGCAACGGTGATGCCGGTGCGGAGGATTTCGCCGGCCTCGTCCTCGCGGCCGAGCCGGGCCAGCGACTGACCCGCCATCAGATACGCCGGCACATAGTTCGGATCACGGTCGATCAGCTCACGGAAGATCCGCACCGCCTCCTCGTGGTCGCCGCCGCTGACGTACTCCATCGCCAGCCCGTAGCGGAGGAACGAGTCGTCCGGGTCGGCCGCCAGCAGCTCCTCGATCTGCTCCTTCCGTGAACGCGCCGTCGTCACCGCTCCACCTCCGCCTGGTTTCAGTCGCCGCGGCTGGTCGGCCCGCACGCGCACGCACGGCGCGTCCGCTACATCCGGCACGACCGCCCCCGCCGCTCTGGATGATACATCACGTTCCCTGCGAGCGTCTGCACCTGGCGCCGCTGTCAAACGAAATCTTGCCGCCGCCCGGCGTCCAGCCGGCTGCCGCCGCCGGTCGATGGGAATGGTCGTCACGAAGCGTGCGCCGGGGGCCGTCTGCGCCACTCGCTTGCGCCCGCCGACCCCCGGCCGGCCCGACCGGGCCGGAGCTGACCTTGCCCCCCCGTGGACCCTGTCGAGAGGCGTCATGAGAACGCATCGCACCTTGCTGGCGGCCGTCGCCGTGGGAACGGTCCTGTCCCCGTTCGGGACCGCCGCGCGGGCCCGCGCCGACGTGGCGTTGCCGCCGCTGGCCGGCCGACCGGCGAGTGACCCCACGCGGGCCTGGAACCCCCGCCAGTCGCCCGTGGTCGACGTCGTCCGGCAGGTCAAGGCGGCGGTCGTCAACATTCACAGCGAGCGAACGGTCAAGGCGAACGGGATCGACGAATTCCTGGCGCTGGCGCCGTCGCAGCACCGCGTCAACGGCATGGGCACCGGAATCGTCATCGATCCGCGCGGCTACATCGTCACCAATCAGCACGTCGTCGAGGACGTGTCGCTCTTACGGGTGCGGCTGGCCGACGGGTCGTCCGTCGGCGCTCGCGTCGTCGCCCGCGACGTCGAGAGCGACCTGGCCCTGCTCAAGATCACCCCGCCCAAGCCGCTCGCCGTCATGCCGCTGGGCACCACCCGCGATCTGCAGGTCGGCGAGACGGTGGTGGCGGTCGGCAACGCCTATGGCTACGATCACACCGTCACCGTTGGCGTGGTCGTTGCCGTCGGCCGCGACGTCAGTCTGAACAAGGACATCCGCTACAGCGCGCTGATCCAGACCGACGCCAGCATCAATCCGGGCAACTCCGGCGGGCCGCTCATCAACCTCGACGGCGAGCTGGTCGGGGTGAACGTGGCCATCCGCGCCGGCGCCCAGGGGATCGGCTTCGCCATCCCGGTCGACAGCATGATCACCGTCGCCGGCGCCATGCTGGCCAAGGTTCGCGAGGCCGGCGGCGTCGGCCTGGTCGGACTGGCGGTGCAGGACGAGGTGACGCGCAACTCCACCAGCCGGCGGGTGATCGTCGAGCCGCGCCGACGGCCTGGCGGCGAAGGTGGCCGCGCCGCGGCGACGTGGTGGTGGAAGGTCGCCGACCCTCCCGGTGCGGAGCAGCCTCGACGTGGAGCGGGCGCTGCTGGAACGCGAGGCCGGCAGCAAGCTGGACGTGGTCGTCCGCCGCGACGCCAGCGAGCAAGCGCGTCAGCCTGGGCGCTGGAAGCTGCCCGCCGCGACACCCGCCTGGCGGCATCCTCGGCCTCGACCGCCGGCGCGACCACGCCGGCAGCGGCCCAGATGTGGCGGCAGTTCGGCCTCCGCGTGCAGACGCTCGGCAACCCGGCCGAGATCACCACCGCCTTCCCGCAACTGCACGGCGGGCTGGTGATCGATGGCGTTCGCCCCGACAGCCTGGCTGCCCGCGCCGGCCTGCGTAACGGCGACGTGCTGGTCGGCCTGCACCAGTGGGAGATGCTGACGGCGGACAATGTGGTGTTCGTGCTCAACCACCCCGAGCGGCACACCTTCACGCCGATCCGCTTCTTCATCGTCCGCGGCAACCAGATCCATCGTGGCTGGCTGACCGCCGCCGACTGACCGTCGCCGCACCCCCGTATCCCTTCCCGGCCCGGAGCGATCCCCCTCGCTCCGGGCCGGTTCGCATTTCCCCGGCTCCCGTCCCGCTGCCGGTCGGCGCGTCACCTCTCGATCGACTGTGTAATTATGCTCCACCAGAGCGCCGATCGACACCGCCAGACGGCTACTTCATGCCAATTGTCTGGAAAATGCCGGTAAAAATCGCACAAAATCAGTTGATTGAGGATATGAACAAACGTATACTACCATAGAGGACTTGGGGGCCACCAGGACGGGACGTTCCGAGGAGCGGAGCGGCGGCAGGACGGGGGAAGCGAGGGGAGCCGACGATGGAAAGCTGGCGGAAGGTGTGGCGGGACGGGGTCGAGCCGCTGGTGTCGACGGAGGGGCTGGAGGCGCTGCGGCAGGCGCTGGTGCGCGACGATGCGCGGCTGCTCCAGGGGGCGACGACCTCGCCGCCGCCGCTGATGTGTGTGCAGGACTGGCCGGTCGAGGCGGCCTGCGCCATCAGCTACACCGGCTGGATCGGCGACGGGCTGGAGACGGTGGCCGAGGTCGAGGAGTTCTTCGCCCGCATGTGCTTCGAGATCGATCAGCGCGTCGGCGAGCCGGCCGGCTGCCGCTGGTTCCTCAACTGGTACGACGAAACGCCGCGCGAGCAGATGCGCCGCGAGCTGCTGGCCGAGGTGAAGCGCGCCGGCCCGGCGAACCCACTCGGTCGACGACGTTCGACGACGCCGCGCTGGTCGACGCCGAGGACGAAGTCGGCAGCGGCCTGATCAACCCCAACCGCGGAACGGGAAGAGGGGCGATCATCGGGCAAGCGGGAGACCGGCCATGACCATGACGAGCGGGACGAGCGAACGGGCGGCGGAACGGCTGCGTGGCAACCCGGAGCCAGACCGTGCTGCGGTGTCGGAGGGCGAGCCGCTACGTCGGCGACGTGCTGCTCGACGAGCGCCGCCGGCTGTGGCGACGCGCCGACACCATCCCCGCCGACGTGGTGCTCAAGGTGCTGATCGCCTTCACCCGCCACGGCGAGGTGTGCGGCCGGCTGGTCGGGCTGACCGACGGCCGGGCGTACCTGTGGCACGCCGTCGACGCGCTGCCGGTCAGGCCGGCGGCGGCCGTCTGCTGATCCCGCCGGGCAAACCAAGACACGGACATCCAGGAGATCGATCGATGCTTTGCCGTCACTGCCAGAAGGTGCGTTCCAACCGTCCCCGCGGCCTGTGCTGGTCGTGTTACTACACGCCGGGGGTCCGCGATCAGTACCCGTCGACCAGCAAGTACGCTCGCCGCGGCGTGAGCGACTTCAACGGCCAGGCAGTCACCGCGGCGCAGCCGACCGCCGCTCTGCCGGGCACCCAGGAAAAGGTGGACATCCTCGCCGAGCGCGCCCGCCGCGGGCTGGCCCTGTGGCACCCGCTCGACGCCCGGCTGAACGCCGGCTGACCGACTCCCAGCCTCGCCCGCACCCGCGCCGGAGTGATCCGGCGCGGGTATTTTCTTACTCGCTCAGGGCGTGGCGGAGGAACTCGCGGGTGACGTCGGTCTGCGCCGCCTCGAACACCTGCGCCGGCGGGCCGGACTCGGCCACCGTCCCGTCGTGCATGACGTGGACCACCGTCGCCACCCGCCGGGCGAACCCCATCGCGTGCGTCACCACGATCATCGTCTGCCCGGATGCCGCCAGATCGGCCATCACCGCCAGCACCTCGGCGGCCATCTTCGGGTCGAGCGCGCTGGTCGGCTCGTCAAACAGGATGGCGTCCGGCTTGACCGCCAGGGCGCGGGCGATCGCCACCCGCTGCTGCTGTCCGCCCGACAGCTGCTCCGGCCGCGCCGCCGCCTTGTCCGCCAGCCCGACACGGGCGAGCAGCTCGCGTGCCTCCGGCTCCGCTTCCTCGCGCCGCCGCTTCTGCGCATACAGCGGGCCGGCGAGCACGTTGTCCAGCACGCTCAGGTGCGGGAAGAGGTGGAACTGCTGGAACACCATGCCGACGCGCCGCCGCAGCGTTTGCAGCAGTGGCGGCGCGGTGGTGCCCGGCAGCAGCGCCAGGTCAGCCACCTGCACGCGCCCGCCCTGGAACCGTTCCAGCCCGTTGATGCAGCGCAGCAGCGTGCTCTTGCCGCCACCCGACGGGCCGATCACCGCCGCCACCTCGCCGCGACGGACGGTGAGCGACACGCCGCGCAGGACGTGCAGCTCGCCGTGGCTCTTCACCAGGTCGTGAACCTCGATCATCGCGCCGCCCCCCTCCGTCAGCCGTGGACCGCCTGCTGCTCCCGCTCCAGCCGCCGCGCCAGCAGTGAGAGCGGGTAACTCATTACCAGATAGAGGACGGCGGTCATCGCTCCCAGCTGCACCACCAGGCCGGGGTTGTTG
The DNA here is from genome assembly GCA_046350215.1 of Gemmataceae bacterium. Taxonomy (GTDB): domain Bacteria; phylum Planctomycetota; class Planctomycetia; order Gemmatales; family Gemmataceae; genus JAXMAU01. The sequence continues at coordinate 113,131 of JAXMAU010000007.1, read as the reverse complement.
ACTGCCAGCGTGCGGTAGCGCGACGTCAGCTCGACCACCGCGATCGCCGAGCACACCGACGTGTCCTTGAACAATGCGATGAAGTCGTTGGTCACCGGCGGCACCACCAGCCGCACCGCCTGCGGCACCACGATCCGCCACACCGCCGTCGGCCGCGCCATGCCCAGCGACAGCGCCGCCTCCATCTGGCCGCGCGGGATCGCCAGCAGCCCGGCGCGGTAGATCTCCGCCTCGTAGGCGGCGTAGTTGATCGCCAGCCCGAGGATGCCGGCCCAGTCGGGAGCCAGGCCGAGGAAGTAGAAGATGACCGCCAGCTGCAAGAGCAGCGGGGTGCCACGAATCACCTCGACGTAGGCTGCCAGCGGCACCGCCAGCCAGCGCGGGCCGTACAGGCGGCCGAGCGCGATCAGCAGCCCGAGCGTCACCGCCAGCGGAAACGAGATCACCGCCAGCTTGATCGTCGTCAGCGCGTAAAACGTCAGCTGGCCGGCGAACCAGGCGAGCGGCGGACGGCGGCTGATCGCCTCGGGCGGCCAGTTGCGGCCGACGTCGACCAGTCCCGCCTGCTCGTCGTCCCACAGCCCGTACTTCTCGTAGATGCGACGGAACGTGCCGTCCTGCAAGCCGGCACGGATGGCGTCGTTGAGCTTCTGCCGCAGGTCGTCGTCCTCCGGCCGGACATACATCACGTAGTAGTTGTGTGTCGTCGGCTTGACCGCCGGACCGACGGCGTGCAGCGCCTCGAAGACCGGCTGGCGCAAATACCACGTTACTGCCGGCGCGTCCTGCACGGTGGCGTCGAGCGCGCGGGCCGCCACCTTGAGCATGACGCCAGTCACCCCCTCCTCGTCATACGCCTCGACGGCGACATCGTCGGCGTACTGTTCCTCCAGGTAGCGCTGCGCTGCGGAGTCCTTGAGCACGCCGACGCGCAGCTTCAGCCCGCCGGGCTGACGGCGGAGGTTGGACCAGTCGCGAATACGGCTGTCGTTGCGCACCACCAGCCGCAGCCGGTAGGCGAAGTACGGCACCGTCGACGCCATGGATTCCTCGCGGGCGGGGAACCACTCGTAACCGTTGAGAATGACGTCGACGTCGCGGCGGAGGAGCAAGTTCTGCGGCAGTTCCGCCCACGTCCGCTGGACGAAGCGCGGGGTGAGGCCGAGCCGCTCGCCGAGGTAGGCGGCCACCTCCCCCTCGAACCCGCCCGGCTCCTGGCCGGCGCGCTCGATCAGGTACGGCTCGCCGCCGGAGGCGTCGCCGCCCCAGCGCAGCTCGGTGCGCGGTGCGGTGCCCGCGCGCCCCCACCACACCAGCGTTCCCACCGCGACGGCAGCGGCGAGGACGACGAGTAACCGGCGCGGGACGCGCGACGAAACGGCGGTCGGGTCGGTCATCCGAGTCCTTTCCGGGCGGCGAGAGAGAGGTCAGAATCATCAGCATGATACGCAGCAGACGGCGCAAGTCGATCGCGGGTTCGCGTTCCCCGGACGAGCGGGGCACCTCAGCCCGCAGCCGACAGCCGCGGCGGCCCGGTGACGGCCGTCCGATCCCATAGTCCGCCCCCGACCGCTGCGATGCGATCGGGGGCGGAACCATTTGGAGGAGATGAAGAAGAAGGGAACCACGAAGGACACAAAGAGCACGAAGAAAGAACAGAAAGGGGAAGAGGAAAGGAAGAGGAGTAGGCGAGACAAAGGGGCCAGTTTGGTGCCATGCCCACGCTCGCGTGGGCATGAGGCGCTTCACCGACCGGCCCGGTCTGGTGTGGTGGCAGGTATGGCGGCGGACGACCCTCGTATTGCCGTTGCCAGCCGCCGGTCGGTCGCGGATGATACCCTGTATCTTCCCACCGCGAGAGTGTCTGCCATGAGCCGGAACAGTACGTCGTCGTCCGTCCGAACACTGCCGCGGCGTCGGTGGCTGCTCGGCACCGCTGGCCTGCTCGCCGTCGTCGTCGCCGTCGGTGCGTGGTTTGCCCTCGCCGGCGACCCGGCGGCGCCGCCTGGGCCGGCGCCCGAAGGCATGGTGTGGGTGCCTGGCGGATGGTTCAACATGGGCAACGACTACTTCGCCGACGCCGTCCCTGTTCACCGCGTCCGGGTCGACGGCTTCTGGATGGACCGCACCGAGGTGACCAACGAACAGTTCGCCGCGTTCGTCACCGCCACCGGCTACAAGACCTACGCCGAGCGCGTCCCCACCGCCGAGGACATCCCCGGCGCACGACCCGAGCAGCTCGTGCCCTGCTCGCTGGTGTTCACTCCGCCCGCCGAACACCCGCTCGAAGGGCTGCACAACTGCGAACGATGGTGGAAGGTCGTCCCCGGCGCCTGCTGGAAGCACCCCGCCGGGCCGGACAGTGACTTGCGCGGCAAGGAGAAACACCCGGTCGTTCACATCTGCTGGCACGACGCCGTCGCCTACGCCGAGTGGGCCGGCAAGCGGCTGCCGACCGAGGCGGAATGGGAGCGGGCAGCGCGCGGCGGGGTCGACGACATGCCGTTCTACTGGGGCGACGAGCTGCGGCCCGGCAGGCGGTGGATGGCCAACTTCTTCCAGGGCACCTTTCCGTGCGACAACACTGCCGCCGATGGGTACGCCGGCACCGCCCCGGTCGGCAGCTACCCGGCCAACGGCTACGGGCTGTACGACATGAGCGGCAACGCCTGGGAGTGGTGCGCCGACTGGTATCGCCCCGGCTACGCTGTCGACCCGGGCGGCACACGCAGCAATCCGACCGGGCCGGAATCGAGCGTTGACACCCACGGCCGCAACGAGCCGAAGCGCGTGCAGCGCGGCGGATCGTTCCTGTGTACCGACGAATACTGCGCCCGCTACCGCGCCGGCGGACGGATGGAGGGCGAGCCGAAATCCGCCCAGTCCCACGCCGGCTTCCGCTGCGTCCTCTCCCCGAAGTAGAATGGACCCGCCATGAGCCGCATTGTCGGTTGGATGCTGCACGTCGCCGTCCTGTTGTTGAAACTCTCCGCCGTCCGGGCCGCCGATCCGCCGCCGCATGGGCTGCGCGTACCGCCGGGGTTCGAGGTCGTCGAGTTCGCCGACGACAAGCTGGCGGCCGACATCTACTGCCTGACGGTGTCGCCCGACGGGCGGGTGCTGGTGTCCGGCCGCGGCTACGTCCGCCAGCTGGTCGACGACGACGGCGACGGCCGCGCCGACCGCGCGCTCGACTTTGCGGCAGCGCCGAAGGATGGCGCGATGGGCCTCTTCTGGGAGAGGAATACGCTCTATTGCGTCGGCGACGGTGGGCTGCGGGTGTACCGGGACGCCGGTGGGGCAGGCCGGTCGCGGCCGTCGGAGCTGCTGTTCCGCTGCCGCACCGGCGGTGAGCACCACGCCCACGCGGTCGCGCGCGGGCCGGACGGCTGGCTCTACCTGCTGGTCGGCGACGGCACCGGCATCACCGCGACGCACGCCACCTTGCCGACGTCGCCGGTGCGGCAGCCGGTGGCCGGCTGCGTGCTGCGCTTCCCGCCCGACCTGCGCGGCTGCGAGATCGTCGCCGACGGCTTCCGCAACGCCTACGGCATGGACTGGAACGCCGACGGCGAGCTGTTCACCTTCGACTCGGACAACGAGCGATGCGTGTCGCTGCCGTGGTACGAGCACACGCGCTGCTACCACGTCCAGCCGGGCGGGCACCACGGCTGGATGTCGTCGCCGTTCGCCGCCTTCTGGCGCCGCCCGCCGACCTTCGTCGACACCGTCGCGCCGCTGCGGACGCTCGGTCGCGGCTCGCCGACGGGTGTCGTCTGCTACAAGCACGGGCAATTCCCGCCCCGTTACCGTGGCGGGTTGTTCCTGCTCGACTGGACGTTCGGGCAGGTCCACTTCCTGCCGCTGGCGCGCGCCGGCAGCAGCTACGCGGCGACGCCCGAGGTGTTTCTCAAGAGTGTCGGCGAGAACGGCTTCGCGCCGACGGCGGCGGCGGTGCATCCGCTCACCGGCGACCTGTACCTGGCGATCGGCGGCCGCGGCACACGCGGCGCCGTCTACCGGGTGCGTTACACCGAGGGGGCGAAGCGACTCGACCCGGCCGAGGCGCGGCGCTGGCAGCCGCGGCCGCGCTCGCTCGACTGGCGGCCCGGCCTGGGAGCCGAGATCGTCCGTGACGCTACCTCCGCCGACGCGCACGCACGCCGTCGCGCGCTGGAACTGGCCGTGCGGCACGCCAGCCGATTGACTCCAATCGAGAGAGAGAAAGTTATCCTCTCCGCTGCGGAAGAGACGGACCGGCGCATTCGCCAGCTGACCGCCCGATTGCTCGGCGGCCTCGACGTGGCGGAGCAGGATCGGCTCGACCAGCGGCTGACGACGCCGGCGCAGCGGATCACCCGCGCCCTCGCCTGGCCGACCGCCGAAATCGTCGACCTGGCACGCGACCGGACGTTGCCGGCGGCGCTGCGGCTGGACGCGGTGCGGCTGACGCAGATTGCCCTGGGCGACCTGGGCGACCCGAAGCGGCGCGGCACGGTGTGGGAGGGGTACGCGCGCCGCGTCCCGCGGGCGGTGCCGGATGGCGTGCGGCGAGCGCTCCGGGCGGCGTTCCCATCGGGGGACGCCGATCTCGACCGCGAACTGACGCGGACGCTGGTGCTGGTCGAGGACGACGACCCGACCACCCTCGCCACGGTGGCCGCTCGCCTGACGGCTGACTCGGACCCAGTGGACGACGTTCACACCCTGATCGTGCTCGCCCGGCTGGCGGCGGAGCGGCCGGCAGTGGTTACACAACAAGTGAGTAATGCCTTACTCGATCTTGATGCCAAGGTGGAGGCGCGCCGGCTGAACCGCGACACCAACTGGCCGTTGCGACTGGCCGAGCTGCACGCCGGGCTGGCGGGGCGCGACTCGCGGCTCAACCGCGCCCTGGTCGAGCATCCCGCCTTCGGCCGGCCCGACCACGCGGTGTTCTGCCGCTGCCCCGGCTTCGACCGGCAGCGCGCGGCGCGGACGTTCGTCGGTCGGGCGCAGGCGGGCAGGCTGGTGTGGAACGCGGAGATGGTGCAGCTGGTCGGCGAACTACCGGCGGCGGTGGCGCTGCCGGTGCTGCGTGGACTGTGGGGCGAACAGGGGCTGGACGAGGTGCTGCTGCCGGTGCTGGCGCGGCACGGCGAGGCGACCGACCGTGAGCGGTTCGTCACCGGGCTGACGTCGGCGCAGCTCGCCACCGTGGCGGTCGCTCTCGGGGCGGTGGAGCGGCTGCCGCTGCCGCCGGCCGGCGAGGTCCGCCGCGACGAGGCGCTGGCCCTGGTGCGCTGCCTGCGGCAGCTGGGCACGTCGAAGGAGGAGGAGCGGCTGCGAGTGCGGGCGCTGGCGCGGTTGGCCGGGCACGGGGTGGGGAAGACCACGACGACCGAGGCGGCGGTGGCGTGGTTCCGCGTCGCCTACCCGGCGCTGGCCGCGCGCGTGGCCGATGCCGACGGCGTGGACGTGGCCGGCTGGCGGAAGCGGCTGGCGGCGGTCGACTGGTCGAAGGGCGACGCCAACCGCGGCCAGTCGGTGTTCGTCAAGGCGTCGTGTGCCGCCTGCCACTCCGGCGCCGCGGCGGTCGGACCGGACCTGCTCGGCGTCACCGGCCGCTTCTCCCGCGACGACCTGTTCACCGCCATCCTGCAGCCGAGCAAGGACGTGTCGCCGCGCTATCGCACCACCCAGCTGACGACGGCCGACGGCAAGGTGTACCAGGGAATCATCGTCTACGAGGCGGTCGACAGCGTGCTGCTGCTGACCGGACCGGGACAGACGGTGCGGCTGGTGAACGCGCAGATCAGCGATCGGCGCCTGACCGCCACGTCGCTCATGCCGACCGGCCTGCTCGACCGCCTCGCCGACGCCGACCTCGCCGACCTCTACGCCTACCTCAAAGAACTGAACCACAAAGAACACAAAGAGCACAAAGGAAGATAACAAAGAGGAAGAAAGAGGCAGATAGATCGCCGATGGGCTAGCCCAGCAGGGCGGCCTCCGCCACCAGGCCTGGCCCGAAGCCGAGCATCAGGCACGGCCGCGGCGCCCGCCGCTCCATCAGCCGCTTCAGGATGAAGAAGACCGTCGGCGACGACATGTTGCCGTATTCGGCGAACACCTCGCGTGACGGGGCGGCGTTGGCGGCGCTTATCCCCAGTGTCTCCTCAACCGCGCCGAGGATCTTTGGCCCGCCGGGATGAATGACATACGAACGCACGTCGTCCAGCCGATACCCGGCGTCGCCCAGCCAGCGCTCCAGCCACGGCCGCAGATAGCGGTGGATCATCGCCGGCACACTCCGCGCCAGCGTCATCTCGAAGCCGTGGTCGCCGATCGTCCAGGTCATCATGTCGATCGAGTCGGGCAGGTAACACGAGCCGGTCGCCAGCACGCCAGGCGTCGCCCGCCTGGGCCGCCGGCATGCCGACCACGGCGGCGGCGCCGTCGGCGAAGATGGCGTTGGCGATCATCTTCGACGGGTTGTAGCTGTAGTGGTAGTGCAGGCTGCACAGTTCGACGGCGCACAGCAGCACCCGCCCGCGGCTGAGCGGCGAAGGCGTTGGCCACGCGCAGCCCGTTCAGCCCGCCGTGACAGCCCATGTAGCCGACCATCGTCCGCTCGACGGTCATCGGCAGCCCCAGTTCCTGCACCAGCATCCGGTCCAATCCGGGGGCGAAGAAGCCGGTGCAGGACACCGTCACCAGATGGGTGAACGCCTGCGGATCGATGTCGGCGGCGGTGATCGCCTGGCGACAGGCGGCGACGGCCAGCGGCGGGGCCAGCCGGGCATAGTGCTCCATTCGCTGCGCCGTGGTCGGCCCGCGGTCGGCCGGATCGCCGGTCGGCAGGTAGACCGAGCCGGACTCGCGCGTGCCTTCGAGCACGTCGCGGACCAGCGCGGGCGGGAACACCACCTGGCGGGTGCGAATGCCCGTGCCGGTGTACATGCTGGGCAGCCACGTCTCCTGCTCGGCCGTCGGACAGGCGAGCGCCTGCGCCAGTCGGAGCGCATCCGGCTGGGGCAGAGTGGTATCGGGGACGGCGGTGCCGATCTGAAGCAGAGCCAGGGTCATCGAACCTCCGGGAGCGGGGCGAAAAAGGGACGATTCAGGTGGCGCACCACCGGAACGGACAGCGCCGGCAGCCAGCCGAGCAGCCCGATCAGGACGGCAGCCAGCCGCGGGTGGCGCAGGAGGGCGGCGGCGGCGTGACAGGTCCGCTGTCGTCGCGTCACGATCGCCCGGTGGCGCTGGCGCCACGCATCGGCCAGCCGCGCTTGCCAGGAGACGGCGCCGGCGGCGGCGAGCGGGGCCAGGGCGACGGCCGAGCTGATCGCCCACGCCATCCCCTCGCCGGTGAACGGCTCGACGTAGCCGGTGGCGTCGCCCAGCGCGAACAGCCGCGCTCCGGCGACGTGATCGGCGCGGCGGGTCAGCGCCGGCGTGCCGCGCCAGGTCGTGGCGGCCAGCCCGGCCGGCGTCGGCCAGCCGGCGCGGTCGAGCAGCCGCGCCGCCAGCAAGCCGGCGCCGCCCACCGCCCGTACCGCCTCGGCGGCGAAGGCAGCGGCCACGTCCAGCCGGCCGTCCTCGACCACCACCAGCCCGACATAGCCGCCGTCGCCGCACGCCAGGTAGATGACGCCCGGCTCGTAGAACGGGTGGCGGTCGACGGTGGTGCCGGCGCCGATCCGCGATCCCGCGACCGGCCGCGGCGGCGGCCCCTGCCGCGCTCGCAGCGTGCCCGCCAGCCCGTCGGCCGCCAGCACCACCGCGGCGGCCGTTTCGACCTCCCCCGCCGGCCCGCGCAGCAGCAGACGCCGCTCGGCCGTCGGGTCGCCGTCGAGCAGGGTGGCGCGCGTCGCCGGCAGGAAGTCAGCGCCGCGGGCGACGGCGGCCTCGATCAGCGCCGCGTCGAACGCCTCGCGCGACACCGCTCGCCCCGACGGCAGCCGCAGCCGCGCCGTCCGTCCGCCGCAGCCGATCTGGGTGGTCGCCAGCGGCACGGCGCCGAGCCGGTCGGGCACGTCGTCCAGTCCCGCCGCCGCCAGCGCCGTCAGCGCCCGCCGGTTGAGACAGCAGCCGCACACCTTGGCCCGCGGGAACGTCGCCTGGTCGACGAGTAACACCGCGACGCCGCGCCGCGCCAACTCGGCGGCCGCCGTCGACCCGGCCGGACCGGCGCCGACCACCACCACCGGCCACCGTCGCCCGGCCGCCATCTCCGGCGTCAGCGTGGCGGCGAGCGTCATGACCGCCTCCACGCCAGCAGCCAGCGGCACGGCCAGCAGCGGCGAATCGTCGCCCCGTACAGTCCCCCGCGCTCCGCCAGCGCCACCGCCTCGGCCGGCCGAAACGCGGCCCGCACCGACCGCAGCGCATCGGTGTGGACCACCGGCGACCGGGTGAACAGCCGCGACGCCAGGTAGGCGAGCAGGAACCCGGTACGGCTGCGGTCCAGGTCGTTCACCAGGATCAGCCGCGTCCCCAGTTCGGCGAGCGAGCGAAACAGCTCGACCGCTTGCCGCTCCTCCAGGTGGTGCAGGAACAGCGAGCAGATCACCGCGTCGTATGCCGTCGGCACTGGGCGGGCGAGGACGTCGTGGACGAAGAAGTGGACGTCCGCGGCGGCTCGTCGTGCGTTGGTGCGCGCCGTCTCGACCGCCAGCGGGGAGACGTCGCAGCCGGCGATCCGCCAGTCCAGTCCGGCGCGGGCGGCGCGCTCCCACAGGGCGACCGCCACATCGCCGCCGCCGCAGGCGACGTCGAGGATGCGGAGGCGGTCCCGGTTCAGCGCCGTCTGCAGGTCGTGGAGCGGACGGTGGCAGGTGCGCGCGGTGAGCGACAGGCGGTTGAGGCGGGCCAGTCCGGACAGGGCGTGACGATGCCGCTCCGGGTGCAGGTCAGGCTGATCCATGACCTCGGGCTGGCGGCAGCGGTGGTGCGGGAAGCCCATCAAATCGCTCTCCTCGACTGCCACCCGGGACACCGACGCCGTTGCCTCGCCTCGCCTCGCCGGTCGATTGTAGCAGGGCGGCCCTCGCCGTGCCACCAGGCAGCGGCGCCGATCGCGCCGGCGGGTCAGCCGATCGCCGCGACCATCGCCGCCATCCGCTCGTGGGCGAATCGTCGCGCCTTGTCGGCCGTCTTCCGCGCTGCCGGCAGATCGCGGCCGATCCCGACGATCCGCTCGGCAACCTGTTTGCCGGTCGTGTCGTCGATCTCGAAGATCCACGGGACCAGCCCGACGTCGCGCCACATCTGCCCCTTGCGGGTATCGGTCGGCTGGCGCAGCAGGACGGCCGGGGTGCCGGCGGCCACCGCCATGATCGGCGAGTGCATCTCCAGGCTGAGGACGGCCGCCGCCCGCGCGTAGACGCTCGCCGCCTCGGCGGTCAGCCAGTAGCGATCCAGCACCGCGACATGGGGCTTCACCTCCGCCGGCAGCGGGTCGTACAGCAGCGGTCGCAGCCGTGGCACCGCGTAGGTCATCTCCGGCACCAGGAACACCTTGCGCCGCAACGTCGTCACCCAGGCGACGATCGCCTCGCGCATCTTGGCGTGGTCGCGGTCGGCGAACGCCTCGTTGACGGCGCTGCGCTGGGGGTTCGGCGGGGTCGTCTTCGGGTGAATCTCCCAGTAGGGCGTCCAGCGCAGGCGGGGGACGGCGCACAGGAAGGTGCCAGGTTCGAGCCGGTGCGTCCGCAGCAGCTTGTCGGCGGCCGCGTCGTCCCGCAGGTCGAGGGCGAAGGTGGCGTCCGGCCCGAACGCCGCTGCCGGTCCGCGGATGCCGGCGGCGCGGAACGCCCGCAGCGAGTCGGTGTCGCGGGTGAACACGAACCGCGCCCCGGCGAGCAGGTCGCGGTGGTTCTTCAGCTCGCCGTCGGACAGGGTGACGCCGGCGAAGCCGTACGGCTTGCCCGCCTGCCGTGCCCGCTCGGCCTCGGCGGCGCCGACCAGTCCCGGCCCGGACCCGTGCAGGAAGAAGTCGCACGCCGCCAGCGCCGCCTCCTGCTCGGCGCGGGTCCGTGCGATGGCGAGTTTGGGGAACCGGGCGGTTAGCAGCCGCTCGACCTCGTCGCTCAGCCCTTTCGGCCACAGGGTCACGGTATCGGCCGGCCGGTGCTTCTCCAGCAGGGCGAGCATCCCCGGCGTGTGCGCGATGTCGCCAATGTTGACCGTCTGCCACGACGACCGTAACAGGATACGCCGCGGGCCAGCCGCAGAAGCGAGCGGTGCCGCCGCGGCGACCGCGACAGCCAGGAACTGACGGCGATGCACGATCAACCCTCCGGCGACGGTGTCTGTTATCCCCGGAGGATTCTATAGACCGTCCCCTGCCCTCCGGACACCCGTCGGCGCCGGGCCGGGCAGCGTCACGGTGAACGTCGTCCCCGCGCCCGGCTCGGAGCGGAACGCCACCGATCCGCCGAGATACCTTTCCGTTAACAGCTTCACCATATTGCTTGCTTTTAGGGGCAGTTAATGCTATACTTGCCATAGCCCACCCTCTATCCGGAGTACGCGCCAATGAAAGACAATTCTGATCCCTTAACTCTGGCTTACAGCTACCTCCGGTTCTCCGACCGCAACCAGCGCACGGGCGACAGCCTCCGCCGCCAGACGGACGGCCGCCTGGACGCCTTCCTGGCAAGGCACAAGCTCACCTTGGACACCACCGTCACCCTCCGCGACCTCGGCGTGTCGGCGTTCCGCGGCAAGCACCGTGGCGACAAGTACGCGCTGGGCCAGTTCCTGCAAGCCGCCAAGGACGGCCGCATCCCCGCCGGCGGCTACACAGTCGTGGAGAACCTGGACCGCCTGACCCGCGAGGAGGTGCGGGACGCCTTCCGGCTGTGGATGGACATCCTCGACATGAAGATCCACATTACCCTGCAACCGGAGGCGATCTACCGCCACGACGGCAAGGACATGATCGACATGATCACGGCCATCGTCAACTTGCAGCGGGGGCACGAGGAGAGCCGGCAGAGCGACCTGCTGACCGCCGCCTGGGGGAGCGAGAAGAGGCGGCAGGCCCGCAACCACGCCATCCTCACCAGCAACGCCCCGGCGTGGCTGCGGGCGGTGGGCCGGGTGAAGGTGGACAACCACGTGAAGGGCGGCGAGTTCGAGCTGATCCCCGAGCGGGCGGCGGCGGTCAAGGACCTGTACGACCGGCGGCTGAAGGGCAATGGCGTTTACCTGATCGTCAAGCAGCTGACCGCCGAGGGGGTGCCCCCGCCGTGGGGCCCGCGCTTCCGCCGCTGGAGCAAGTTCTACGTCCACAAGCTGCTCACCACCCGCGCTCGTGCTGGGCGAGTACCAGCCGCGCCCGCTACGGCAAGCCGGACGGTGCCACCATCACCGGCTACTACCCGGCAGTGCCCGGCATAACCGAGGACCTGTGGCAGCGGGTGCAGACCGAGCTCAGCAAGGAGCGGCGGGTGCCCGGCCGCGTCGGGCCGCGGGTGGCCACCCTGTTCGGCCGGCTGCTGCACGACCGCGCCCCACCCGGCAAGCGACTGGTGATCTACGGTCAGAACCGCGTGATCGGCGGCAAGCGGGTCAGCGGCGGGTGCTGACCACCACGGCCGGTATGGACGGCAACGCCGGGGTCGTCACGTTCCCCTACGACGTGTTTGAACACGCCATGCTGACGCATCTGCGCGCGAGGTGGACCCCGCCGACGTGCTGAACTGGCGAGCCGCAGAGGCTGGCAGCGCTGTGCCGAGCGCGCCCGTGCTGGAGCAGCGGCTGCGGCAGCTGGAGGAGGAGCTGACCGGCGACGGCGACGTGGCGGTGCTGGCCCGCGCGCCAAGACGCTGGACGCCCGCCTGCCAGGACGTGACGAACCGGCTGGTGGCCGCGCGGCGACGAGGAGGCCAGCCCGCGTAGCGCCGCCTGGGGCGAGGCCAAGACGCTGCTGGAGGTGGCCGCCGCCCCCGACGCCCGCCTGCGGCTGCGGGCCGTGCTGCACAACATGGTTGACAGCATCTGGGTGCTGACGGTCAAGCGGCGCAACCACCACATCTCGCTGGCGGAGTCCACTACGCCGGCGGCGCCAGCCCGCGCCGGTCCTCATGCACCACCAGCCGGCGGGGCGCGTACGCCGGCACGTCCGCGAGTCCGCTCCATCACCCGCGTAACACCGCCGAGGAGCTAGGCCTGGCCTGGGACGACCTGCGGAACGACGACCCGACCGTGCCGTACGACACGGTGGGTATTCCCCACCTTCCTTGAACGGGCGCCGCTGGGCTGCTGTTCCCCGCCCGTAGTAGCCGCCTACCCGCCCGCACCCCGACTTTAACCACTTGCAGGCTGCGGCTGGGGTCGTTGCATACGTGCCGCCGCGGGGCAAAGCCAAACCCCGCCCCGGCTGGCTATGCGTTATACACAACTCTATTATACACACAACAACTTACGCAACAAAGACGCCTTGACGCAGCATCGGGCCGCGCGCATGCACTGTTGCAGCCGATGACGCGACGCACCCCGCCGCCTGGCGTTCGGCCGCCCGTAAGCTCCTTCGAGCACCCGGGGTGCACTAGCGCCAACGACCCCGGCCGCAGGGCCGGATACCCCGACGCCCATGTGTCGCATGTTGCTCCCGCGGCCCGGTGGACCGGGGACAGGCTGCACTCAATGGGTGGGTGCCAGGGCGGGCGTTCCGCCCCGGCGGGTAAAGGCACCGTTGGGGAGGTTTGACGTGAGGAAGAACAAGACAAGGGATCAGGCAAGAGCAGCGGGAGGTGGCGGCCCGGTAACGCCAACCGCCTTGCCGAGAGAAACCAGCAAGATCGATTAAGTATTGTTCCCCAGCTTGAGCCACGGTGGCTCAACCGCACTACCTGCTTTGGAAGGAAGCGTATGCACCTGCAGCCCACAAACTGCCCACCGCCCCCGGCTCTGCCGGCCCCCAACCGAAGCCCAATTTGCCGACCTAGCGCGGCTGGCCGAGGATGCCCACCAGGCCGGGGAGCGGGCGACCCGCCAGGGACTGGAGTGCTACCGGCAGGCCGGCGAGCGCTGCGGCGGGCGAAGAAGCGGATCCGCCACGGCAACTGGGGGACTGGCTCAGCCGGAACGTCACGTTCAGCCAGCAGCGGGCGTCCGAGTACGTGCGGCTCGCCAGGGGCTGGCACCGACTACCGCCCGGCGGTAATTCCGCCCTTACCTTGAAGGAAGCCCTACGCATCATCGAGGGCGACAACCGCCGGACCCCGGCGGTCAAGGGCGAGGGTAAGGGCAACCGAAGCGTCCCCAGCGGCGGGGCGGTTTGCCCATCAGCCTCTGCACGCTTCGACCGAGGATTTGAAAACCCTGTACGACGAGTTGATAGCCCCGCAGCCGCCTGCCAGCGGGAAAAGCGGCGGCATCACACGCGCGCGGCGCGTAATCGGACAACCCCGGGATGTGCAAGGTCAGCCCCTGCCTGCCGGAAAACGCGCGGGAAAACGGGGAGGAGGGCAAGAAGGAGGTGGCCAATGCCTGAGCGCATCCGCCTGCCGACCTGCCTGCCCGACTCCTGGGTCAAAGGGCTGAAACGCCGCTTCATCGGCAACGACTTCTACGACCTCCTCCTCACCCCCGACCGCGGCGCCCGTGGACGCGTGCAAGCCCAACGGCGAGATACTGTTCGCGTACCGGCCCCGTGTGCTGCCCCCCGACGAGTGCCGGTGGGCGCTGCCGTCACTGCGGCCGGGCGGTCCAACTGACCGATAACCGCGGCACCGCGGCCGGGGCTCGCACTTCCGGCGGAAGGTGGACGGCACCCTGAGCAAACGCCGCCGCGCGCACTGTGCCCAGCGGGGTGATAGGTGCCTCGGACCCGCAAGGCCAACAGCGCCACTGCCGCCTAACCCGCTTCACCGCCCGGCAGGTGGCGCACTGGGTCGCCGTCCAGCCGTTCATGCGGGCCGCGGACGCGGTGTTTAGGGAAGCGTGCCCGGAGCGCGCCGCGAAATGGCCGCCGTCCAGGCGACCCTCCCTGGTTGGTGATCGAGGACACCGCGTTCACCACCGTGACCGTGAACCAGACCTGGCAGACGGCCGTCCACACCGACAAGGGCGACCTGCCGGAAGGGTTCGGGGTGATCACCATGTTGCGGCGGGGCGACTACCGCGGCGGCTATCTGGTCTTCCCCAAGTACCGGGTCGCGGTGGACCTCGGGGACAGGGACGTGCTATTGGCCGACGTCCATGAATCCCACGGCAACACCGCCATCACCCACCGCAGCGACGATGCCGAGCGGATCAGCTGCGTGCTGTACTTCCGTCGCCACATGACCCGGTGCGGCAGCTGGCGTGTGGAGCAACGCAAAGCCCGCCGGCACCAGTAACACCACCCGCCACATCCACTCTACGGCCCCGCTCGGCGCTGCTGGCAACGGCAGAGGTCCGGGCGAGGCTTCTCAACCCCTTTGGCCCCATAGCATTAAAATCGGACAACCTTAACCTTTGCTATTGCCAGCCTAACCGGTCCCGTTAAGCTGAATGCGTAGTTAACGGACCTCCATAGGGGTGCAATCATGCTGGCATTGATGACGCCAGCCGGGTGAGCGGCGTGGAGGCGGGCAGCTGCGACTGGATCGCCACCGGGCTGGTGACGCCCTTGGCCGGGGACCCCCAAGCGGGGGCAGGGGCACCCTTGTCGCTGATGCAGGTGGTGGGCCTGGCGGTGGCCGAGCAGCAGCGCGCGGGACGAGCGCGGCTGCGTGCCCAGCTTCGTGGGCAAGGTGGTGCAGGCGTTCGGGGCGGTCACGGGCTGGTTGGTGGCCAAGTTTGGCGAGGCCAAACCCACTTCGTTCAACCTCACCAGGGCCGTCCCGGTGCTGGCAGGCAAGCAGTACGCATGGCCGGACGTGCGGACTGTTTACCAGCGGGTGCGACAGGCGGCCGAGGCGAAACCGGCCCGACGGAACGCCACGCCGCGACGAAGCAATGGCCCCGCCGCGGTGGCGGGCGAAAGTAGGGCGCGGAAAAACCCGCGTGGTGGTTGCGCTTAACATCCCACCGCGCGGGCCGAAAAGGTGTGTACACAGGTATGATACACAACGGACCGCAAAATGGCAAGCATACCAACAAGGTAGCAACCTACGGCACCGCCACCGCCATCGCGGTGCTGCTACAGAGCGGTGCAGCCGACGCATGGGAGATGGCCCGCGGGGCCAGCAGGTTGCCGGGCAGCCACGGCCCGGCCCCGACCCCGGGGAGAGGGGTGGCCCGCCACGGCCTCGAGGCCGGCTGGCCCAGCCCATACCAAACGGGGCTGCCGCACCAGCGCTTCCAACCGGGTTAACCGGGTTAACCGGGTTGCTGGGGGTATGGGTGCGGTAGGGGCCGTCGCGGCATACCGGGGGCCGCCGTGCCTGCGGTGCCGGCGCTTCTTCGACGCTGTGGATGGGCTACCTTTCCACGGCCGCCCGGCTGGCCGCCGGCCTGTGCGGCTACCTGTCGCGGTACGTCGTCCTGCCCCGCCGGCCGCCGGCGGCCTGCTTCGGCCTGGGTGATGGCCGCCCGGCTAACCGACCTGTGGGACCGCTTCCCCCACTACCTTCATCCAGCCCGGAGAAGCGGTGCGGCAGAGCCGGCTGCTGGAGTTACTGGAGCAGGTGTGCCCGAACCCGTGGTCGCTGGCCGGCACCTCGCCGGCCGCCATGTATCGCCGCATCGAGCAACAGCGCCCCGCCCTCCTGCTGGACGAGGCGCGGTCTAACCCGCCGGGGCAGTGAGTCGGCCGGGGATGCTCGCGAGTTGTTCTGCGCTGGCATCGGCCGCAACACCGAGTGTCCCGGTGCTCTGGCCCGAACCACGACCCGACCGACTACGGCATCTGCACTGAAGATGATCGCCTGATCGGCGACCTGGACGGGGTGCTGGCCGACCGGTGCCTGCCGGTGCAGATGAAGCGGAAGACGGACGCGGACGTAGTCCACAAGGCCAGCCGTCGGGTGGAGGAGGAGGGCAAGGCGGCACGGCCCAGCTACTGGACGAGTGGGCCGCCGATCAGCGGACGGTGGACGGAGCCGGCAAGGCGTACGACGAGTTGGAGCCGTTCGCCATCGATAACGATCGGATGGCCGAACTGCTGTTGCCCCTACAGGCAGCGCTGGCAGCGGACGGCGACACGCCCGAGTCGGCGAGCCCGCAGCGGCGTTACTGGGCGAGTACGCCGACGACCTCGACCTCCAGGCGCAGGCCGCGGAGGCGCAGTCGCCCGGGGTGCTCCTGCTGGCCGCCTGCAAGGAGATCCTCGCGGCCAAGGACTACCTCCCGACCCACGACATGATTACCGCGCTGGTGTGCAGAGACGAGGAGCCGTGGTATCGCTGGAACAACGGCGGCCCCATCAGCCCGGAACGGCTGGCCGGGCTGCTGCGGCCATACGGTATCCACCCCGCGAAGAGCAGGGATATGCGGACCCGCGGGTACTACCGGGCGTCGTTCGCGGACGCCTGGGCGTATGTGTCGGGCGGCCCGGCCCTACCCCCGCACAACCCGGTTAACCCAGTTGGCGATGGGCAACACCCTTGCCACGCACTCGCCCCGCACGCCGCGAACGGGAGGGCTAATTCATGATGACCTTCCTCGAATACGTGTTCCGCCGCTTGTACGGCCCGCCGCGGGACCGCCAGCTGGCCGTGCCCGTTCTGCAACAGCGACCGCCTGACCGTGCGGCCGCGGGGTGACTACCCCATCAAGTATCGCTGCCACAAGTGTAGCACCTGGGGTGAGCGAGCTCGACCTGATGCAGTTCCGCAACCGGCTGGTGCCCCGCTGCTACGCCCGCGGGGAGTTGGCCAACTGCGGAGGAATACGAGCGACGGCTGAAGGCCGGCACTTTGCGAGGCTACACCGGCCGGGCACCGGCCGCCCCCGCCCACCCTGCCACCGGGGCCAACGGAGTGTCGACCACCAATCACGCGGACGCTGCCATTTCCTCTCCCCGGGGTCGGGAGGACCGAGGCCTGGACCCGGACCAACTGGACGCGGCCCGCGACGCCCTGCACCGACACCGCCGACCGGCAGGCACTCGTCCGTGCCGCCAAGGCGGCGGCCGAGCACGGGTGCCGCTGGCCTTGCTGGCCGAGGACTGCACGCTGGGGGGACTGGCTTTCAGGCCGAGGAGTTGGAAACCTGCTCAACTGTTACGACACCGACTGCCCGCGGGCTTGCTGCCGCGCCCGCGCCGGACTGCCGCCGATGACGCCCGCGGATTGGGACGCCCGCCATGACCGGTACGCTGGCCAAACGTGAGGAGGAGCAGCGGCGGCATCGGCGGAGGTGCAGCGGATCAACGATCAAATGCGCAGGCCGGTGCCTGCGGCCCGCCTGGCGCTGAGGGTGACCAATGACGTACATGACGCACCTGAGCGACGGCGCCATAGATACGCTGCTGGCCCACGAGGGCGCGGCCGTACCAGCGGCGGCAGCGCAGCGCGCGGCAGCCTGTGGCGGCGGTGGGGTGTACCACCTGACGGTGTACCGGCGGCAGGGCGGCTACGGCTGGCTGATCGGCCGCCCGCGGGCCGCCACCACCTACGCCCCTACCACCTACGCCACCGAGCAGGAAGCGTTGCAGGCGGCAACGGACGCCGTGACCGCCTAGCTGCCCCCCGGCGGCGGGCCGTTACCGCAACCAACGGAGGACCGCCAAATGAACTGCAAAGCCAAACGCCGCGACGGCAAGCCGTGCGGCTGCCAGGCCCGGCCGGGCAAGCGGTGGTGCATCGCCCACGACCCGGCCACCGCTGCGGCGCGGGCCATGAACGCCCAGCGGAAGGGCGGCGCCCGTCCGCACCCTGCAACTGCGGCCGCCCACCCTGCCGCCCGACACCCCGGACGCCCCGCTGGCCGCCGTGTGCGATGTGGTGGCGGCACCACTGGCCACCACCGTCAATCAGGTCCGCACCGGCCGGCTGGGGGTGCCGGTGGGCAACTGCCTGGGGCAGCTGTTGCAGGTGGCGCCGCGCGCGATCGAGGGCAGCGACCTGGGCGGCGCATCCAGGCGCTGGAGGCCGCGCGCCGGAGGACTCGACCATGAGCTACCGCCTGCGTGCCCGCACAGCCCGACTGGAAGACTGAGGCGCCCCGCCGCCTCGGGCACTTTCTGGGACTGGCTGTCCGGCAGCGCTAATCGCCGAGCTGGACGACGCCGGTCGCCCTGGTGGCGCAACTGGTGGCCGCCCCCGGCCCCGACGTACCAAAACCGGTGGAGGCCCGCATCGCGGCCGCCGCCGGCACCGCCAGGGTGCCCGACCCGCCCGACCCGACCCGTGACCCCGATTGACCCACCACCCCACATTCGAGGAGTATTACGATGATTATCGTTGACCTTGCCGAGTTCCGCGCCCGCCACGGTCAGCGGTCCGGGACGGCCACCGCCTATACTACCCCGACGGCGGCGGGAATGGCAGGACAGCTTCGGCATCCGGCTGGAGGAGCCGCCGGCCGGCCGCGCTCGAGCAGCTGACGGCCGTCCGCCGCTACCACGGCCGCGGCGATCGCGCCCGCCACGAGAAGTACGCCCAGTGCCGGTACGCGGTGCTGCTGGGCCGCGATCATGCCGCTGGGACTGCGAGCGCCGGCCCGCCACCGGCCGACGACCGCGCGCGCCCTCGCCCCGCCTGGAGGCCGGTACGGGAGCACGAACGGGCCATCACGCCCGCCTCGACGCCCGGCTCAACGTCCTCCAGGGCCGGGCCCAGCGTCGCCGGCCGCGGCGTATTACGCCCCGGCGGCCGCAACCACCGAGGACAGCGCCGACCAGGCCGCCGGCAGCACCGGCCCCCGGCAGGTAGGCGAACACCAGGCCGAATACGTCCAGGCCATCGCCCGCGTGGCGCTTCGGCCTTCATGCCCGCACGGATAAGGAGGGCACCATGTCCACACGCATGAACTACGTCTGGGTTGTGAACAAGCGGGTGCCCGGCCGGGTGCCAGGCGGCGCGCGTGGCAGGTGAGCGGAGGACGGCACCGCCTATCTGGTGGCGCCCGTTGACGCTGATCGTCCCCGGCCTGTTGGCCAGGTCGCGGGGGCCGCTGTACTACCCGGCCGAGGAGGTGGCCCGCAACCCGCAGGACTGGGACGGGTGCCGCTCACCATCGACCACCCGGTTGACCCGCTGACCGGCAGCGCGCCTGGCGGCTTGCCGACCCCAACCACCGGAACCCGGTGGTCGGTACCGTCCGCCAGCCCGGCATCCGCGGCGGCAATCTGGTCGCCGAGGGCTGGTTCCACGAGGACGCCACCCGCGACCAGTCGCCCACACTGTACCAGGCGGCGCTGGCCGGCGGCCGGTCGAGCTGTCCACCCGGGGCGTACATAGACGACGAGCCGGCCCCGCCCGGCAGCATCTGCCCGCACCGGGTCAGCCGTACCCGGCCGTCGCGCGCAACTTCCCGACCCGACCACGTCGCCGTCCTGCCGGACGGGCGCGGCGTGCAGCCTCGACGACGGCTGTGGGGTAAACGCGGTCCGCCGCACCACCGCCGCCAGCTGGAAGGAGCAGCCGGGGCCAGGCGGCCCTCCCGCCGCACCCACCAAAGGCACCGCATCCACCGACCCGCTCCAGGCGAGCGGGGAAGCCGCCCACGCACCCTGTCCGCCACCCTGGACGGCCTGGCCGGTCAGCCGACCCGAGCAACCTGATGCCGACCGCGCACCGGAGCCGCCGGCGCGCGTACTACTACGCCCGGCGGGGCAACCACCGCCACGCAACGACCGAGCACACCAAGGCCGCCGACAACCACGACCGCTTGTACCGCCGCCATTGCCCAGGCGGCGGCGAACGACCGGGAGGGGGCTGCCATCGGCGAACACGCCCTACCCACCCGCCGAGCGGACCAAGCTGTCCCGCGACGTCTACTACCACCGCGCTACATCCGCGGCGATGCACCGGCGCACGCCGCTGTGCTGTACACGAAAGCTTGATCGACACCACCACCGAGGAGGACACCACCGTGGACGGCAACGATTACTTCGACGGCACCGACGCCCTGCCGCCGGCCCCGGCCACCTACGGCCTCAATGACTACGCGCTGGTGAACGACCGGCACGACGTCCGCCACCCGGAGACGGGCCAGTACGCCCCGTACCAGATGGGCGACCCGTGGGCCGGCACCGGCCACGACTACAGCGACCAGCGGGTGCCGCACCAACGGCCCACCGGCCGCCGCGGCGACGACCTGCCACCCGGTACCCGCTCGACGGTGGGCGACCCCACCCCCAGCACCGACGACGTCCACGGCACCCCACCGCCCGACCCGCTGGAGCAGTACCTGGGGCGCGGCCTGAGCAGCGGCGACATCGACGCCGAGAACCGCCGCCGGATGCAGATGGGCACCGACTACGACGACGACCTGCTGCCGCTGCCGAGCACGGTGGCCCGCCCGCTGACCGACCGCCAACGGCGCACCGCCACCGCGCCCGCACCAACCGCTACGGCGAGCCATGCGACTGCGAGGACACCGACGACTACGAGGACGACGACTGCGGCTGCGACGGGCGGGCACACAACGGCCGCCACGCCAAACCGGATGACGTGCTGCTGGCGCCCACCCTGGACGACCTGATCGCCGCCAACCACCGGGATCAGCATGCGGAGCAGAACCGCCGCCAGCAGCGCCGCGCCGGCATGCGGCCGGGCGGCCGCCAGGGGGCGCGGTGAGCGGGCGACACGCCGTGCCAGGACTGCAGCGGCCCAACCGCCCAGCCCGGCACCGGCGGCCGCTGCGAGTTGTGCTGGGCGGTGGCCGCCCACCGTGGCCGCTGGTTCCGGTCCGGCCTGGATCGCAACGCCTTCCCGCACCAGGGCCGGCGGGGCCGGGCCAGCCCCCGGTACGAGCGAGCCGCCGAGGAGTAGCCGAGGAGTAACACGGCCCCGGCCGCGGTACAGGAGCAAGCCGCGGCCGAGCCACGGGGGCGGGTAGTCGGCCGGCGGCCGGCCGTGCCCTAACCACGGTCGCCGGTACGGGTCGGGTTCGTTGTTCCCCGGCCCGTACCGCCCCACCAACACGCAACGCGGCGGGGTGGCCCCACTCGCACCCGCACACGGGGGCGGGCGGTACGTCGGCCCGGTGCCTCGTTGGCGTCGAGTCGAGCTGGTGGTAGGCCGCGGGGCACATGCTCCGACCCGCGGCGGCCGCGGGGAGCAACGGCCGCTCGCCCCCGCCGTACATGATGAACCCGGACACCGATCTCCGCCGGTGCCGGCTCATCCCGCTCCCTCAGCCAACAAAGTCCACAAATTCACTCCGCCTTTCCTTGCATTATACACCCTGCGGTGTAGACTATTATAGTGGACATCCGTCTACGCGGGGCCGGCCCCACTTGCCGGCAAGGAGCAAACGAGCCATGACCGAGAACACCAGCACCGCCACCAACAACGCCCCTACCGCCGCCAACACCCCCAGCGCCACCGAGTCGCCCCGGCACCCGCACCCGCAAGGCCGCCGGCCCTAAACGGCACCGCCGCCAGGCCAGCGCTTCGCCAGCGGTACCACCGCCGAGCCGGTAAGCGAGTTGGAGGCGCTTGGCCCGGCAACTGGAAGCCCTCCAGACCGAGGCGCAGGCGGCACGAACGAGCCGACGGTGGTCAAGTGCATCGGGTACGGCATCAAGTCCGCCCGCTGGTCCGACAAGCAGCGGCGGGCGCGGCAACGCCCAGGTGGGTAGCCTGGTGCAGCGCATGCCGGGGCAGGGGATGACGCCGGAAGAGATCGTCGCCCGCCTGACCCGGTGACTGCTGCCCGACACCTGGCAGTACGCAAGCCCGCCGCGCCCCGGCGTGGTCGCTCCGATTACGACTGGTCGATCGAGGGACAAGCGAGTACATTATGAGATGGCATAATGCAACTTCCAGGTTTCCTGGGGACGCCTCCCTCCCAATAACGAGGTGCGTTGTGTCTACATCGGTCGCCTGCCCCGTCTGCAACTACAAGGCCGAGGCTCCCCCCGCGTCTGCGGGTAAGCATTTGCAGTGCCCAAAATGCTCCACGGTCTTCCTGTCCCGCCCCTGTCCGGCCCCGCAGGCAGTACCACCGAAAAGGGTCGTCGGCACAGCACCGGCAGCAACTCGCGTTGCTCCTTCGCATACGTCTCCGCCCGATGCATCGCGATCGCGCCGGACCCGCCTGGATGACAGTTGGGATGAACCGACAAAACGTGATTTCAAGGTCGGCAATCAGGCAGGGATAGCCGCCAGCCTCGGGACTAGCTCCGTTGTGTTGGGAACCCTTTCACTCCTTGTCGCCATCATGCCCTGCACGGGCCTGTTCTTCCTGTCCATTGGCATGGCCGCGCTGGGTTTCGGTATAGCAGGGCTGGCACTCTCTGGGTTTCGGACGGGCAAGGGGGTAGAACAATCTATAGCCGGGATTACCGTCTCCGGCGCGGCACTCGTAATCGGCCTTTGCTGGTGCCTGGCTTCACGATCCGCGGCCCCGGTAGCCGAACGAGACGCTCGTGAACCCGTTGACACCAAGGCGAGCAGCCCCAGCCCCCCGCCCCTCAGCCGGCACAGCGGGCCGCAACCCGACGCCCCGCTCCTCCTCCCCCACCCCCTCAGCAGGCGAACAGCGATCAGCCAGAAAACACCATCAACTATGAGGTGCTGGAGGAG
Organism: Gemmataceae bacterium; assembly: GCA_046350215.1. GTDB lineage: Bacteria > Planctomycetota > Planctomycetia > Gemmatales > Gemmataceae > JAXMAU01. The sequence goes on along the minus strand of JAXMAU010000007.1, from coordinate 90,515 downwards.
GGGCAGCACGAACAGCAGGTTGTCTTGGAACTTCTCTGCCCGAGACAGCATCCAAGGAGGATGTTACAAAGCTAGCCGAGAGCCTGCGAAAGAGTACCCGGGGCAAGTGTGCGTCCATCTCCATCGTTAACGCCCAGGCCGCATACAAACGTCGGTTTGACGAGGAGTATCCAACGGAGGAGCTCTCCAAGCACTGGCTTGCGTTAATCCAAGAGGCAGGGGCTGGCGAGGTGATCCACTGGATTGGAGGTAGGTTGCGACAACAGCCGCTGCCGCCCGAGCCGGATTACCCACTGCCTGAAAAGAAGAAGGTGCCCATCCCATCCTACACAGCCCTCGAGGTGTGGCGGGACGCAAACAGGTTAATCAACGACCGGGTCCGGATTACGGCGGATGCATACGTCAAGCGTAGCGACAAAGGGCTTTACGCCGTCCTGTGGGTGTCCCCCAAACTGCAGCTTGCAACCGTGTCGGTCGCCGATCAGAACGCCGGCCCTTTACTGGAAATAAAGGTAGGGGAAGGCGAACGAACGAGCGTGAACCTTGAGGCCACTATTGACCGGGTCACTGATCAAGGGGGCGCCGTGGAGCTTTCGGACTGTCGCTTTTTGCCGCTGGACGCACCAACAGGATACGTCACGAAGGCAGTCCGTTCGAGCCTGGCGGCCCGCAACAAATTTGAAGAAGACGCATACAACTACCGGCAAGCCGTAGCGAAGCGGACTGAGGAAAGACGCACCCTTGCGTTTGCCGGTGAAGCGGCCCATAAGCACTGCGTCGCCTTAACCGCGGCCAAAGAGGCGCGAGAGGCAGCTGAGCGGGCACGTGCTGAAGCCAAACGCCGTGCCGAGGAAGAGGAGCGTGAGGCGAAACGGAAGGCCGAAGCGGAACATGACGTCAATGGCCTTGTTCTTATCCGCCCTACCGTTAATGGGGTTGTCAACGAGTTTGGCATCGTCACTATCACAGGGACTGTGGAGAATCGCCGTTCACGCACCCTCAGATTGGTAAAGATCACATACCACCTGTACGACGACAGTGGCGCACGTGTCGGCAGCGCGTTTGACCTCATCAACAACTTGGAGGCCGGTGAGAGCTGGAAATTCAAGGCGGTGGGGTTGGTGAAGGCGAGCAAGTACCGGCTCGCCGACTTGTCAGGGTTTTAGGCTCGCAGGCGCACTTTATACCTTACCTCCCAGGCCAGCCGCCCGGCTTGTCGCCAGGCCGCTGCGCCCTGCCCCCGTGCAGCCCGCCGCCGGGGTGCCGCCGTGCGCCGCCACCTGCGCCCCAGCCGCTGCCGCAATTGCTGTACGGGCGTCCCAGTTGCCATGCCTACAGCCGCCCCGGGCCGCATACGGGCGGGCAGGGCAGCACCGGATACCCGCCGCCATACAACGCAGCCGGCGCAAGCGTAGGCACGGCAACGGGCGTGCGGTGCGGCGGGTGGGGCCGTCGGCTCCCGGCCAGCCCGGCAACAACTGCCCTTAATTGCCGGCTAGTTTACGCTGTAACTGCCGATGCCGCGGCCGGCGCCCTTGGTGCTGAATGATCGCTGGAAGATCTGCAGCTTCACCTCCTCGGACATCACGCCGGGGTTGTACACGGCGAACGTCGGCATCGGGTCGGCGGTGAACGACACCGTCACCGTCTCGCCGGAGCGCGACGCCTCCAGGGCGTTCTTCAGCAGGTTGCCGAGCACGCGGCGGAGCAGCACGTCGGACGTGTCCAGCCGCGCCGGCCCGCGGACGATCGGCTGGGCGATCCGCTTACCCTGCGCCACCAGGTGATGCCGGTACAGCGCGCACACCTGCTCCAGCAGCGCGGCGACGTCGACCGGGCGGATGGTCACCTCCAGGTCGCCGCGCTCGGCGGCGGCGATATCACGCTGGCTCTCGATCTCCTCGAACAGGCTGGCCGCCAGCTGCCGCGCCATCTCCTCCATCTCGCGCGCCTCGGCGCCGTCCAGCTCCGGCCACAGCTCCAGAATGCCGCGCAGTCCGCCGGCGGCGTTGAGCACGTCGTGGAAGAACATCCGCTCCAGCAGCTGCCGCCGCTTCTCGTCGGCCAGGTCGCGGAGCGCAAAGATCTGAAACCGCTCGTTGTTGAGCGTCAACGGGCGAACCGAGATGGCGAAGTCGAGCGCCGGCGGAGTGGTCCCCTCCGTGCGCAGGATGCGGCACTCGCCGACGCACGGCTGATCGGTCGACTGGCTCTGCACCAGGGCATGCACCGCGCCGCACACCTTGCAGAACGGCGACGTGCCGCAGCCAGCCGGGCCGTCGGCGGCGTGGGCGCAGCCCATCGCCTCGCCCGGCCGCAGGCCGATCAGCTCGCCGATCGGCCGGCCGAGCCAGCGGGCGGCCAGCTCGTTGACAGCGACGATCTGCCGGTGGGCGTTGACGAGGACGACCATCTCTGGCATCGCGTCGATGAGCGACTGGATGAGCGGTTCGCCGGCTACGCTGGCGCGCTGCCGGGCCAGCTCGGACGGCCCGGCCCGGTCCGGCGAGGCGAAGTAGGTGGACGGCGTGTCCGGCATGGCAGCCACCCTCGATGAAGGCGTGGGAACGAGGAGATGCGGGGCGCGACCGCGTGCGCTTCAACCCCCGCTGGCGTTATCTTACCGCGACGGTGCAGGGCGGACACCGGCACGACGGGTCCGGAAAAGGCACGAAACGTCGGTTACGCAGTGTCGCCGGGGCGACGGCGGCCGGTCCGGTCCCTGGATTTGGCACGGATCGGAGGATAGAATTGCGTGCGCGTCGCCGGTATGCTCGCCGGCCGACCCGCTGGTTCCCGCGGAGCCGATCATGGCGGAGTTCGTCATCCACGTCGGCAGTCGCAGTGCCCAGGGGAAGCGGGCCAACAACGAGGATGCGTTCGTCGCCGACCCGCAGCGGCATGTCTTCCTGGTGGCCGACGGAATGGGCGGGCAGGACCACGGCGAGCGCGCCAGCGGGCTGGCGGCGGAGATCATCCCGCAGGTGGTGTCGGACTGCCTCGCTGCCCACGAAGGCGGCTGCGCGGCGGTGCGGAACGCGCTGCAAACGGCGCATCGAGCGATCGTGCTGGCGGGGCAAGAACAGAACTGCACCCGGCGGATGGGCACCACGGCGGTGCTGGCGGTGCAGCAGGAGGACGAGGTGTGGGTGGCTGGGGTGGGCGACAGTCCGGCCTACCTGGTCCGCGGCGACCGGGTGGAGCAGCTGACCGTCGACCACACCGTCGCCGACGCGCTCGCTCGCAACGGCACCATCAGCGAGGTCCAGGCGCGGATGAGTCCGTGGCGAAACGTGCTCTACCGCTTCCTCGGCTGCGCCGAGATGACCGACGAGGCGGAAGTGCGGCCGTTCCACCCGCAGGCGGGCGACCGGCTGGTGCTGGCGAGCGACGGGCTGTCCGGGTTTGTCACCCACGACGACCTGCGCGACGGGGCTGCAGCGGTTCCCCGACCCGCAGCGGTGGGCCGATCACCTGGCCGAGATGGCCCTGGACCGCGGCTCGCGGGACAACGTCACCTGCGTCGTCGTCGCCTTCGACGCCGAGTGGAACGGTCGACGGCCACCGTCGCGACGTTACCGCTTTCGTCCTCGGCGCGCCGGCCTGTCGTGCGCCGCCAGCCGTTCGACGAACGCCCGGTGTTCGTCCGACGCCGTGCCCTGCTGCACCACCGCCAGCACCCGGCCAAGGTCGCCAGTAGCGCTGCCGCGGCGTCGAGCCACAGGCCGGGGAACGCCGAAGGATACACGCCGTCGGCCGGCGCGCCGTGCGGCACGAACGTCCCGCCGGTCCGCTGCCGGTGCCATCGCACCTCGCGTTCGTGGATCAACACGACGAGGTACTCTTCCACGCCGGCCCGCTGGTACAGATCGAGCTTGTCGTGGAGGTCGTAGGCGGCGCTGGTCGCGCAAAGGCCACCGGCGACGAATTCCGGCGCGCCCGCCATCAGCCGCTCTTGTAGCCGCACCTGTCCGCCAAACTCGGGCCGCACCCAGAGCGAGATGTCCGGCTGCGGGCGCTCGCCGTTCATCAGCCAGGTGCAGTTGTTGCCGGCCTCGCAGCCGGGGGTCGCGGCCTTGTACACACCCAGCCAGGTGCTGACGTCGTTGTCCGGCCCGGCGTGGTCGGGACTGAGGGGCGACGCATGTAGACGACTCCGCCGATCAGCTCGGCGCGCTTCAGGTCCGGCAGCGCGTCCCAGCGGCGCAGGAACTCGGCCCGCGACAGGTGATCGCCGGCGAGCAGCGGCGGCACGATTCGGGACAGCGTGGGCATGGTAGCAGCCTCCGCCCCCGATCGTATCACCCGCCGCCGGCGGATGACAACGTCGCCCGGCTACTCGGGCATCGGGATGGTGTATGTCGCGGCGTCCACTTGCCCGCCCTTCCAGTCCGCGAACGAAAGAGTGATGCGGACGTTACCCTGGCCGACCTCGCCGACGCGCACGGCGTCGTGAAAGCGGCAGCTTCAGCAGCGTTCCTTGAGCGTCATCTCCACCCGTACCGGCGGCCCGCCGCGCTCCTTGTTCGGGAACTCCAGCACCGCCTTCGGATAGACGTCCTTCGGCACGACGTTATAGCACAAATGGGCGAACGACCCGGCGCCCAGCCCGCGCGTGCCGACGCCGACGCTCAGCTCGAACCTGCCGTTCGACTTCTTCTCCAGCGGATGACGTACCTCGAACCCCATCACCAGCGGACCGCCGAGGTGGACGACCGGGGCGTCCTGCGGGCGCGGTGCGAAGATCAGCCCCGCCCGCTCGTCGCCCCAGGCGCCGAACCGCCGGCCGTCCGGCAGTGTAACGCCGATACTCGCCTCAAGCTCTCGCTTCGGGTCTTCCTTGCCGTCGCGGAGGGCGAACCAGCCGTACAGGTGGAAGCGGAACTTGACCGGCCCGCCGGCGCCAGCGGTGATCTCCGTCTCCTCGAACGCCGCGGGATCCTGGTTCGGCGTCTTCACCGCCAGCCGTTCGCCGGGGTCGGTCAGGTCGCCGTTGCCGTTTCGATCGACGTAGAGCGTCTGGCCGTCGAGGACGAGCCAGACGCGCGTGTCCGCCTTCGCGCCGAGAACCAGCAAGCAGTAGCGCGGCTTGCCGCGATACGCCGGCTCCTTGCCGATCGTGCGGTTGATCTGCGCCAGATCAGCCGCCGGGGCCGCTGTCGCCCACCCCGCCATCATCAGCGCCAGCATCAGTCGTCGCATGAGGTCGTCTCCCGGTTGGTGTCACCGCTTCCGCGCCGTCCGGTCCTTCAAATACGCGCGAATGTCGGCCTGGACCGCCAATTGCGCCCGCGTCCGCCGATCCGCGTCCGGCTCCTCCCTGGTCTTCTCGATCGCAGCGACGGCGGCGCGAAAGGCGTTGCGCACGTTCACGTCGGCATCGTCGAGGACCTTCCGCAGCTCGGGTAACGCGGCGCGGGCGGCGTACCCTTCCCGGTGCAGCGTACCGGCAACGCTCCGCCGCACATACTCGTTGTCGTCCTCTTTCAGCACCCGCAGCAGCCCGGCGACCGCCTTTGTGCGGTCCGGCTCCAGGTCGGCGAGCCGGCTGGCGGCGATCCCGCGGATGACGTACTCCTTGCTCCGCCGCCCGCGCGTACACCGCTCGACCAGTTCGTCCGGTCCGATGACGGTCAGCCCCTCGGGGATGGTCAGCAGGTCGAGGCTCAGCCCCGGCAGGCGCGCGAGCAGCGCCGACACCCGGCGGCGGACCTCGGCCGACGCGGTCGTGTCCACCGCCGTGCGGAGCGCGGGCAACACCGCCGCCCCCTGCTTCGCCAGCTCCTCGCTGGCCCGCTCGCGGACCGCTTTCTCGTCGCTGTCCAGCTCGGCGATCCACCGGGCCACCTGCGCCGACGGCACGCGCAACGGCTGCCGTGGCTCGTTCAGATACAGGTGCAACGTCGGCGCCTTGTCGGTCACCAGCTCGCCATCGGCGTAGAGAATCAGGCCAATTCCGCCGGGGACGTGGACGTGCCAGCTGGCGTCGACCGGCCGCGCGCCGTCGAGGCTGGTTCGCTTGAGCGGCCCGGCATGCAGCACCAACTCTCGCCCCATGCCGCCCTTCGCGAGCAGCCGCAGCATGGCGTTGAGGGTACGGGCGTCGCCCTTGTAAAAGAAACTGGCGTCGCCGTTGACCTCGTACCAGTACACGCGCGACGGGTCGTTGAGGATCGGCAGCAGGTCGGGGGTGAAGGTCGGGAAGCCGGCCGTAACCGGGCGTTGCCGAACTGCTCGGTGGCCAGCCTGTGCACCGCGTCGGCGCGCCAGCAGCAGCGCGACGACAACGAGACGCCACGCGGACGGGAGCGGTGCGATCACGGATCAATCCTCCAGCGCGGGACGGGCCTGTCACCCTATCGACGACGCACGCATGCCGGCGGATTGGGCGCGCCGTCTAACTCACCATTTTTGACACTTTAGAGGTCTTCATAACGTCTATTTATTGCGGCGCCGACTCCCGCCGAATGTGCGTGTCGAGGAACTGCCGAACGACACGGCGCCACCGTGGCGGGTCGGCGGCCAGGAGCGCCGTGTGACTGGCACCGTCGAACACCACCAGCTCCTTGTCGCCAGGCAGGTTCTCGTAGATCTCCTGGCCCTCGGCCACGGTCGCGTGCCGGTCGGCGCCGCCGTGGAGCACCAACGTCGGCGGGTCGCACGCCCGCGCGTACTCCGCCGGGTTGTGTCCGAACCCCCAGAAGCCGATCCGCACTCCGCCCCAGAACACCAGCAGCTCGGCCGCCGGAAACGACGGCACTCGCATCATCGTGAACCGATTGCGGACCGCCGTGAGCATCCGGCCGAACACCGACTCAACGATCACCGCGTCGGCTCGCACCCCGCGCTCCGAGACACTTCGCAGGATCGCCGCCCCGCCCATCGACTGCCCATACAGGACGAGCGGCCTCGGCAGTCCGCGCTCGTGGATGTACTTCACCGCCGCGGCCACGTCGTCGGCCTCCTGGTAGCCCAGGCTGGTGGTGGTCCCGCCCGACCCGCCGGCACCGCGGAAGTCAACCAGCACCGCCGCGAACCCCATCCGGGTGAACGCCCCCGCCTCCTCCAGCAGATGGGACCGGCACGCGCTGTAGCCGTGGAACAGCAGTACCGTCCCCGTCGCCTTCGGCGGAGCGATCACCCACCCCTCCAGGCACGGCCCGACGGTGCGATCGAGGCGAACGGTTTCGGCCGCCAGCCCCAGTTCGCGCGGCTCGCGGCGGTTCTCCGGCCGCGGGACGGTAACGCCGCACGTCAGCACTTTCGCCTTGTGCCAGAGCGATAGGGTGTGAGGGGACGGCGTCCGGGTGGCGCTGTCGGTGAACGTCAGCATCGCCCCTGCATGCTGGTAGGCAAGCAGGTTGAGCAGGAGGAACCCGAGCAGCAGCGTCAGGACCGCCGTCCGCCACGGATGCCGTCGGACCCAGCCAGAAGGACGCCGTTCGCCGGAGACGGGGACGTGTTGAACGACCGTGCTCATCGTCGACGGCCTCCAATGCCGCCTGGGGACTGACGCCAGGACCGGACCACGGGCGGCCGGTCGCGCATCGTCAAGGTGTTCCAACCGGGAGTGAGCGCCCCTGTTCGGCATACAGTTCGGCGACCGCGGCGAATGCGTCGTGCGCATGCGCCTGGGCCTCTTCCAGCGTGTCGCCTTCCGTCACCAGTTCCGGCAACACCGGCGACGTGACGGTGTAACCACCCTCGGGCTGTGGGGTGAACACCAGGGGAACGCGGTACAACATGGCGGCCTCGTCGGTGACAGCGGCGGGATCGGCGTTCGACCTCATTCTGCTCTCGCCAGCGTGGCCTGTCAACGACCCTCGACGGGCACATTCGGGTACACGGATTACCTGGCCTCTCCTCTCTTCTTCCCTCTGTGCCCCTCTGTGTCCTCCGTGGTGAGTCTTTCTTCACTCCGGCAGGCCGAGTGCCTGGCGCTTCGCGCGGATGAACGCCAGATGGTGCGGAATGTGGTTGACCGCCGCCGTCAGCACTCGTTCGAGCGTCATCTCGCCGCGCTCGCTGTGAACGCCGACGCGCTGTAGCGCATCAGGCGGACAGGTGCGGAGAATGCGCGCCATCTGCGAGCGCGTCACGTCGAGGATCGCCAGCTCCTCCTGAACGTCGCGGTCGGCGTAGGCCAGGGCGGTGACGAACCGATTCTCGTCGGCGACCAGCAGGGTCGGCCGCTCGAGCGCCAGGATGCGCTTCATCCGCTCGGCCAGGATCGGGTCGAAGTCGGCCAGGTGGGCGACCACTTCGAGGGTGCTCCACGTGCCCGGCACCGGGCGGGCGAGCAGCTGGTCGCGGGTCATCCCCTCGACCGCCGCGCGCAGCAGGCGCGGTCCGGCCAGGTAGCTGTCGATCAGGGCGGGTAAGGAGTTACTGCTCATCGGGCGGGCCTCCGCGGGTCGATAAACGATCACGGAGGATAGTCTACGGCCCGGCCCGGTCGGCAGCGAGGGTCAGCCGGCGCGCCGCTCCACGCGCTGCCGCAGCATCGCCACCTGTTGCAGCCGGTCGCCCTCCGGCGCGAACGGGTCGAACGCCACGCCCGGCCACAGCCGTTGCAGCACCTCGAAGGCCCGCCGGCGCATCTCCATGTCGCGCCACGCCAGCGCGTCGACCAGCGACGGAATAGCAGCCGGGCCGTGCTGCAACAGCTCGGCGGCGGCCTGCTGGTAGTCCGGGGTGCGCAGTCGGTCGAGCAGCGTTTGCACCCGGTCCTGCTCGACGAAGTTGCGCAGCGGCGGACGGGCGGCCACCGGGGCGGCCGGCGTGCCGGAGGTGCCGTCGGAGAAGGTGAGGCCCTCGGCGGTGTGCCCCAGGTAGGTGCGGATTGCCTGCTCGTTGCTGGCCACCTCGCTGGGAGTCCCCTGGATGAACACCTTGCCCTGGTGGATCAGGTAGATGCGATCGGTGATTTTGAGGATCTCGCGCGCCTGGTGATCGGTGATCAGGATGCCGATGTTCTGCTGGCGCAGCGTGCGGATGATGTCCTCGATGTCGGCGATGGTCGGCGGGTCGATGCCGGTGAACGGCTCGTCGAGCAGGATCAGCAGCGGATCGCACACCAGGCAGCGGGCGATCTCCAGCCGCCGCTTCTCTCCACCGGACAGCCGCGCCGAGTTGTTCTTGCGGATGTGCGCCAGTCCGAAACGATCGAGCACCTTGTCGGTCATGTCGATCCGCTCTTTGCGGGTCAACTTGCGGCCGAGGGTACGGTGCCGCGGCAGCGCCTCCAGCACGGCGAGGATGTTCTGCTCGACGGAGAGCTTGCGGAAGACGCTGGTTTCCTGGGCCAGATAGCCCATGCCCAGGCGAGCGCGGCGGTACATCGGCAGGTGGGTGACGTCCTGGGCGTTGAACAGGACGGTGCCCTCGTTGGGGGTGATCTGGCCGGTGGCCATGCGGAAGCTGGTGGTCTTGCCGGCGCCGTTCGGCCCGAGCAGGCCGACCACCTCGCCGAGGTTCACCTCGAAGTTCACCCCGTCGACGACCTTGCGGCCCTTGTAGTACTTGACCAGCCCGTGTACCTCGAGGATCGCCATCCGTGGCCCTCCGTCCGCTCGCAGGTTCTCGTCCAGCTTCCGCTATACCCCGAGGTGGAAATACAAACAACCCGAAGCGCGGGGAAAGAAATCCCTCGCTCGCGCTTCGGGCTTTCTCGGAGTCACTTCCAGTCTTTCCGCTCGCGCGACGAGGGGATGCCGGCCATCTGGCGATACTTGGTGATCGTTCGCCGCTTGACCGGGTAGCCGGCGTCGTTCATCTTCGTGACCAGTTCCTCATCGGACAGCGGATTCGCCTTGTCCTCCTGGTCGATGATCTCCAGCAGCTTCTGCTTCATCACCTCGTAGGCAATCTCCTCGTCGCCCACCTTCTTGCCGCCGCCGAAGAAACGCTTGAGCGGGAAGATACCGCGCGGCGTCTGCACCCACTTGTCGTCCACCGCCCGGCTGACGGTGGTGACGTGAACGCCGACGTCGTCAGCGATCTGCTGCATCTTCAGCGGGTGGATGTGCTCCGGCCCCTTGTCGAGGAACTCCTTCTGGTGATGAATGATCGCCCGCGTCACCTTGAGGAGGGTGTTGCGCCGCTGCTCGATCGACTCCTGCAGCCACTGGGCCGACTGGATCTTCCGCTTCAAATACTCGCGGATCTTCGGGTCGCTGCCCTTGTCCTTGTACAGCTCGATGTAGCGCTTGCTGATGTACACGCTCGGCAGCCAGTCATCGAGCAGCTTGGCGTCGTAGCTGCCGTCCTCGCCGCGTTCCACCTGCAGGTCGGGGACGACATAGGGGATGCTCTCGGCGGTGAACCCGGCGCCGGGCCGCGGGTTCAGCCGCTTGATCACCTCGATCGCCTCCTTGACCGACGGCAGGTCGGCGTGGGTGCTCCGCTCGATCGCCGGCAGGCGGTTGTGCGGGATGTCGGCCAGGTGTTCGAGGATCAGCTTGCGGACCAGGTCCAGGTGCGGCGTCTCCGGCGTCAGCTGGAGCAGCAGACATTCCTTCAGATCGCGAGCGCCGACGCCGGGCGGGTCCAGCTTCTGCACCAGGAAAAAGACCTCTTCCACCTGCTCGGCAGTAGCCTCGCCGTCGAAGGTGGCGGCGATCTCGGCGAACGTCGGCACGCGCCGCCGCAGCGGCCGGTCGGGCCGGTACTCCGGATCGCGCAGCATTTTCTGATATTCCGGATCGCCTTCGTCCGGAACGCTGAGAAAGCCGTTGTCGTCGATGTGGGAAATGACGTGCCGCGCCAGCTGCCGCTGGTCGGCCGGCAGGTCAACGAAGCCGAGCTGATCGGTCAGGTAGTCCTGCAGCGACTGCGGCCGCGACGCCATGTTCTGCATCGCGTCGTGCTTGCGGTCGACCTCTTCATCGACCCCGTTGCGCGACGGGCGGTGTTCCTCGTTGAACGTATCGCCCCAGTCGCGGCTGAGGGCGTCGAGCCGATCGAAGTCCAGCTCGTTGTTGCTGCGGTCGTCGATCACCAGCTCGCGCTCGCCGGGATCGCGCTCGGCCGCCGGCGGCGCCTCGTAATCGACGTCGTCAGTCGACGGCTCCTTCAGCTCCAGTACCGGGTTGGCGTCCAGCTCCTGCTGGATGCGCTCCTGCAGATCCATGATCGGCATCTGCAGGATTTCCATGGACTGGATCATGCGCGGCGCCAGGATCATCTGTTGGGATAACCGCTGGCTCATGTCCATTCGCATACCTTGCATGAGCGTCACCCCATCCAGTCCGAGTGAAGACCGGCCCCAAGAGGCCGGTCGTGGCCTGTCTCCATTTACAACACGCGCCGCCCTTCCAGAGCATCGCTGAGCATCTGGCTATTGGCAAATTCCAGGACCGATCCAGTGGGCAAACCGCGTGCCAATCGCGTTACCTTGACGCCGAGCGGACCCAGCAGGGTCGACAGGTACAGCGCCGTGCCGTCGCCCTCGGTGGTCGGGTTGGTGGCCATGATGACCTCCTCAACCTGGCCGGTGCGGACACGGGCGAGCAAGCGGTCGACGGTTAGCTGCTCGGGGCCAATGCCGTCGAGCGGGGCCAGCCGGCCGTGCAGGACGTGGTACAGCCCGCGGTAGCTGCCCGACCGCTCCAGGGCGGTCAGGTCGCGTGGCTGTTCGACGACGCAGATCAGCGCCGGGTTGCGCCGCGGGTCGGAACAGAGGGCGCAGCGCTCGTGCTCGGTCGGGTTACAGCACTCCGCACACGGGCGGATCTGCTCCTTGATCGCTCGCAGGGCGTCGGCGAGGGCAAACACCTCGGCGCGCGGGCTGGCCAGCAGGTGGTGGGTCAAGCGCTCGGCCGTCTTCGGACCGATGCCCGGTAGTTTGCCCAGCTCGCTCATCAGCCGGGGAATCACCCCGACCGGCTCGGCGTCCACGACTTCACTCCCCGGTGCCAGGAACCCATTGGTGCCCACGGATAGGTTGATACCGTCCCGGGAGGGCGAATGCTAGCCGAGACCGGGCAGTCCCATGCCCGGCGGCAGTCCCAGGTTCGACGCCATTTTGCCGGTTTCCGCCGCCACCTGCTCGCGCATCAGGCTGATCGCCTGGTTGACGGCGCCGCGGATGAGATCTTCGAGTAACTCCCGATCGCCAAGCTTCAGCGCCTCGTCGCTCAGGGTAACGCTCTGCAGTTCCATGCGGCCGTTAATCTTCGCCTTGACCATGCCGGCCCCGGCGTCGCCCTCGGCGGTCAGCTGCCCGAGGCGCTGCTGCATTTGCTCAACCTGCTCACGAATGCGCGGCAGGTTGCGCAACATGTCGGCCATCTGCCCCATGCCCTTGAACATCTCGAACATGGCTGTCCTCTTCCTCGGGCATTATCGCTCAGGCTGCTCTGGGGCCTCGCCGAAGCCGTCGTCGACTCGCTGAACCGCTGCCCCCAGGACCTCGACGGCACGGCGGACGAGCGGCACCTTTTCGGCCTCCTCGCGGGCGTTGCCCCGCGCCCGGCTGCCCACCTTCGGGGTTCGCTCCGCCGGTTCCAGCGGCGTGGCGCTCTGCGGCGCCACCTCGACCCGTATCGTCCAGCTTTTCGCTGTCAGCCGCCGAAGGGCTTCCTCGATCCGTGCGAGGCGGTCGGGTCGCTGCACGAACTCCGCTGCCTGATTATAGCCCGCGGGGAAACGGAACACCAGAGAGTTTGGCCCGAGAATTGCTGGAACCCCGGCCTTGTTGACCTCCCCAGCCAGCATCGTCCCGATCAGTCCGCTCAATGCCGGCCACAGCTGCGGTCAGGTGTCGGCGGTCAGCTCGGTCGGGGCGGCGGGCTGATCAGCGGCGATCGGGGGCTTTTTTTTTACGTCGTCGGCCGCGGCGGAGGCGGCGAGGGTGCGCGGGGCCGGGGCGCTGCCGGGCGGTCCGCCGACGGCGGCGCGCGGGTCGAGCCGCACCTGGCCGACCCACTGCGCCAGCTGCGCCAGCGCCGTCAGGTCGGCCAGCCGGCCGAGCCGTACCAGCGCCATCTCGATCAGCGTGCGCGCGTGGTTGCTGCCGCGCATCCGCGCCTTGGTCGCCGCCAGCACGTCCAGCCCGGCGAGCACGGCGTCGAGGCTGAGCGCCTTGGCGTGCCGCGTCAGCGTTTCGTGGTGGCGAGCCGGTACGCTCAGATCGCGCCCCTCGGTGCCACCGACCTGCACCACCATCAGGTCGCGCCAGTAGGCGATCAGCTGGTCGATCAGCTCACCCAGCTGCAGCCCGCCGACGCACGCCTCATCGAGCAGTTCCAGCGCTCGCTTCGGGTCGTTGGCGACCACGGCATCGGCCAGCCCGAGCACTCGTTCGTCGCCGGCGGTGCCGAGCAGCTGGTGAACCTGGTCGGTGGTCAGCCGTTCGCCGCCGAACGCCAGCAGCTGGTCGAGCAGCGACTGGGCGTCGCGCATCGACCCGCCAGCGCGGCGAGCGATCAATTCCAGCGCGGCGGGGTCGGCCGCCAGCCCCTCGCGATCGACGATCGCCTGCAGCCGTTCGACGATGCGCGGCAGGCTGATGCCGGCGAAGTCGAACCGCTGGCAGCGCGACAGGATGGTGATCGGGACCTTGTCCACCTCGGTGGTGGCGAAGATGAACTTGACGTGCGGCGGCGGTTCTTCGAGCGTTTTCAGCAGCGCGTTGAACGCCTCCTTGGTGAGCATGTGGACTTCGTCGATGATGTAGATCTTGTACCGCGCCCGCGACGGCCGATACTGGACGTTGCTGCGGATGTCGCGGACCTCGTCGATGCGGCGATTACTGGCGCCGTCGATCTCGAGCACGTCGACGTCCTCGCCGGTGGCGATGGAGCGGCAGATCTCGCACTCGTTACAGGGCGTCGGCGTCGGTCCCTTCTCGCAGTTGAGCGCTTTCGCGAGGATACGAGCGGTCGACGTTTTCCCGACGCCGCGAGCGCCGGTGAACAGGTAGGCATGGGCGACGCGGTTGCCCTTGAGGGCGTTGGCGAGAGCGCGGGCGACCGGCTCCTGGCCGACGAGGTCGGTGAACGTCTGCGGCCGATACCGCCGCGCGAGGACGGTGTACCCCTCCTTGGTCTCCGTCGTGCCGGCTTTTTGCTTGGCCATGACGTCCACCCCACCGCCTCAGAAATGCAGAATGCAGAACGCCTCGGAAATGCAGAATGCAGAATGCAGAATGCAGAACGGAAGACAGAAAACGAGCAGGCGACGATCGGGGAGAGTGGGCGAACGACACGAACCGTCACACCAATGCGCGACGATGCTACCGCGCCGGCCCCGGTTTTTCATTCTGCATTCTGCATTCTGACTTCTGCATTTCTGAAAACGCCGTCCCGCGGCGGAGTGCCGAGAGAGGATGATCCACGCCACTCGGTCCGTTGCTTATGGCTGCTCCCGTCAGGGCCTGACCAGGTTCGCAACATTCCTCTGGGTGGGTCCCCTCCCGGCACCTCGCCGCGGGATGGGAAGCGGCGTCGAGCCGACGCCGGTGTGAGTTACTTGCTCGTCGCCTCGGTCTCGTGCGACACGACCGTCACCTTCTGAATGACGACCGGCTTTTCCGGCCGGCTGGTGCCCTCGTCGTCGATCACCACCGGCACCTGCCCCATTTTACGCAACACGTCCAGCCCGCCGACAACTTTCCCGAAGACGGTGTAGTTGCCGTCGAGGAACGGGGCCTTGTGCAGACTAATATAGAACCTCGTGGCCGCGCTGTCTGCCTCTTCTCCGCGACAGGCGCCGACAATGCCCTCATCGTGGCTCATCGTGGCCGCCGGGGTGAACTCCTCCTTCAGCCAGTAGCCGATACTGCCGGTGCCGGTAGCGCCGGTGCCGAGCGGACAGCCGGCTTCGAGCATGTGCAGCTCCTCGCCGCTGTCGGAGTTCTTTTCGTGGCGGACGCGCTCGAAGAACAGCTGGTCGTAGTAGCCGGCGCGAGTCAGCGCGATGAAGTTGCGGACGTGGTTCGGCGCCTGTTCGGGGAACAGGGCGATCTCCAGCACCCCCTCGCTCGTCTCGATGCGGGCGGTGTAAGTCAGCTTCTTGCCGGCGGGAGTGGTGAAGCGGATGTCGTCCCACTGGCCGCGGACGGTTTCGAGGATGCGGTGGACCGGCTTCTTGGTAACCGTCTCATCCGGCGGACGGACGGCGTCGGCCGGCGGCGGATTGTCGGCGCTGCGGACGGCGTCGGCAAATGCCTGGTGCAGCCGATCGCGGCCGGCCGCGCTGGCGTTCTTCGACACCGGGGTAGCGGCCACCGTCTTGCCGCCGCTGGTCGTCGTCGCGGCCGGCGCCGGGTCGACGCTCTTCGCCGAGGGATCCGGCTGGGCCTTCTGCCCACAGCCGAGGGCCGTCAGGCTGCCAAGGACCAGTCCGGCAGCCAGGTATCGCAGGGAGCGTCCCCGCGCGGACCGCATGGTCATTGCCTCATCTCCTTCCGAACCGCGATTCGCCGTCGCACCATCCGTTCGGGGCGGGACGATACCCCCGGTCGGAAGGCGAATCAAGCGGAAGATGCGGCAAATGCGAGTAGCCAGCAGAAAGACAGCGGCAGTCCCACTTGCCAGGCGAGCGGGAGCACGTCAGTGCCCCGAGTCAGCGCGTAAAGCGCGACGTCGCGTTCCTGACGAAGAACTCCCGGCCCTTACGGGACCGGGCTCGCCAAAGAGCGCCAGTCCCACTTGCCAGGCGAGCGGGAGCACGTCAGTGCCCCGAGTCAGCGCAGGACACATGACGTCGCGCTCCCGGGCGACGCCCTCGGGGCGTCCTTCGCCGCGCCTACAATACAGGCGTTCGCCTGCGGAGGAGCGTGATGCCACGTCGTGACCAGGACTCCATGGATCTGCCAAAAGCGCCTCTCAATCGCCGCACGCTGGCACACGCCGCCGGGCTGTTCCGCTATTTGTGGCCGTATCGCGGACGGTTCGCTCTCGCGATGGCGTTCCTGTTCGTCGGCGGAGTCGCGGGACTCGGGTTCCCGTACTTCGCCGGCAGCCTCGTCGACGCGGCACTGCTGCGACTCCGCGACGAAGCGCCGACGTCGTGGCTGCACAATGTCAACCTCATCGCCCTCGTCCTCGTCGGCGTGCTGGCGGTGCAGGCGGCGTTCGCCTTCCTCCGTACCGTGCTGTTCGTCGACATCGGCGAACGGACGCTGGTCGACCTGCGCCGCGACACCTTCGCTCGCCTCGTCCGGCTGCCGATGACGTTCCACCACAGCCGCCGCGTGGGCGAGCTGTCCAGCCGCGTCGCCAGCGACCTGACCCGCCTCCGCGACACCCTCGTCTCCACCGTGCCCCACTTCCTCCGCGAGATGGTGCTGCTTGCCGGCGGAGTCGCCCTCATCCTCGCCACCTCGCTGCGGCTGACGGTGGTCATGCTGCTGTCTGTGCCGGTGCTGATGGTGGTCGCCGTCGGCTTCGGCCAGCTGATCCGCCGCGTCGCCAAGCTGGCCCAGGACCGCCTCGCCGACAGCAGCGTTGTCGTCGAGGAGTCGTTGCAGAACATCGCCGCCGTCAAGGCGTTCACCGGCGAACGCTACGAGCAGGACCGCTACGGCAAGGCGCTGGGCGATTACCTGGCCGTCGCCCTCCGCTCCGGCGTGTACGAGGGAGCGTTCGTGTCGTTCATCGTGTTCGCCCTGTTCGGCTCGATCGTGCTGGTGCTGTGGTATGGCGCTCACCTCGTCCTCGACGGCCAGCTGTCGCCCGGCGACCTGGCCCGCTTCATGCTGCTGACCGTCTACGTCGCCGGCGCCGTCGGCTCGTTCGCCGAGACGTACAGCGGCATCCAGCGAACGCTCGGCGCCAGCGAGCGGGTCCGCGAGATTCTCGACGAGACGCCCGAGGCGCTGCCCGAAGCGCCGCCCCCGCCCCGCCGGCTGCGCGGCGAGGTGGCGTTCGACGACGTGCATTTTCGTTACCCGTCGCGACCGGAAGTGCCGGTGCTGCGCGGATTGTCGCTGGAGGCGCGGCCGGGCGAACGGATCGCCCTGGTCGGCCCGTCCGGCGCCGGCAAGTCGACGACAATGTCGCTGCTGCTGCGCTTCTTCGACCCCGACAGCGGCGTTGTCCGCGTCGACGGCCGCGACGTGCGCGACTACGACCTGCACGAGCTGCGCGGCAACCTGGCGCTGGTGCCGCAGGACGTGGTCCTCTTTGGCGGGACGATCGCCGACAACATCGCCTACGGCCGGCCCGGCGCCACCCGCGTCGAGGTCGAGCACGCCGCCCGCCTAGCCAACGCCCACGACTTCATCGCCGCGTTTCCCGACGGCTACGAGACGAAGGTCGGCGAACGCGGCGTGCGAGCTTGTCCGGCGGACAGCGCCCAGCGCGTCGCCATCGCCCGTGCCGTCCTCCGCGATCCGGCGGTGCTGCTGCTCGACGAGGCGACCAGCTCGCTCGACGCCGGCAGCGAACGGCTGGTACTGGAGGCGGCTCGACCGGCTGATGGAGGGCCGTACCGCGATCGTCATCGCTCACCGCCTGTCGACCGTGCAGCGGGCCGACCGCATCTTCGTGGTCGACGACGGCCGCGCTGGTCGAGTCCGGCAGCCACGCGGCACTGATGGACCGGCCGATAGCCTCTATCGCAACCTGTCGCTCTTGCAGCTGCAGGAAGCGGGTGACGAGCCGGTGCCGGCGGTGGAGGACGACGGCTGCCTGCGGGCGCCCCGGTCGCTGTCCGGCTGAGGCCGGTGCTGCCTCAGGCGGCGCGGCGGAGTTTCGGCGGGCAGAACGGATCCACCGGCAGCTGCTCCGCCCAGCGGGCCTGGAACCGCTGGAAGTCGTCGGCGTCGGTCGGCGCCGGCACCAGCGGCACGGTCTGTTGCAGCTGCGCCCACGGGGTGTAGACGATCTGCCAGTCCGCCTGGCGAAGACGCAGGCACAGGTCGATGTCGTGATAACGGCCGACCAGGCGTTCATCGAACCCGCCGACCTGCTCGAAGGCGAACCGATCGACGGCCAGGCAACCGCCGCCGACGGCGCTGCAGTTGCGCACCGCATCGGTGTAAAACAGCTGGTTGAGGCCTGCCCTGTGCAACAGGACGTTGGGCGAGTGCGGCTGGCTGGCGCATCCGAGCATCAGGCCGGCGTGTAGCAACCGGCCATCCCGTCCGAGAATGCGCGCCCCCACGGCCCCGACGCCGAGGCCTGGAACTGCTCGATCAGGGCGATCAGCCAGTTCGCATGGATCTGCCGCACGCCGCTGGTCAGGAACACCAGGTGGCGGCTGTTCGCCTGGCGGACCGCCTCGTTCAGGGTGGCGGTCAGCGACTGGCCGCGTTGCTGAACGACGGCCCGCATCGGAACGGTCGCGGAATGCACCACGATTCGCTGTCCCGCCGCCGTCACTACCAGGTACTCCAGGTCCCACGAACCGGCCGTCGACCGCAGCATGCCTTCCAGGTCGATCCGACCGTCCGCGCCCGGTTGGGGATGGACGATCAGGCTCACCGCGGCGCCGGCGTGAACCGGATGATGCACCCGGTAGTGGCCGGGCGTGTGGATCTCGACCGGCGCCGGCCGGCCCCGGCGCTGCAGGGCCTGCTCGATGGCCCGTCGCCCGGCGAGGTAGGCGTACGGCTTGGCCAGCGCCGAGGCCGCCGTCGAGGTGGGAATGACGCGCCAGTGATACAGCACGCGGGGAATGTGCGCGATCCGGGTCGTCTGCTCGGTGAAGCGCAGGACAAGGTCATAATCCTGGCTGCCGTCGAAATCGGTGCGAAAGCCGTCGATTTGCCGCAGCAGCCGGGTCCGGTAGACCCCCAGGTGAGTGATGTAGTTGCAGCTCAGCAGCAGCGACGGGTTCCAGCCGGTCTTCCACACCGGATCGTAGCAGGCGCCGGAGGCAGTGATTTTGTCCTCGTCGCTGTAAATCAGGTCCCACGACGGGTCGCGGTTGAGCAGCTCGACGACCTCGAGCAGGGCATCGGGAGTGAGCAGGTCGTCGTGATCGAGCAGCGCGGCGAACTCGCCGCCGGCCATCGCCAGGCACTCGTTCGATGCGCCGGCGATGCCACGATTGCGGTCGAGAAACTTCACTTTCACGCGCGCATCGCGAGCGGCCCAGTGCGCCAGCTCGACGCGGACGGAAGGCGCGGTCGAGGCGTCATCGACCAGGCACAGCTCCCAGTTCGGATAGACCTGGCCGCGCACCGACTCGATCATGGCGCGGAGCCAGCGGCGCTCGACGTTGTAGACCGGGGTGAGAATGCTGATGAGCGGGCAATAGTTCAGCACCCGGGCGCGCTGCCGCAGATGTCGCCGTGCCGACCACCGCGCCGCCTCGCGGGCGCGGCGTAACCAGCTGGACAGACCGCTGGCGGCCTGGCCCGGCAGCCGCAGCGTTCGACAGGCCGCGTCGCGCAGGCCGAGGTAGAGGGGCCAGCGCCGACTGCCGGGCGGAAACAGGCGGTTGCGCAGGACGCGGAAACGGCAGAGGAGCCGGGCGCCGAGCAGGCCGTGTTCGCTCTCGATCGTCCGCAGCAGTTCCTGAACGACGCGCTCGGCCTCCTGATAACGCCGCTCCGCGTCGGCCAGTTTCTCCGTCCCCTCCCTCATGGCGGCATCATCCGCCACGAGGCGAATCATTCCTGACGCCTGCGCGACTTCGCACTCGTTCGACCTGGAGGCCGGACCGAGGACCGGCCGTTCCTTCGCCTGGTGCTTGGAGAGGACGCGGAAGACCAGCGTGAAGCCATTGCCGACCTTGCTGTCGATGTTCTCTCGTGCCGCCAGCTCCCAGTCGCACAGCCGCTGCCGGCGCATCCAGCCGACCACGTCGAGCAGAATGTCCGGGGTAAAGACGTGGTAGTGTCCCATTCGCCCGCCGGGCACCCCGTCGGTCGGGTGCGAGTCGAGGGTGTGACCCCGGGTGTAGTCCTCGATGAAATGTTCCAGCGAGGTGAGCGGTCGGCCCTGGTCGGCGGGGAGAGCGTCGCGCAGAGGCACGATCATGAAGATGAAGCCGCCAACCCGGACGACCCGGTTCCACTCGCAGAAGGTGGCGATGACGTTCGGCAGGTGCTCGACGACATGACTGCTCAGGACGAAGTCCTCGCTGTCGTCGGCGAGCGGCAGGGCGTCGGCGGTCGCCCAGATATCGACCCGGGCCGGGGCGACGCCCTGGTCGGACTGCGCCCCGGCGTAGAACTCGAAGTCGTCCGGCGGGGCGACATTACGGGTGTTCAGGCCGAACGGATTGTGCGCTGCCGCCCCGATCTCCAGCCCCGCCAGCCCATCGAGCAACCGATGCGCCAGCGCGTGCTCGCGAAAGACCGTGGCCATGCTTGCTCCATCTGCGGGACCGCCCGCAAGCGCGAGCGCGACCGAGGATTCATCTCGGATTATCTTCGGCCGGCAGGAGAGGCAACATGAGCCGAACGGTGGCCGCCGCCGGCCCTTCGCCGTCAGCGCGGGTCGAAGCGGAGCAATCGGCAGGGGATCTTGCCGTTGAACAGCGGCACGCTCTCGGTCGGCTCCAGCCCGATCGCGTGGGCCAGCCGGGCGTTGCCGGTGAACACCCACGCCTGCCCGCCGACGCAGCGAGTGCGGAACACCTCGCCGAGCATGCGGTAGAGAGGGAAAAGATCTTTTTCCTCGCCGATTCGCTCACCGTAGGGCGGGTTGCAGATAACGACACCCGGCTCATTCTCCGACAACGTCAGGTCGCGGACGTTCGCCTTGGTGAAGCGCAGCAGGTGGCCGATGCCGGCGGCCTTGGCGTTGTCGATCGAGAACGACACGGCGTCGCCGCGGACGTCGGAGCCGGTGACGACCGCCGGCAGGGCACGGAGCATGCCGCGCCGCGCCTCGTCGCGCAGCTCGGCCCACTCGGCCACGTCGTAGTCCATCCAGCCCATGAACCCGAACCGCTTGCGCGTCAGCCCCGGCGGTCGATGCAGCGCCAGCCACGCCGCCTCGATCGGCAGCGTACCCGAGCCGCACATCGGGTCGACCAGCGGCGTCGTTCCCGGCCAGCCGGTCCGCAGGATCAGCGCGGCGGCCAGCGCCTCATTGAGCGGCGCCTTCGTCTGGATCGGCCGATAACCGCGCTTGTGCAGCGAATCGCCGGAGCTGTCCAGGCTGAGGACAGCGTGGTTGCGGTAGACGTGCAGGTTGAAGCCGAGCATCGGCGCCTCGACGTCGACGCTCGGGCGCCGGCCGCAGCGGGCGATGAACTGGTCGCAGATGGCGTCCTTGACGCGACGAGCGGCGTACTGCGAGTGGGTGATCGCCGAATCGCGGACATTGCAGTCGACGGCGAGCGTGTGCTCCGGCGTCATCCACTGGGCCCAGTCGATGGTGCCGATGGCGTCGTACAGCTCGTCGGGGCTGGTGACGTCGGCTTCGAGGATCGGCCAGAGCACGCGGACGGCGGTGCGCAGCCACAGGTTGGCGCGGTAGAGCAAGGCGCGATCGCCGGCGAAGCGCACGCCGCCGCGGCCGGGGGCGACGTCGGCGGCGCCGAGGCGGCGCAGCTCGTCGGCGAGGATCGGTTCAATGCCGCGGCCACAGGTGGCGAAGTACGGATGCAAGGTCACGCGCGGTTCCTGGCGGCGCGGCGTTGCACTCGGCCGGCCCATTCGCGACACTGATGGGTGGAGGAAGACCCGTTCCGGCCGGCGCCCGCCGCGCCGATCGGTTCATTGTAAGAGGTGACGCCATGAACGTGTTGCCCGACGTGGACGACCTGATGGCCGACCCTTACGCCTACCTGCAGGAGGCGCCGCTGGCGATCGGTCCGCGGCGGATGTACCGGCTGGCCGGCCTGTTCGCCGTCCCCGGCCTCGTTCTGCTGCTGTCGTGCCTCGTCCTCGGCCGGCCCGACGGCGAGCGGATCGCCCTGGGCGTCGGCCTGCTGGTCGGCGCCGCCGTCTGGCTCGGCTGGTCGCTGGCCCTGCGCGGACACGAGCTGGTGTTTCACCCCGACGGGCTGGAGATCGTCTACCGCGACAGCAGCGTGTGGGCGCCGTGGGCGCTGTTTCACGTCGAAAACCGACCCTTCGTGCCGCAGTCGGACAGTCGGCGGGCCGGCCGGACGATCCCGATCAACCCGGCGGCGTTGCCCTACGTCGAGCTGCGCCGCGGCGGGATGACCGTCGCCTGGGGCCGGCAGATTCGCGCCCCGCAGTGGCAGCTGACCGGGCTGGACGAGCTGGTGCTGCCGGCGCGCTACGAGGTGGAGGCCCAGGACATCGGTGAGCTGGTGCTGGTACTCGGCCACCGGCTCGGCACCGAGCTGCCCGGCACGGTCCCACCGCCGGAGGCCGACGAGCCGGCGCCCGAACTGCCGCTGCCGGCCGACCCGACCGCCTGGTTCACCGTGCCGCTGACGCGCCTGAAGCTGCCGCCGTGCTGCGCTCGCTGTGGCGGACCGCGCGACGACACCTTGCGCCTGCGCGTGACCGCACGAGCCGACTGGATCGTCGACGTCCTGGTGGGCGGGCTGCGCGGCGTCGAGATTCCGGTGCCGGTGTGCGATGCCTGCAAGGAGCGGCTGGTAACGCGGCAACGAAACGGCGGCTACATCGGCCTGGCGGTCGGCGCCATCCTCGGCGCCGGCGTCGGCCTGGCGATCGGCGGGCTGCTCGGCGAGGGCCGCGACCTGGCGCTGTACCTGGGGGCATTCACCGGGCTGTTCCTGGGCAGCTTCGCCGGTTCGATGCTCGGCCTGTTCGCCGCCACGCGGATGCCGGTGCAGGTGCGCAACTACTCGCCGTCGCGCGGACTGGTGCGAGTGCGCTTCGAGAACCCCGAGGTCGGTGCGCGGGTGCAGGAGGCGTTGCGGTCGAACCCCGGCGCCCCGCCCCGGCCCCGGCGGATGTAGCCGGAAGCGCAGGCGAGTGTGGACGATCACCGCGCCCGCCGGCGTCGGTTCCTGCGTTACTCCTTCTTCAGCGGCTTGCCGTCCTTGTCGACGGCGCCGGCGGCGACCAGGATCATCCGCGCCGGGTCGAGCCACTTCTTCGCCACCGCCTGCACGTCCGCCGGCGTTACCGCTGACACCTGTTTGCGGTAATCGTCCAGATAATGCACGCCCAGGCCGTAGCGCTCGATCGCTACCAGCTGGGCGGCGATCCCGCCGGCGGACGCGAACCGCAGCAGGTGGCTGCCGACCAGGTACGCCTTCGCGTCGGCGACCTCCGTCGCCGTCGGCGGTTCGGCGGGATGCGGGCGAACTCTTCCAGAATCATCGCCTTTACTTTCGCCAGCTCCGTTGTCGGTGCCGATGTCAACAGCTGAACACGCCCGGCTGCAGCCCGGCCGTCGTCGTGATCGTCGCACTCACCGTGTACGCCAGCCCCTCGCGGTCGCGCAAGCCGGCCGGACAGCCGGTCCGGTGAAACCCGGCCCGGTGCCGAGGACGTGGTCCATCACCAGCAGCTTGTAATGTCCGGGTCGTCGCGGCGGATGCCGACGCGTGCCCCAGGTTGTTGACGTGCAGCTGGGCGGCGTCCGGCATCGACAGGATCTCCTGCGTGAACTTCGCCGGCAGCCCTACCTTCGGCAAGTCCAGCGGCGGCAAAGGCGCCTTCTTCCACCCACCCACCAGCCGCTTCACCTCGGCGATCACCGCGGCGGCGCCAAAGTCATCCGGCGATCGCCAGGATGGTGTTTTCGGGCACGAACACGCGGGTGTGGAAAGCGGCGCTGTCGGCCGGGGTGAGCGGTTGGACCGTCCGCACCGTGCCGCTCGACGGCCGGCCGAGCGGATGGTCGCCGAACACCAGCCGCAAAAACCGCTGGCGGGCGCGCGTCTCCGGCTGCGTCTCGTTCTCCTCGATCTCCGCCAGCAGCCGCGCCTTCGCCTGCGCGAGGGCGGCACCTTCGGAAACGCCGGCTGTGTCAGGCATTCGAGCAACAGGTCCAGCCCCAGCGTTCGGTCGGGCGACAGCACCTGCACCGATCCGCCGCTGCCGCTCATCGCCAGCTGTCCGCCAACGTTCTCGATCGCCTCGGCGATCTGGCGCGCCCGGTGCGCGCGTCGTCCCCTCGTCGAGCAGCGGCGGTCAGCGCTCGCCACGCCCCTGGGCGTCGCTCTGGTAGATGCCGGCCTGGCGCAGACTGGCGTGCGCCGGCACGATCGGCAGCCGGCGATCCTCGAACAGCACCAGCACCAGCCCGTTCGGCGCAGCACCTCGCGCGCGCTTTTCGCCAGGTCGAACGCCGCCTCCGCCGGCCGATCGGCGCGGGCCAGCCGATCGACTCCGCCGCCGCTCGCCGCGCGGCGGCCAGGCCGGTCTTCTTCGCCGGTGGAACCGACCAGATCGTCACCGACCGCTCGGCGTCGAGATACTTCTTCGCCACCCGCTGCACGTCCGTCGGCGTGACCGCGAGCAGACTGGGCAGGTACTGTCGCGCAAAGTCGAGACTGGTCACCGTCACCGCCTCGCCAATGCTGTTGGCCAGGCCAAACGTGCCCTCGCGGCTGAAGATGGCGGCGGCGAGCAGCTGCTGCTGGACGCGGTGCAGTTCGCCGGCCGACACCGGCTTGTCGCGCAGGTCGGCGACCTGCTCCAGCAGCAGCTTTTCCGCCGCCGGCCGGTCCTTGCCGGGCAGCACGTCGACGTAGAACCCGAACCAGCCGCCGAAGCGGCCGGGGGTGTAGTCGCTGCTGGCCGACGACGCCACCGCGGCGCCCTCGACCATCGTCCGGTACAGCCGGCTTCGCTTGCCGCGGCCGAGCAGGCCGTCGAGCACCGCCAGCGCCGCCTGGTCCCGGTCGCCGGCCGCCGCCGCCGGATACGCCACCAGCAGCCGCGGCACGCTGAACTTCGACGCCATCTCCTTGCGCACCGGCAGCTTCACCGGCTCGGCCGGCACCGTCTTCCGCGCCGGCAGCTTGCCCGCCGGCAGCGGGCCGAACAGCCGCTCGATCGTCTTCAGCGCCTCGTCGGCGTCGAACCCGCCGACCATCACCAGCGCCGCGTTGTTCGGGTAATACCAGCGATCGTAGTAATCCTTGATGACCGTCTCGGTGGCGTCGCGAACGTGCTTCTCCTCACCGATCACCGGGTGTCCGTAAGGATGCTTCGAGCCGAATAAGAGCGGCAACAGCGCCTTCGACTCCAGCTCCCACGGCCGGTCCTCGTTGCCGGTCAGTTCGTTGATGACGGCGCCCTTCTCCTTGTCGAACTCGTGCGCGCGGTCGACGCGCAGGTTGCGCATGCGGTCGGCCTCGACCGCCAACGCCTCCTGCCAGCGGCCGGCCGGCATGGTGAAGTGGTAGGCGGTCAGGTCGGTCGAGGTGTAGGCGTTGTTCGACCCGCCGGCGCGGAAGGTGAGCCGGTCGATGTCGCCCGGCTTGAGCTGCACGGTGCCCTTGAACATCAGGTGTTCGAGGTAGTGCGACAGGCCGGTGACCGTCTTGTCCTCGTCGCCGCTGCCGACCTTGTAGACGACCATCGTCGTCACCGCGGTCGAGCCGCGGATCGGCTTGAGGTAGACGCGCAAGCCGTTGGCCAGCTGCGTCGTGCGGATGTCGGCGTACAGCGCCTCGGCGGTGCGTAAGGCCAGCCGGGCCTCGGTCGGATCGGCCGCCGCGACGGGCGCCGCAGCCACGACCAGGGCGACGACAGGGGTCAGAACAGCGATGCGGAGCATGCGGCGCCTCCTGCGAGGACGGACGGACCGGGACATTCCTCTCTCTTGTAGCAGCCGCGACGGCCGATTGACCATGCTCCTTCCCAAGAATTACGAGCTATACTCAAATAATTGCGGGTGAGTACGGACCGGACCTGTGCCGACGTGGCAGCACCCGGTTCGTTTCGCCGGCCCGCATCGCCCGCGGGGCGGAACGCCATGAACGTCCAACTGTGTGTCGCCCAGGGGCGGCCGTCCGGGAAAGTGCTGGTCTTCGGGCCGGGCGAGTATTTCCTCGGCCGCGGCCCGGAGTGCCACATCCGCTTCAACAGCGACTGGGTGAGCCGGCAGCACTGCCTGCTCTGCGTATCGCCCTCAGCGGCCACCCTCACCGACCTCGGCAGCCGCAACGGCACTCTGGTGAACGGCCGGCTGCTGGTCGCCGAACTCCCGCTCGTCGAGGGCGACATGATCCAGCTCGGCCCGGTGCTGTTCGCCGTCCACCTCGATCCCGGCGCGCCGGTCGAGCTGCGGCCGCTGGAGGAGGGCGGAGCCGTGTTCGGCCCCGGAGACGACGCCGACGGGGTACCGCTCGACTCCACCGCCTTCGACCCGCTTCAGCCGCCCACCAACCCCGAGTAGGCCGCCGGCGCCGGGTGTGCCGCCGCCGCTGGGCCGTCGTCCGCCGCCGCCGCCGCCGCCGGCTTGACGAACGCCGCCGGGTAGGACATGGTGGAAAGGAGGAAGAACGCACGTCCCGGCTGGAGGCTCGTTCCCGTGTTCCGCACTTGCCCCGTCCTGTCGTGTCTGGTCCTCATGGTTCCGCTCGTTTCCGCTCAGGACAGCAAACCAAAAGACCCGCTGGCGACCGGCAACAACCTGCCGGCCACTTTTCACTCGTACAACGTCAACATGGCGGCCCCGACCGCCGACGCGGCGCCGCGGCCGGGCAAGAAGGACTACGTCACCCGTGGCAAGTTCCACTGCCTGATCAGCGAGTACGAACTCGATCCGACCGTCATGCTGCTGGTCAACGGCCACGACGACAGCAAGGGCGTGCAGGCGCTGCTGCAGAAGCTCGACGCGGCGATCGAAAACAGCCGCCGCGCCCGTCTCCGCGCATTCGTCGTCTTCGTGTTCGACGACCTGACCAATGTCGTCACCCAGGACGAGAAGCGCGAGGAGCTGGCGAAGCGGCTGGAACGGCTGGTGGAAGACCTGAAGCTCCGCCACGTCGTCGTCGGCCTGGCCGACAAGGGCGAGCTGGAGAAGTATGCGCTGGGCGACGGGTTGACCGCCGTGCTCTACCGCAAGCTGCGAATCGCCAGCGCCCACCGGGTCGCCGCCGACAAGCTCGAAGATGCCGAATCGC
This sequence comes from Gemmataceae bacterium, assembly GCA_046350215.1. Classification (GTDB taxonomy): domain Bacteria; phylum Planctomycetota; class Planctomycetia; order Gemmatales; family Gemmataceae; genus JAXMAU01. The sequence continues at coordinate 63,581 of JAXMAU010000007.1, read as the reverse complement.
CGCCGCTCAAGGCGATCGTCGACGACGTCACCGAGCGGTTCCTGCCGAAAAAGAAGACGCGCTGATCGCTCAGCCGGCCAGCAGCAGCAGCAGGAACGTCGTCGCGCCGTTGTTGATCGCGTGAGCGAGGATCGGGGCGACCACGCTGCCGCGCCAGTCCCGCGCCAGCGCGAACGCCGCCGCCAGCGCCATCAGCACCGGCACCCCCAGCCAGCCCTGCGGGTGGATGACGGCGAACACGAATCCGGACGCCGCCACCGCCACCGTCACACTCTGCCACCGCGGCAGCCCCGCCGTCGCGTCGCGCAGGTGCCGGTAGAGAGCGCCGCGGAAGAACGTCTCCTCCACCACCGGCGCGACGATGGCGGCCACCACGAACACCTGCAGCCACACCCGCCAGTCGGCCGTCAGCGCGACGCCGACGATCGGGTGGGTCGGCGTGGCCGGGGTGACGCCCGTCTTCCTCCCCAGAGCCATCAGCCCGACCATCACCAGCAGCCCGACGGCCAGCGCGGCACCGCGGTCAGGTAACAACCCGCCCGCACAGGACCTCGACCAGCGGCCGGCGGCCGATCGTCAGCCCGAGGTCGGCGCGCACCTGCCGCCACGGTATCCCACGCAGCACCGGCCAGCCCACCGCCGCCAGGCTGAGCAGCATCGCCAGCCCGCTCACCGCCAGCTGCCACCGGCCGGCGGGCACCTGCCGCAGCGCAAACCCGAGCGTCAGATACCCCGCCAGGTAGACGGCGAACGTCTCGGCGTAGACCCCGCCGTGGCCGGTGGGGGCGGCAAACCCCGAGGCCAGCTGCCGCCGGTAAGCCAGGGCGGCGAGCAGCAGCAGCAGAAACCCGCCCACGGCCAGGGCGGCGCCGCCGGCGACCACGAACCCCAGCGACGCGATCGCTGTCCGCCGGGCCGGCGCCAGCACCTGCTCGCGCGCCGCCGGGTCGCCGTCGGCCGGTGCCAGCGCCAGCGCGCCGAACCAGCCGAGCCGATCGCGGACCGCCTGCCGCTCCGCCGCGTCGAGCACGCCGGCGGGATCGTTCACCCCTTTTTCGTAGCCGGAATAGAGCTTTTGCAGCAGGGCGACCGTCTCCGCATCGGCGGCGTCGGCCTCGACGGCGCCGGCTTGCGCCGATCGGCCTCCAGCGCGGCCAGGTCCTCCCGCGCCTGCGCCGGCCCGGCCAGCTCGCCGGCCACCGTCGCCAGGCGCAGCCGCTGCGGGTAGTCGCGGCCCCGCAGCAGCCGCTCGGCCGTCCGGTACATCTCAGCCGGGTCGGCCCCGGGCAGCCCGAGCCGGGCGGCGCCGACCACGTAGCGGGCCTGGATCTGCAGCGGCACCAGCCAGCGCGGTATCCCGCCAACGGCCGGCGGGCCGGCGTTTCGCCACAGCACCACCGCCACCGCCGCGGCGATCACCGCCCAGGCGACGGCCGGCCGCCCGCGCGGTCCGACCGGGCCGGTCACTCCGCTCATGGCTCGCCTCCGCTGCTCAGCCGCCGGTCGGGTGCCACAACCGCACCCCGCCGACGAAGGCGTTGTCGTTGTCCCCCGGCCGGCAACCGGGCGGCAACTCGTCCAGCTTCTTCAGGTTGCCGCCGCCGAGCACGACGTAGTCGGGCAGCAGCGCCTCCTGCAGCCGGTGAACCACGTCGAACACCACCCCCTGCCACTTCCGCCGCCCCAGCCGTTTCATCCCGGCGTTGCCGACGTAGTCCTCGAACGTGCGGCCCTTCTTGTACGGCAGGTGGCCCAGTTCCATCGGCAGGATGGTCTGGTCGACGATCATGCAGTTACCCAGCCCGGTGCCCAGTCCGAGGAACAGCATCTTGCCGCCCTCGTAGCTGCCCAGCGCCTGCATGGCGGCGTCGTTGATCAGTTTGACCGGCTTGCCGAACTCGGCGGAGAAGTCGAACCCCAGCCACCCCTTGCCGAGGTTCACCGGCTCGCGGGTGATGTGGCCGTTGATGACCGGGCCGGGGTAGCCGATCGTCACCGCGTCGTACCCCCAGTCGGCGGTCGCCCGCTTGACGCCGTCGGCCATGTGTTGGGCGGTCAGGTCCGGTCCCGACGGCACCTTGCGCACCTCCGGGCCGTCCTCGTGCTTGACCTTCACGTTGGTCCCGCCGACGTCGATGACGAGTATCTTCATGGTCGCTCCTCGCGCTGGTCTTGCAGCGATTCTACGACCCGCGGCGGCGACGGTCAGTCCGGTTGCCGCCAGGCGCCGAGCAGGTTGGAGAACTGGTCGGTCCACAGCACCCGCGCCGGCGTCCGCTCCGGCTGCCAGCGCGGCGGAACGGCGACCCCGGCCAGGTCGGCCGGCCGGCGGGCGACGGCGGTCCACGTCGACGCGAACTTGCCCTCCTCCGCCTCGCGCGGCGACGGGTAGTCGGTTTCGGTGCGGGCGATGAGCGGCGGGTCGAACGACGCGGCGATTCGCGCCACCAGCGGCGGCAGATCGAGGTAGCGGTTCGACAGATGTAACAGCAGCACCCCGTCGGGCGTCAGCTTGCGGAGGTACAGCTCGAACGCCTCGCGGGTGAGCAGGTGGACCGGGATGGCGTCGGAGCTGAAGGCGTCGAGGACGAGGGCGTTCAGGCTGCCGTCGGGCACCTCGTGCAGTCGGCGGCGGGCATCGCCGAGCACCACGTCGACCTCGCCGCGGCACTCCTTCAGGTAAGTGAAGTAGCGCTCGTCCGCCGCGATGCGGGCGACCGCCGGGTCGATCTCGAAGAACGTCCAGTGCTGCCCCGGCCGGGCGTAGGCGGCCAGCGCGCCACAACCGAGGCCGACCAGCCCGACCCGCTGCAGTCGCTGATCGGGCAGCGCGCGGAGGGCGCGGCCGACCGGGGTGGTCGGGTGGTAGTACATCAGCGGCGTCGGCGGGCCGTCCTCGTCGGTCCGCTGCTGGCCGTGCTGCGTCGTGCCATGCACCAGGCGGACGAAGCGTCCATCGAGCGTCCGGGTCACCCGCAGCGTGCCGAAGAAGTTGCGCTCGGTGAGCAGCACCTGGCCGTGCTGCCGGCGCTCCAGCGGGGTGGCGGCGATCAGCACCGCCAGCGCCAGCGCGTAGCGCAGCGGCCGGTTGACCAGGCAGTACGCCAGCACCGTCGGCAGCCCGAACGTCACCGCCCCGCGGATCAGCCGATCGGTCGCCGCCTGCGTCGGATCGTCCGCCACCGGCCCGAAAAAGGCGTCGCCGCCCCACGCCAGCGCCACCGTCAACCCCGCCAGCCCCAGCGGCAGCAGGAAATCCGACCAGCGCGGCCGGTCGATTCCCGTGCCTGGCCGCACCAGCGCCCCCAACACCACCGCCACCGGGTACTCGAGCAGCCCCAGCCGGGCGAACGCCACCGGCGCCACGATGGCGCACGCCAGCCCGCCGACCACTCCGCCGAGCGACAGCGTCAGGTAGAACGCCGTCAGGTGCTCGCTCGCCGGCCGATCGAGGGCCAGTGCGCCGTGGCACAGAAACGTCACCGCCACGAACACGCCCAGGTGCAGCGTCACCACCAGCACCACCGGCTCGGCGGCGTTGCTCACGAATAGCACGACCAGGAACAGCAGCAGCATCGGCGTCACCCGGCCGAGCGCCCGCTGCACGCGCTCCGGCCACCAGGCGAAGACGACGATGAAGCTGATCAGGTACAGGGCGAGCGGCAACACCCACAACAGCGGCACCGGCGCCAGGTCGGTGGTCAGGTGGCTGGTGACCGCCATCAGCAGCGCCGCCGGCAGCGCCGCCAGCCCGAGCCAGCGCAGCATCCGGCGCGGCGCGATCGGCTCGACGGACGCGGGCGTGTCGGCCATCGTCGGCTCAACGGCGGACGAGGGCGCCCAGCGGGCGACGACGACGGCGCACAGGCCGATCAGGGCGAACTCGGCCGCAGCCGCCACCGCCCACCACGTCTGCTGCCGGTGCAGCGGCAACGCCGGCTCGACCAGCAACGGGTAGGCGAGCAGTCCGAGCAGGCTGCCGGCGTTGCTGGCGGCGTAGAGGTAGTACGGATCGCGGCCGGCCGGTCCGCCGGCGGCGGCGAACCAGCGCATCAGCAGCGGCGAGGTGGTCGCCAGCGCCGCGAACGGCAGCCCGACGGCGACCGCCAGCAGCCCGAGCAGCGGCAGCATCGGGTAATCGTGGTCGGTCGGCAGCAGCCCGGTCAGCACCGGCAGCGGCGACCCGGCCAGCCACCACCCGGCGGCCAGCGCCGTCACCGGCGCGAGCAGCACCAGCAGGTGCCAGCGCGCCTGCCGCGCCGCCGGCAGCCGACGGCTGGTGCCGTGCGCGTACAGGTAACCGGCGAGCAGCGCCACGTTGAAGAAGACGAGGCAGGTATTCCACACCGCCGGCGTACCGCCGAGCGCCGGCAGCAGCAGCTTGCCGACAAGCGGCTCGACCAGGAACAGCAGAGCGGCGGCGACGAACAGGGTGAGGGCAAACAGCAGCGGCACCGGCAGCGATCTCCCGTCGGGCAGGAACTCTGACCACTGTATGGACCGCCCGCCGCGCCGTCGCCGGTTGGGGTACGGGCGTACGCTCGCTCGCCCGGCCCGATGGGCTGTTGGCGAGCGGGAGCGGGTACTTCCGACAGTTCACTCTTCTTCTCTTCCTCCTTGGCTTTGTGCGCTTTGTGATCTTGGTGGTTCCCTTCTTTTCCGCTCCGGTCCGCCCGAATCCTGACCTTGGCCGGCCTCGGCGGACGTGTTATAGCGTCTCGCTGCGGACGCGGGGGCCGGGAGGCGCCCGCCCGTTCGGGTGGAGGTGCGAGGCATGCGACCGTTGCGCTGGTGGCTGGCTGTGGCGTTCGTCGGCCTGGCGGGGCTGATCCTGCTGGAGCCGCGGACGGTGCTCGGTCAGCAGATCCTGCAGAACGGCTTCGAGGCGCGCGGGCCGTACTGGAAGGCCGGCAGCACCGACGCCGCCGTGCAGGTGTTGCGGCACGCGCTGACCGACGAGTCGGCCCACGGCGGGCAGCGCTGCGAACACCTGCGGCTGCAGGTCGAGAAGGGCAGCTTCATCCATTACACCTTCGACCTGCCCCGCGCGGTCATCAGCGACGAGCTGAACCTGAGCCTGTGGGTGAAATCGAACCGCCCCGGCATCCAGCTGCTCTGCCGCGTCGTCCTGCCGCGCGAGCGCGACCCCGACGACGCCTCGCGGCCGCTCACCGTGCTGGTCCGCTGCGAGCCGTACCAGAGCACCCGGTGGAAGCTGCTCACCCTGCCGCAGCCGGTCAAGCGGCTCCGTGAACAGGGGCAGCTGCTCACCCACCGGCTCGGCCGGGCCGTCGACACCACCGCCGCGTACATCGATCAGCTGGTGCTCAACCTGTACGACGGCCCCGGCACCGTCGACGTGTGGGTGGACGACCTGGAGGTCGGCCCGGTCGAGGACACCCGCCCGGTACTGCCGGAGCCGACCCCGCGGCCGGCGGCCGTCGCCACCGCGCGCCCGGCTGCGCGCCGCACCGGCGAGGTGCAGCTTCGGGGTAATCAGTTACTCGTCAACGGCAAGCGGTTCCTGCTGCGCGGCATCCGGCACACCGGGTCGCCGCCGCTGCGGACCCTCCGCGACGCCGGCTTCAACACCCTGTGGATGGACGAGTCGACCCCGCCGGCGCTGGTCGAGGACGCCGCCGGGCTGGGGTTCTGGCTGGTGCCGTCGATCGCCCCGCCCCAGGTCTACGTGTCGACGCGCGGCGGCGCCGCCGGGCAACCGACGTCGACCGAGGAGTTCACCCGCAAGGTGTCGCGCTTCGCCGAACAGGACGCGGTGCTCGCCTGGGACCTGGGCAGCAATTTAGGCGCCGAGCGTTACGCCGACGTCACCCGGCTGGCGCGATCGTTCCGACTCGCCGACCCGCACCGGCCCGTGATGGCCGACGTGTGGGACGGCTACCGCGGCTACTCGCGGGCCGTCGACGGGATGATGATGGGCACGCACCGCTGGCCGCTGATGACGTCGCTGGAGCTACCGGCGTACCGTCAGTGGCTGGTGCTCCGCCGCCAGCTGGCCGCCGACGGCTACGCCTGGACGTGGATTCAGACGCACCTGCCGGAGTGGTTCCTGGAGATGAACCGCGAGACCGAGCGGACCGACTTCGTCGAGCCGATCGGCCCGCAGCCGGAACAGATCCGCCTGCTCGCCTACACCGCCCTGTCGGCCGGCTACCGCGGGCTGGCGTACTGGTCAGACCGCTACCTGGCCGACAGCCACCAGGGTAAGGATCGGCTGCTGGCGATGGCGCTGCTCAACCAGGAGCTGGGCATGCTGGAGCGAGTGCTGACGCTGGCGTCGCGGCCGCCGGACTGGATCGACACGTCGATGCACGACGTGAAGGCGGCGGTGTTCCGCACGCCGGAGGGAGTGCTGGTGCTGCCGATGTGGGTCGGCGGCGGGGCCCAGTTCGTGCCGGGACAGTCGGCGGCGGCCACGCTGTCGGTGACGGTGCCGGGCGTGCCGGTGACGGCGACCGCGTGGGAAGTGTCGCCCGGCCGCATGCAGGCGTACCCGATCCACCGCGACCTGGGCGGCACCACGGTGCAGATCCGCAACTTCAGCATGACGTCGGCGGTGCTGTTCACCTCCAACCTGGGGTCGTCCGGCCCGATCGTGGCGCTGCAGGAGCAGCAGCGGCGACTGGGCCGACTGGCGGCGCAGTGGCTGCACGACCAGGCGCAGGAGGAACTGGCCAAGGTGGAGAAGGTCCACCAGACGCTCGACCGCGTCGGCCACCCGATTCCCGACGGTAATCAATTACTGGAACGATCGCGCGAGGCGCTGGCGAAGGCGATGCGGCACCGGCGCAACGGTGAGCACGGGCCGGCGTACAACGAGGCGGAGGTGGCGCTGCGGGCGGTGCGGCTGTACATGCGGGCACACTGGGAGCGAGCGATCCGCGACCTGGACAGCCCGGTCGCCACGCCCTACGCGGTGTCGTTCTACTCGCTGCCGCGGCACTGGCAGATGCTCGACCAGATGAAGACGCTGCGGCCGGCGCAGAACGTGCTGCCGGGAGGCGACTTCGAGGCGGTGGCGAGTCAGCCCGGGGCTGGCTGGCTGGTGCAGGAGGTGCCGTCGCTGGACGACGTGCAGGTGACGGTACGCCGCGTCGTCGATCGGCCGCACTCGGGCAGCCAGTGCCTGATGATGCGCGTCACCCCGAAGGACCCGCAGCGGGTGCCGGCGGCGCTGGAGCGAACCTATGTGGCGCTGCACAGCCCGTCGGTCAAGCTGCCGCCGGGGACGCTGGTGCGGGTGAGCGCGTGGGTGAACATCCCGCAGCCGCTGACCGCGTCGAGTGACGGCGCCCTGCTGTTCGACAGCGCCGGCGGCGAGCCGCTGGCAATCCGGTTCATCGAGCCGACGCTGAAGTGGCGGAAGTATTCGCTGTACCGGCGGGTGCCGGCGTCGGGCAAGCTGAACGTGACGCTGGCGCTGTCCGGAGTGGGCACAGTCTACTTCGACGACGTCCGCGTCGAACCGCTGGTCGCCGGCGCCGCGCCGAACGTGGCGTCGATCGCCCCGCCCGCCGCGGCGCGCTCCGCCGCGCCCGGCCGCTGAACGGCTCCTTTAGTTCAGCACCAGCGTGACCTCCCGTGTCCCGGCGGGGAAGGGGAAGTCGCCGTTCGGGGCGGGCGCGATCGGCTTGCCGTTGACACGCACGGTGGCTTTCAACCCCGCCGGTAGTCGGAGGACGAAACCGCCCGGCGGCAATGCCTTGCCGTCGACCGTCAGAACAGCGCCGTCGGTGGTCGGGCGATAGCGAAAGCCGCACGGACCGAACCACGTCGGCAGACTGCTCACCGCCATGTCTTTCTTGAACCACTCGGGCGAAACGCCGCCCAGCAGCACCAGGCGATCGCCGTCCTCGAACAGCAAGCTGTCGCGCATCAGCAGCCAGAACTCCGCCAGCGCCCAGCCGTCGGGCATGGCTCTGGCCGCGGTCCTGGCCGATTGGGGTTTGACGCCTGGGTAATTCCAGCTCCAGGTGGTGTGAAGCCGGGGCCAGCCGCCCATGCCGCTGGGGCCGCCCTCGTCGAACGTGTACCATCCGACCATTTGCGGCTCCGCCAGGTGGGAGTCGATCGTGCCGTGGCCGGCGGCCCGGTTGCCGCTGTAGAGGCCCTGGTGCGCGGTGGCCAACGGGAAATACCGCCATTCGCCCGTCTGCTTCGCGCCGATGCCCTTGAACCGGGCGTGTCCCTTGCCGTCGGTCAACGGATAGAGCCGGCACGGCCACTGGACCGCGTAACTGCCGTAGCCCTTGGCCAGATCGCCCCCAAACGCCCTGTCGTACCGGGCGAACAGGTCGTCCGCGAGTCGTTGCCACTGCGCCGCCGCGTCGGCCTTGCCCAGTTCGCGAGCGAGGGCCACCGCAGCGTGAAGCCCGGCGATGTCGAACGCCTCGGTGTAAGCCGGGTTGTGGCCGTCGCACGCTCCCGGCTTGAGGAGCTTGCGACGGTCTTTCGGAAGCGCGTCCCCGAACTCGTAGGAGTCATCGCAGACCCAGTGCGGTCCGGGAGTCGTGCGGTAGTAGCGGATCAGCGCCGTCAACTTCTCGACGGCCGGATAGACGCGCGCCAGCCAGTCGCGATTGCGGGTGAGCTTCCAGTGCTCGCCGAGCGTCCAGAGGATCTGCCCCGGATTGTCCGCCTCGGGCTGAACGCGCCCCTGGAACGGGTGCTTCAGGAAGTGGTCGATGTAGATCTCGGCCAGGCCGAACAGCCCCGCTTTCTGCAAGGAATTGGCCATGTAGGCGGCGTCACGGTTGAAGACGCTCAGGTTGACCACGACCAGGTCGGGCGCGCCCTCGTTGAGCACCATCGCCAGATGGCCCATGATCGCTTGCCGCGACTGTTCCCAGCGCGCATCGGGGAGCGTGAGCCGGGCAGACCCCAACAGGTCCCGCCACTCGCCCTGCGCTTGCTCGAACAGGCGCCGGACGTCGATGCGCCGGAAGAAGTCCACCCCCGGATCGGGCTGGAGCACTCCTCCCCTGGCCGGGTTAAACTCCGCCTGGTCGATCTTGAACCAGGAATTGTTGTCCCACTGGTGTCTGGCGGCGCGGCGACCGGGCAGGACGGGACAGACGAACTCGAACGTCTTCGTCTCCCCGGCGGCCAGCGTCAGATCGAAGCGCATCGCCCCGGAGCAGGTGCCTTGCGCGGCGGCGGCGGACTGGGCGACCGGCCAGTGCCCTTGCTGGATCGCCTCGCCAATCGTGTCCGACACCAGCACGCCGGTGGCGGTCGGCTTCTGCCTGGCCACCAACGCCGGCCGGTCCTCCGCCATCAAGGCGTCGCCGCCGGGGGCCACAGCCAGTCGCCGAACCGGGAACCCGGCTGGCCCCATTGGCCGCAGGGCGACGACCAGCGACGCTTTGCGCGACGAAGGCTGTCGATTCGTGACCCGAACCCGTGAGCCAACGACAACCACCTCTCCCTGCGGCGAGGGTTGCCGCACCTGGCACAGCTCGTTGCGCACCGTCATCCCGTCGCTCCCCCATTCGGTCCAGGGGACGAGATACCCTTCCGGGGTCAGCCCGTAACGGGGCTTGACCCCGTCGAAGGTCGGCGCCGCCACCGTTCCGGTCGTCGGGTCCACGGTCCAGCAGTAGATCCCATAACTCCCCACACCGGGCGAAAAACAGCCCTCCGGCTCGACGAACGTCTTCAGGGTGTCGAGGGTGTTGGGCACGCCGATGGGGATGTGGATCTCGCCGCGCGGGTCGAACGGGCTGCGACGTTGGCGGCGCAGCTCCTCCTCGCGCTGTTGCTGCGGTTTCTGCTCGATCTGTTTGCCGGGTCGGATGCGGGCGCGTTCTTCCGCCGTGTAGCGGCTGTTGGCGATCGGGCCGGGTTCCCAGGCGCGCTCGAGCGGGCCGGGTTTGGGCGCATGCTGGGGGATGACGAACACCTCGTCGCCGTCGGGTCCGCGTTCGATGCGGCCGCCCCGTCGGACGACCATCTGCCGGGCCAGCGCCTCGCAGACGGCCGACACGTCGTTGAAGTTGTACGGTGAATCCATGAACTTGCGCGTGCGATCCAGGGCCGACTTCCAGGTGTCAGGCACCTTGCTCAAACCCATCATGGTGAACAGCACCCCGCCGGCGTTCGACGGGTTACAGTCGTTGTCCTGGCCGCAACGCATCGAGATCCGCATCGTCGCGTCCGGATCCCCCTTGCCGTAGAGCAGGCCCATGACGATGTAGGCGCCGTTCAACGTGGCGAGGATGTTCCGCGACCTGGCCCTGTCGGGGTCGGCGCGACGGCGGGTGAGATCCTTGTTCCACCTGGCTTCCAAGAGATGCCAGGTCTTCTGCCAGTCGTCGGGGTTTTCCCGCCACCAGCGCAGCGTGTCGGTGATGATCTCGTGATAGTAGCTTTCGCGAGGGATGCAGCGCAGACCCGCCTCGATGACCTTGACCGGGTCGGTCTCGAAGAACGCCTCGCAGTACATCCCGCCCACGAACTGCCCGCCGTACAGGCCGTCGCCATACGCCGTCAACCGGCCGAACGTCTCTCCCAGGTCGATCGCCCCTTGCGGCATGCCGGGAGAGATGATGCCGGTGAAGTCGGCCTGGATCTGGTAACAGATGTCGTCGGCCCAGGGGTTGAACTTCGGATGGCCGGAGTCGGGCGGGGCGATGCCGTTGCGCAGGTTATTGCGACCGTGCTCATCCGAGACCCAGGCCGGATAGCGGGTGTTGGCCAGATCGATCCCGGCCTGCCGCGCCGTCACGTCCAGGCCGTACTTCTCCAGCGTGCGCAGAAAGGTCATTTCGACCCACAGGTCGTCGTCGCTGATGCTGTCGAACTGGTTGACGGTGTTGGGGTGCCATTTGGGGATGTTGCCCTCGGGTACGATCTTTCCAGTAACGGCGAACTCGATCGGTATGCCCCAGCCGACACCGGCCATCTGCCCGACCCAGGCGCCCTCCATCTTGTCGCGAAAGACCTTCAGCGGCAACCGCCGGACGGGACCATCGGCGGCGCCAGGCCCGCCGGCCACGACCCCGAAACCCAGCGCCGCGGCGATCAGGACGATGGCGGAACCCAGCAACCAACGACGTGACATGTCCAATCTCCTGTTGGCCCTTCGGGCTTTTGCTTTTGCATCCTCTCGATCTTTTTATCTCGCGATCATCGTCGCGGCCTCCGGTCGGTAGGCAGCCGGTGGAATCGGCCGCTGACCGGGGCTACCTGCCGGGCGCCGCGCCGCCTACCATGAGGGGGAGGGCGCGGCGCGAGGCGCCGGCCTCGCCGCCCGGATCGAGTCGAGAGAGCCATGCGCCAGATCGCCACCCTGCCGGACGAGGGCGCCGCCCGCCAGTTCGCCGACTACCTGCGAACGCTGCGGATCGAGGCGCGCGTCGATCCCGACGGCCCGGCGTTCGCCGTCTGGGTGTGCGACGAGGACCAGGTGGCCCGCGCCCGCGAGGAACTCGAAGCGTTCCAGCGCGACCCGGCCGATCCGCGTTATGCTCGCGCCACCCGCACAGCCCAGGCGCTGCGGACCCAGGAGGCGCGCGAGGAGGACGCCTACGCGCGGCGGCAGCGCGAGCTGGCCGACGAGATGCGCGCACCGCCCGGCCGGGAGCGGCCGCTCACCCTGATGCTGCTGGCGACAAGCGTGCTGGTCGCCCTGACCACCGGGTTCGGCGAGACGGTGACGTCGCCGGTCTTGCAGGCGCTGACAATCGCCCCTTATGAGATTCACAATCGCATCATTTCGTGGCAGCCGGTCGGTACGCTGCTACGGGAGGGCGAGGTGTGGCGGCTGGTAACGCCGATCTTCATTCACTACGGCGTGCCGCACCTGCTGTTCAACATGCTGATGCTGCTCTCGCTGGGCGGGACGATCGAGGAGGCGCGGGGGACGCGGCGGTTTCTGGGGCTGATGCTGCTACTGGCGGTACTGTCGAACGTGGCCGAGTACAACCTGAACTGGTCCGTGAAGCTTGACGAGGTGGCCGCCACCGCACTGCCGGTGGTCAGCTGCAGCCCGCAGTTCGGCGGCATGTCGGGGGTACTGTACGGGCTGTTCGGCTACCTGTGGATGAAGAGCCGATTCGCCCCGGAGCTGGGGCTGAACGTGAGCAGCGACACGGTGTTCATCATGCTCGGCTGGTTCGTGCTGTGCCTGCTCGGCGTGCTCGGCGCGATCGCCAACGTGGCCCACGCCGCCGGGCTGGCGGTGGGCGTCATCGTCGGCATCCTGCCGTACTTGACGCGACGCCTGCGCCGTTAGCCCCCCGGAGGGCGAACCCTACGGCAGCGGCACGTTGCGGAACTCGAAGGCGATGTCGTGCTGGCGCGTCACCCAGTGCTGGTAGACGAACCGCGCCGGCGGACCGAGCTTGACGTTGGCGTTGGCCCCGTTGTAGGTCAGCGTCAGCGTGACGTTGTTGCCGCCGCCGCCGTGCCAGTTGGTGCCCCAGTTCGGGTACTTGTTGCCGGCCTCATCCTGCAATTCGACCCGCTGGTAGAGGGTGTTCATCCAGGTGTAGTCGTTGGCACCGGCCTTGTTGGTGGCGGTGAACTTGATCTGGTACTGGTTGTTCGGCATCTTCTGCACCGTCTCGATGGCGAACTCCATGTCGCCGACCGGCGTCTTCTTGCCCTTGGCGTCGAGTACCTTGTCGGCGATCACCACCGGCTTCGTCTCGACCAGCAGGGTGACGGGGACAACGCCGCGGAGATGCTTGAGCGCCGTCGCCTTCTCGGACACGCGCACCAGCTGCACGCCGACGGTCAGGTTCTGCTGCTTGTACCCGCCGTTGTAGTGCCGGCGGCTGAAACCGATGCCGCCCCACATCGGGTCCTGGTTCGGGTTGGCGGCCGGCAGCATCGAGTTCCGCTCGCTGTCGTAGGCGGCCTCGACGCGGACGTCGCCCATGCCGAGGAACGGTAGCCGCGGCTCGGAAAACAGGGTGAAGTTGAAGGTGAGCGTTTCGTTGCGGCCGGGGCCGCCGCTCTGCAGGTCGACGGTGCGATACATTTGCAGACTGGTCGCCATGTAGCGGAAGGCGCCGTCGCGGCCGACGTGCGCCGGCAGGGTGCCGGGGTTGAGACGGACGATCTCGTCGCCCCAGCCCTGCTGCACCACCAGGTTGGCGGCCTGGCAGATCTCGTCGATGGCGTCCCAGAACGGGGTGTTGACGAAGCTGAAGCTGTAGGTCGGCTCGCCGGGAGGAGCGGGCGCGGCCCGGCCAGGGGCCGGCGCGATGCCGACCGGCTGGAATACGACGCCGTTGTTCATGCTCATCAGCTTGTAGCCGGTCTGCTTGCTGATGGCGTCGAGGACGACGCGGAGCGGCTGGTTCTGGCCGGTGTAGCTGACGCGACGGGGGGCGACGAAGGCGGCATGTTCCAGACCGGGCACCAGCCGCAGGGCGCGGCGGCGGACTTCGGGGTCGCGGTGGCCGAGCGCCCGCCGCAACAGCGGTAGGGCCGGCAGCCCTTCCTCGTACAGCCGCCGTTCGGCCTGCTCGCGGAGGCGGAAGTCACGATCCCCGAGCTGGTCAACCAGGTGTTGCAGCTGAGCCGTCCCCAGCGGGCGGGGCGGCGGGGCGACGGCCAGGGCGGCGGCGCAGATGAGCAGCGACACGGCCGCGGCCAGCCGGGATCGGGTGGACACGGGACACCTCCGCAGCGGGAGCGATCGGTGGAGCAACCCAGACCTATACTATAGCGCCGCGTCAATGCCGCCGGCAAGCAGATTGCCGGCCCCGCCGGTCGGGCGGCCTTTGCGCAGCGCGCCGACGGTGATTACAATACCGGAAGTGACGGCGGACGAACCTGGCGATGGAGCACCCCCGGGCATGGCCTTCCTGCTGATGGTCTTCCTGACCGTGGTGTGTCTGATCGAGTGGTATCCGCCGCCGCCGTGGCCGGCGTCACCCGCCCTCGCCCTGCTCACCACCCTGTTCGCCGTCGCCCTGCTCGGCCTGCACGCCCGCTGGATCGCCCGCCGCGTCGCCGTCGCGCTGGCCCGCGACCCGGACGACCGCGAGGCGGTGCTGGGCCGCTACGAGCGGCGACGGGCGGTCCAGCAGCTGCTTCAGTTCCTGCTGTTCGGGCTGGCCCTCGGGGTACTCGGCTGGGGCTGGGCGGTGCGCCAGGCGTGGAACTGGGACCACCCGCACCTGTTCGCCGTCCGCCCACTGCCGGACAACCACCGGCTGCTGCCTGGCGTTGAGCTGCTCACCCTGCTGCCGTTCCTGCTCGGGCAGGTGGTCACCTGGTACTTCCTCTACGACGCCGACCGGGCCGTTTACCGCACCGCCCAGTGCGTGATGGCCGGCGACGGCTTTTCGCAGGTGTTGTTGCAGGGACGACCGGCGTCGACCGCGCCGTTCGGCGGACGATGGGCGTACATCGGCTTTCAGCTGCGCCAGAAGCTGGCGCTGGTGTTCATCCCGGTACTGCTGCTGATTTTGCAGAAAGAAGCCGTCCGGCTCTTCCCCGACGCCTGGCAGGAGTGGCAGGGAACGCTCAACCTGCTCGGAGTGGGTGCCCTGTTGGCCGTATTCGTGTCGATGCCGCTGCTCATCCGGGCAGTGCTCGGGCTGCGGCCGCTGCCGCCCGGCCCGCTCCGCGACCGGCTGACGGCGGCCACGCGCCGACTCGGGTTCCGCTGCTCCGACGTGCTGGTGTGGAACACGCGCAACGGGATGGCCAATGCGATGGTGATCGGGCTGGTGCCGTGGCTGCGCTACGTCGTCTTCACCGATCGGTTGCTGGACGAGTTCTCGGCCGACGAGGTGGAGGCGGTATTCGGTCACGAAATCGGCCACATTCGCCACCACCACATGCTGTTCTACCTGGTGTTCCTGATGGGCAGCATGGCGATGCTCGGGCTGCTGGCCGACCACGTTTTGCTGCCCTGGCTGGCCGATGGGGTCGACGGGCTGGCGGCGCGGTTCCCGGCGGTGATGCCGGCGTCGGCCGGGCAGATGCTCGGGCCGAACGGCCACGGGGCGGTGTTCCCGGTGGTCGGGCTGATTCTCGGCTACGTGTTCCTGGTGTTCGGGTTCCTGTCGCGGCGGTGCGAACGGCAGGCCGACCTGTTCGGCTGCCGGGCGGTGTCGTGCGCCGACCCGGATTGCCTGGTTCACGCCGACGATGCGGTGCTGGCGCCGCGCGCCCGCGGGCTGTGTCCAACCGGGATTCTCACCTTCATCCGGGCGCTGGAGAAGGTGGCGGTGCTGAACGGCATCTGCCGCAGTCGGCCGGGGTTTTTGCAGTCGTGGCAGCACTCGACGATCGCCCGCCGGGTCGACTACCTGCGGTCCGTGCTGATCGACCCGCGGCGCGAGGCGCGGTTCCAGCGCCGGCTGTTCGTGATCAAGGCCGGCCTGCTGGTCGGGCTGGCGGCGGTTCTGGCGGTGCTGCTGGCGGTCTACGGCTGGTGAGCCGTCAGCCGGCGCGCCGCTCGCTCGACGCCGCGGCCAGGTCGCGCAGCTCGCGGGCGATGTCGTCGTTGAGCACCGCCTCCAGCCGGGCCAGGGCGCGGGCCACGGTGGCCCCGTCCATCACCCGGTGGTCGTAGACAATGCGCACCGTGACCGTCCCATCCGCGTCGATGACGCCATAGTTCACCGTCGTCGTCAGCGGGGTGAGCGGGTGGAGCGACTCGGCACCGAGGGCAGAGTAAACGCTGAGGACGAAGGTGCCCAGGTGGTGCGCCCGCGCCTTGCCGGAGATATTCAGCGCCAGCCACCACAGGGCGTGGCGAACGAACCCGGGCAGGCGGGCGACGAACAGGGCGCGGCGGAACTTCTTGAACTCCTCGACCGGGGCCGAGCGAAACGCGCGCATCTGCGCATCCAGCTCGGTCAGCGGCCGGTCCTCGGCGCGGCTGAACTGCGGCATGAAGATGGCCGGCTCGCCGTCGTAGTCGCGTTCCAGCGTTACCGAGCCGATGCTGAACGGGTGCTCGTACAACTGGGCGAAAGGGAACGGCATGTACGACTGGCGGATCGCCGCAAACTCGCGGGCGACGAGGGCATACGCCTTGAGGAACAGCACCGTCCAGCTGATCGACTGCGGCGCCGCCGCGCGGGCCAGCTGGAGCGGGCGCAAGTTCATCGTCCGCTGCACCGGGATCGACGGGATGCGCTTGGCGAAGGATAGCAGGTCACAGACCAGCCGGCGGTGTAACTTCAACGGCAGGCGACGGCCTCGCGGACTGGCCATGACGTTCCTCCCTGAACAGACGTGCCGGAATACACCCCGGAGTCTACGCCCGCCGCAGGGAGAAAACAACGCGATTTCGGCGTCGGCTCGCTGCGCTCGCAGGAGTCAGTAGGAGGACAGCAGACCGTGGTGGGCGTCGCCTGTCCCACTGGCGAGGCGAGCGGGAGCACGTCAGTGCCCCGAGTAGAACGCGCTCGCCGGTGTCAGGCTTCCGGACGCCGGCTGTTGTGGCAAGGTCTCCTGACCCGGCCACATTGCCGACCGCAGGTCTCCCGGGTACCAGAGGAGACCTTCGGTCTGCCGGAGTGTCCCGGTCGGGAGACCGGGACACAACAGCCGGGAACCCCGCTCGCCAGGGATTACGCCCCCTGGACGACGGGCAGCACATACGGCCCCTTCGGGATGACGGCGATCCGGGCCTGCGGGCCGTACTCGGCGAGGCAGTCGGCCACCGCCTGCTCGACGCTCGCCGCCGGCTCGACGTGACACTGCCGCAGTACCTCCGCCGACAGCCCGTGCGTCACCACCTTCACCTTGCAGCGGGCGACGACCTTACACAGTTCCTCAAGCTGCCACTGGTCCATCACGAAGTAGTCTTCACCCATGATCCGCTTTTTGAACGCCTCGAGGTCGGGGTTCTCGGCGAGCACCTGCTGGAACTCGGGGCTGCCCAGCCCCTCCGTCAGACTCGCCGCCAGCACGATCGTGCCGCCCTGCTTGACGATCGGCAGCGCCCCCGTCAGACCCTTCACCGCCTGATACCAGGTGGTGTCGAGCGGATAGCCGGCGCATGAGGTGACCACCACGTCGCACGGCTCCGCCACCGGCGCCTTGACCACGTTGGCGACGAAGCGCACGCCTTCTTCCCAGGCCTGGATCATGTCGCCGGCGCCGACCCACGTCACCTGGCGAGCGCCGTCGATGCACACGTTGACGATGAAGTCGCACCCGGCCATCAGGGCGATGCGCGTGTTCTCCTCGTGAACCGGGTTGCCCTCGACGATGCCGCAGTCGGCCTTCGGGTGCTCCAGAAAGCGCGGGCCGTGCCACACCTTCACCGTGTCCAGCCCGGCGATGCCGGGGCAGATCAGCTTGCGCCCGCCGGAGTAGCCGGCCATCAGGTGCGGCTCGATCAGCCCGGTGGTGATTTTCAGATCGGCCTCGACGTAGCGCGAGTCGATCCACGCCGGCACCCCGTTCGGCGTGGTGCCCAGGTAGGTGTGCTCCTCGCGCACGGTGCCGTGATGGTTGACGCAACGGTAGGTGCGGGCGATCTCTGCGCCGACCAGCTCGACCAGCTCGTCGCCCTCGTTCGGCCGGTGCATGCCGGTGGCGATCAGGATGGTGATGCGGTCGCGCGGAATCCCCTCGTTTTCGAGGATGCGCAGGAGCGGCGGCAGGATCAGCTTGTTGGGGACCGGACGGGTGATGTCGCAGATGACGATGCAGGCGCTGGTGCGGCCGCGCGCCAGTTCGGCGAGCGGGCGGGTGCCGGTGGGGTTCGCCAGCACGGCGGCGAGGGCCGCCTGCGGGTCGGCGAGCGGCGCCGCCGGGCGAATCGCCAGCGGGCCGACCACGCGGTCGTCGGGCAACGTCACTTCCAGGCCAGTACGGCCGTAATCCAGCTTGATGCGCATGATGGCTGACTCGGGGGTGGGTGGCGCGAGGCGGATCGGTGCAACATCGCCCTCTTGCGAGCGGGGCGACCGCCTTCTATAGTACCATCTTTGAGCGTATATCGCAGACCCAGGAATGGAAACGGACCCATGTCGATCGACAAGAGCCTGCGCCGCAAAAACCAGCTGGCGCGGTCGCGCAATGTGCTGACGCGAACCGAACGCATCAAGGTGCTGCAGACCGAGGAGCGCTGGCCCGAGGGACGCAGTCCGTTCAACCTGCCGAAGGTCCGTGTCCTCAAGGTGAGCAAGAAGGCCAAGGCCAAGGCCAAGGATGAGGCCGCCGAGGCCGCCCCGGCCGAGGCCGAAAAGAAGGCTCCCGCCGGCAAGAAGTAACCACCGTCCACCCCCGTCTTTCCGTGGGCGAGATCCGGCCGCCGCCTTGTGGCCGCCGAATCTCGCCCACGCTCGTCATCTGCTCCCGTCCGCCGTCGTCGGGAAAATCCCGTCGCTCCATTTGACCGGGCATCAAATTGCGTTCTAAACTTTGACATTCGGAGCGAATTCCTGGCAGCCCTGAATTCGCCTCCGTCCGTCGAAGTGAGGACGGTGATCATGGAAGCCTGCGTGGCGAATGCGGCCGGGGTGGCGGCGAAGGGTGAGCCGGGATGGGCGTTCGGGTATCAGCTGCTGCGGCGGCCGACCGGCGACGGGGCCGACCTGGTCGGTCTGATGGGTGAGCTGGCCGCGGCGTTCGAGGTGGACGCCGCCGGCCTGACCCTGCTCGGGGCGACGGCGCCGCTGGTGTGCCACCCGGTCGACCGTTCGCCACCGGTGGCCGGCTGGCCGTGGCAGGCCGATCCGACGGTGCTCTCGCCCACCCGCCAGGTCCCCGGCGCCACCGTGCTCGATCACGACGGCCGGCGGCTGGTGGTGACGACGTTCGCCGACGGCGAGGCGTCGCCCGTCCCCGGCTCCGCCGGCGGACTGTGGGTGCTCTGGCTGGACGATGCGCCCAATCGCGCGTGGACGGACGACCGGCTCGCCGCGCTGGCGCTGGCCGGCGACGCCCTGGGCCGGTGGGTACGCAGCGACCGCGGCGCCCACTGGGTCAACCAGCTCGAACGCTGGAAGCGGCAGCAGGGGCTGGAGGCCGCCGCCCTGGTGACGCGGCGGCTGGCGCACGACTTCGGCAACCTGCTCACCGGCATCCTCGGCTTCGTCGAGCTGGCGCTGGCCCAGCAGCTGCCGACCAACACCCCGCTGCACTCCTATCTCGACGAGGTGTATCGCTCCGCCCAGAACGGCGCCGCCTTCACCCAGCATCTGCGGCTGTTCTCGCGGCGGCAGGCGTCCAGCTCGCGGTTCTGCCGGCTGACCGACGTGCTCGCCGAGCAGCGCGAGCGGCTGCTGGCCGCGCGGCCGAGTGGGTTGACGGTGCGGCTCGACCTGCCCGCCGACCTGCCGCTGCTGGCGATCGACGCCGAGCCGCTGCGGCTGGTGCTCGCCGCCCTGCTGGACAACGCCAGTGAGGCGGTGGCCGGTCCCGGCACGGTCAGCGTGTCCGCCC
This sequence comes from Gemmataceae bacterium, assembly GCA_046350215.1. Taxonomy (GTDB): domain Bacteria; phylum Planctomycetota; class Planctomycetia; order Gemmatales; family Gemmataceae; genus JAXMAU01. Next base: position 44,189 of record JAXMAU010000007.1, on the reverse strand, counting down.
GTCCCATCGACCTGAGCGCCGCCGACTGCCTCGACCTGTACGGATCGGCGCAGCCGGGGCCGCATGTCGAGGTGGTGATCGCCGACACCGGCAGCGGGTTGACGTCGGAGGCGCAGCGCGTACTCTTCCAGCAACCGTTCTTTAGCTCCAAGCCGCGGCATCGCGGGTTCGGGTTGGCAATCAGCTACGGCGTCCTGCACGCCCATCGCGGCGGACTGCGCCTGTATCCGGGGGAGGAATACGGGGTGGTGGTGCGACTGGTCCTGCCGGTCAGCGCGATCGCTCCGGCGCCGCTCCGCGGCCACGAGACGGCGGTCCGCCCGTCGCAGCTGGTGACCGGCGACCGGGTGCTGGTGGTGGAGGACGACATCGAGACGCTCAAGCACGCCACCCGCGCGCTGGAACGAGCCGGCTACCGGGTGCAGGCGGTGACCAGCACCGAGGCGGCCCTGCAGCGCTGCGCCGCCGAGGCGGCCGACCCGTATCGGGCGGTGCTGACGGCGGTGGCGATGCCGGTGCTCAACGGCATCGAGCTGGCTCGGCGGTTGCTTCGCCAGGACGCCGCGCCCCGACTGCTGCTGCTCGCCGGCCGGGCCACTCCCGACCCGTTGCCTCGCGACCTGACCGCGGCCGCTGTCTCGCTGCTGGTCAAGCCGGTCGATCCCGACTATCTGGTGCGGGCGGTGCGTGCGGCCCTCGATGGCGCGCCGGCCGGCCCGTCCGTCCTGAAAAAGAACGCCCGTTAGCCCGTCGCCGGCACGGCTCACGCCTCCTTCTGAGGAGTCTCGCTTGCACACTCGAAGTGGTACCAACGGAGCGCTTCAACCCGTGAACGAGTCCTTCCCCGAGGCCAGGGCGACGGCGGAGCTGGCCGACCCGGGCGCGCTGTTCCGGTCCAGCGAGGTCCGCATCCTCATCATCGACGATGACGAGGCGGTGTGCCGGGTCATCCGGGCGGCGCTGGCGCCGAACGACTTCAGCATCGAAACGGTGTCCGACACCACCGCTGTCGAGGCAGCGCTGCGGCGGAAATCGTATCACCTGATCATCCTCGACTATGTGCTGCCGGGGCTGGAGTCCGAGCAGGTGCTCGGCTGGGTCCGCGACCACCAGACCGACGCCAGTATCATCGTCGTCACCGGCTATCCGTCGATCGACAGCGCCCTCAGCTGCCTGCGGGCGCACACCTATGACTACATCACCAAGCCGTTCTCGATCGCGCATTTGCAGAAGACGATCCTGCGCTGCCTGGAAGGCCGCGGGTTGCTGCGGATGTCGGAGTCGGCGCTGCGCGAGGCGCTCGGCGCCGCCATCCGCGAGCGGCGCAAGGCGCTCGGGCTGACGCTGGCGCAGATGGCGCAGCGGACCGGCGTGTCGCTCGGCTACCTGTCGCAGATCGAGCTGGGCAAGAACTCGGCGTCGATCGAGACGCTTTATCGCATCTCGCTCGGCCTGGGTGTGAAGATGGCCGACCTGTTTCAGTCGCTGCAGCCGTCGGTGTGAGCCGGCGGGCGCACGAAAACACCCCGCGGGCCGGCGGCCGATCCGCGGGGTGACGAGAACTCACGCCGATGCCGGCGGGAGCCTCTCCTTGTGTACGGTTGCAGCGGAGGTGCGGAAGTGCTGTCCTTCCACCTTTCCTGACGCCGCGACCGATCCAGGTATTCGCGCATTTTCACCGCCGCGCCGCCGTTTTCATGCCCCGAACCGTCAGGGGCGGACGACGAGCGCCCGGTCGCCGCGCGGCAACACCTCGCCGATCACCGCCGCCGCGGCGGTGCCGCGCCGCACCAGCGCCGCCACCAGCGCGTCGACGTGCCGTGGGTCGATGGCGACCAGCAGTCCGCCGGACGTCTGGGCGTCGTAGAACACCTCGAGCCGCACCGGGTCGACGGTGCCGTCGACGCGCAGACCGGCGGCGACGTACTCGGCGTTGGTGCGGCTGGCGCGGGTGCGGAACCGCTTCTGCGTCGCCAGCCGCTCCACGCCCGGCAGCAGCGGCAGCGCGGACAGGTCGAGCGCCAGCGTCACCCCACTGCCCTCGGCCATCTCGAAGCCGTGGCCGGCCAGCCCGAAGCCGGTGACGTCGGTCAGCGCATGCACTCCGCCGGCCTCGTCGCACGCCTCCTTGCCGAGCCGGTTCAGCTGCACCATGCTGGCGCAGGCGGCGCGGAACGTCTCCTCGGGACAGCTTTCGGCCTTGTGCGCGGTGGTGACGAACCCAGTGCCGAGCGGCTTGGTCAGCACCAGCCGATCGCCGGGCCGGGCGGTGGCGTTGGTCCGCACCTCGTCCGGGTGGACCAGGCCGGTGACCGACATGCCGAACTTGATCTCGGCGTCGCGGACGGTGTGGCCGCCGACGATCACCGCGCCGGCCGCCGCCACCCGTTCGGCGCCGCCGGCGAGGATCGGGCCGAGCCAGGTCAGCTCCGGGTCCTGGTCGTCGGGGTAACAGACCAGGTTGAGGACGGTCGTCGGCACGCCGTTCATGGCGTACACGTCGCTCAGCGCATTGGCGGCGGCGATCTGCCCATAGATGTACGGGTCGTCGACCACCGGCGGGAAGAAGTCGAGCGTCTGCACCAGCGCCAGGTCATCGCGGACGCGATAGACCCCGGCGTCGTCGTGCGTCTCGGTGCCGACGAGCAGGTTCGGGTCGACCGGACGAGGAATGTTGCGCAGGACCTGCGCAATGCCCGCGGGGGGCAGCTTTCCCGCTCAGCCGGCGCAGGAGGCGTAGTCGGTGAGGCGTTTCTTGCGGCCGAAGAAAAGGGACATCGTCGGTCACTCCCGCGGGAGGCTCCTCTGGAGGGGGAACGGCGGCCGGGCCGTCGCGGCCCGGCCGGGTCGATCCGGGAGGCGCCCGCTCGCGCGGGGCCGGGTCAGCGGACCCGCGTGCCGAGGAGGGCGAGCATCTGCTGCTCGTCGGGGAACTTGCCCGTCTGCAGCTTGGAGTACACCAGCTCGCCGTTCACCTTCAGCTCGAAGCATCCACCGCCGGAGGGGATCAGCGTCATCCCCCGGATCTGCTGCTTGAACTGGGTCAAAACCTTCGCCGTCAGACTGACGGCTTGCGGTTCGTAGTTTCACATCGAACAGTAGGTCAATTCGAGGTCCATCGATCACTCTCCGGGTTCCGGGCAGGCGATTGGCGGGGCTGTTGTTAGGATAGGAGCGGAGGTCCGGCCGATCAAGCGGCCGGCTGCGGACCATGAGCGATACCCCCCCGCCGACGGTAATCGTCCGGCACACCCACGAGAACCCGCGCAAGTGCTCCGTCTACCCGCTCAAGGGGCGCGGCGACATCGTGTTCCTGAACTACCCGGTCGCGCATCGACCTGACCTGTCCGGCTACGTCCGCCTGGCCGCCGACGGTCCGCCGCTGTCGGCCGCCGACGCTGATCGCGGCATTCTGCTGCTCGACGGCAGCTGGCGGTGGGCCGGGGCGATGACCCACGACTTCGCCGACGTGCCGCCGCGGTCGCTCTCGGGCTGGCAGACCGCCTACCCGCGCGTGTCGAAGCAGGGCACCGACCCGAGCAACGGGCTGGCGTCGATCGAGGCGCTGTACCTGGCCTACCACCTGCTCGGCCGGTCAACCGACGGGCTGCTCGACCACTACCGCTGGGCCGCCGCGTTCCTGGCGGCCAACGGCCTGGCCGGCGGCGGGGAGGCCGAACCGGCCGGCGATTGACGCGACCGGACCGGTCACGTCACCGCCAGCGCGGCGACGCGGCCGGTGGCGCTGAACGGCGAAGTTCCGCCCAGCGCCGCCGGGACGTAGAAGGCGGCCGCGTCGTCGGCGTTGCCCTTCGATCCGTCCCAGGCGACGAACGTGAGCCGGGCGATGCCGGCCGCCGTCCCGCTCGGGACGAAGCGGATCAGGTCGGTGTCGCGGAGCAGCCGGCCCCAGTAGCGGGTCACGGCCACCGTCTGCCACGTCGTTCCGCCGTCGGTCGAGAACTCCCACCGGCCGGGGCCAGACGCGCCGATCAGCGCCACGCCGACGCTGGTCCCGTCGATGTCGCGGGCACCGCCGAGCAGGGCGCTGACGCTCATCGCCGCCGGAGTCGCGGTTCGGCTGGTCGCCGCCAGGGTGACGGCGGTGGTCGGCTGGGTGGGGGCGTCGTTCACCGGCTGGACGACCAGCGATGCGGTGGCGGTGGTGTCGCTGTACGCCGTCAGCCCGCCGACGCTGGCCGGGTCGGACAGGTTGACCACCGCGCCGGCGGTCCCGCTGGTGCGATCCCAGGCGCGATAGGTGAGGGTGGCGGTGCCGTTCCAGTTGGCTGCCGGGACGAACCGTACATACCAGGTGTCGGGCAACAGCCGGGTGGCGGTGTCGGAGACGGCGCCGAGCGGATACCAGCCGGCGCCGGTGTAATACTGCCAGGTGCCCACGCCGGTGCTGCCGGTGATCGCCCCGCCGCGGCGGGCGTTCGCGTCGGTGTCGGCGGCGGCGGTCAGCAACTTCACGACTCCGCTGGGGGGCGACACACGGTCTTCCCATCCCGGCGTCAGGGTGACGCCCGCCGTCAGCGTCGGGGCGGCGTTGTTCAGCATCGTCAGGTCGCGGAAGTTCACCTGGGCGCCGAGCCGGCCGGAGAGGAAGTCGACCTCGACGTTGGCGGCGCCGACCGACACCGGATAGGACGCGGTGCCGACGAACGCTCCGCCGGAGGTGGTGACGGTGTAGGTGGCGTTCGGGCTAACCTGGAGCGAGTAGCCGCCGGCGGCGTTGGTGACCACGCTCTGTCCGCCGGCCTGGACGGTGACGCCGGCCAGTCCTTCGTTCAGGTCGTAGCGGCGGTTGGCGTTGCGGTCGACGTAGACCACGCCGGTGAGGAACACGTCGCTGGTGCTGACGTAGCCGGTGTGAATGGTCCAGTAGTCGTAATTGATCGCCCCGCTCCGAGCGGCGTGGCCGATGCCGATCTCACGGAAGTTGGCGTTCCAGCTGTCGATGCCGAGCAGGTGGTTGCGGTGTCCCGGCGGGTTGATGCCGGCGTCGATGATCAGGCCGCGGAGCGCCGCCGCCGGCGTCGCCACATCCAGGTTGCGGCCGGGGTAGGCCCACCCGTAGCTGATCGATTCGAGGTAATTGGCGTTGTTGACGAACGTCGCCGGCAAGGCGTAGCCGGTGGAGCGGACCAGCTGGTTGGGCCACATGCCGGTGACGGCGCTCTGGTGGCTGAAATACTTGGACGTCGCCATCTCCTCGGCCTTGAACTCGGTCGAGGCGAACAGCTGGTCGTTGATCGCCAGCGGGGCGCGGGCCGGGACGTAGGCCAGGCTGACCGGCAACGCCGCCTCCTGCTGGTAGGCGACCGGGTTGTTGCGCGCCCGGTTGAGCAGGTAGACGAACAGCTGCTCCTCGGCGCCGACCGACAGCACCTCGCGCGCCTCAAGCGATTCAAGCCGCAGCTGCGTCGACGCGGATCGGGATTGTCGGCGACGAAGGCGGAAGAAACGCGAGAGAAGGCGGAACATGGCGGCCTACCTGAACCGGGGTGCGAGCGCTATGGCGACATCCTGCACAACCATAGCTCACGCCCGTCGATCATGCCGACGTGTCAGCTGATCCGCGGGTGCGGGGTGGTGGTCAGGCGCTGCAGCCAGGTGGTCACCTCGTCATCGGTCAGCGGCGCGATGATGTCGAAGCGGGCGTCCATGCCGTGAAAGATGCGCCCGCCGTTCCACGAGCGGGAGAACGGCGCCGGGCCGAGCAGGATCACGCGCTGCCCGTGGCAGGCGAGGATGTCGGCCGGCACTCCCTCGTTCCACACGAACCAGTCGCTATGCGCCAGCGGGTTGGCCGGCAGGCGGCCGTCCGGCTGCAGCGCCGGCCAGGTCCACAGCTGCAACTGACTCCACACCGTCGCCTCGCGCGGCGCGCACGGCAGATCGCGGGCCACGCCGACGGCGCGCGGCGACAGCGGCGGCCTCTCCCCACCTCCTTCCGGACCGGCGCCGGCCATCCCAACCTGACCGGCACAGCCATCCCCGAGCGACCCGGCCAGCAGCGTGTGCAGCTGGAAGTTATCGCCGATCCCGCCAATCCGAACCCGCCAGCCCCGCCGTTCCTGCGGCGCCAGCACGACGATCTCCTCGTCGTCGAGCACGCGCAGCATCTTGTGCAGAAACCCGGCCGGGCCGAGCGCTGGTCCCAGTTCGTGCGTCAGCGACACCAGCTCCGGGTCGAAGCGGACCCGTCGCCGCGCCTCGACCGACCGCGCCAGGTGGGCGATCGTCCCCAGGCAGAGCGGGCCGGCGGCAGCGAATGCGCGCTGGCCGTCCGGCTCCGTCCGCGCCACCAGCGGCGCGAACGTCTCGACCAGGAGAGCCGGATCTTCCTCGTCGAGATTCCGCTTCTTCTGTCGCGCCTGGTCCAGACAATGACGGACGAACGTCGTCGCCCGCGGCAGCACGTCGCGCAGTCGGCCGACCAGGGCGTCGACGGCGAGCGACGGGTCACACCCGGCCTCGACCAGCCCGCCGCACGATTCTCCCAGGTCGCCGGTGTGAGCGATATCGCAGATTCGGACCAGCTCGGCCATCTCGCGGAGGGTGTGGTTACGGGTCGCCTGATCGACGCAGAACAGCGCCTGGTACAGTTCCTGCAGCGCCGCCGCGTTCGCGTTGGTGTCGGCCGTTGTCGTCACTCGCCGCAGCCGGGCGAGAGCGGTGTCAACGGCCGCGGCCGGGAAGCCGGCGGGCACCGGCTCATCGGCGTGCGCGGCCAGCTGGCGCACCAGCTCATCCGGCCCGCGCCGGCCGAGGGCGAGCGGCCGCAGCGCGTCGACGCTGCCGCCGAGGTGGCGGAACAGCCGGCGGGCCTCAGGGAAGTACGCCAGCAGCCCGGTGGTGGCGACGCACCACAGGTCCAGTTCCGCCCACGCCGCCGCGCCGGCCGCATCCTCGCCGGCCACGGCGACGCGCACCTCGTCGGCCGCGTCGCCGTCTTCCGTCAATCCGCTGGCACTCATCCGGTCGCGACAGGTACGTTCGAAGCGGGTCGCGTCCTGAATCACCGCGCACAGTCGTTCGACCAGCAACCCGGTACACACCCACGGGTCACCGCCGGCGCTGAGGCATGCCTCACACAGACAGGCGAGCAGTCCGCCATAGCGGCCGGGGTTGGCGACGAGTCGTTCGGTCAGGTCGAGCAGCAGGGCGCCGGCCTCATCGCGGGTGGCGGTCCCGGCCTGGTCCATCGCCGCCTGGAACGCGGCCAGCGCCGCCTCGTGCTGCTCGGTCCGCAGCGCCTCGACGAAATCCTGCACCGCGGCGGGGAAGGCGGACACGATCGGCACTCCGATGACGGGACAGATGGTCCGTTGATCCTACCGCCCCCGCCGACCGAGATCAACGACCGCCGTTCCTATCCCGCTATCTCAGGTATCACACCGTTGGGCCGTTGCCTCTTCCCAGGGTTTACACCCTGGGCTATTGACTGTCGCCCCTTCGGGGCTTGAAAGCGGCCCCGAGGCTTCTTAGCCCCGAAGGGGCGGAAGTGAATAGCCCAGGGGCGGCAGCCCTGGGAGGAGGCAACGGCTCAACTATTTCTATCTTCTTTTGTGCTCTTCCTTTGTGTTCTTTGTGCCCTTTGTGGTTTCCTTCTTCCTCATCCCTCGTCGACGTGGCGGCGGTCGGCTTTGGTCTCGGATCGCCGGCGCTTGGCCTCCAGGCGGCGCACTTTCGACCCGCGGGTCGGCCGGGTGGCTCGCCGCGGCTTCGGCGCCTCCAGCGCCTGCAGAACCATCTCGCGCAGCTTGTCCTCGCAGTCCTGCCGGTTGCGCTCCTGATCGCGATAGCGCTGCGACGTCAGCACCAGGTCGCCCTCGACGGTGATGCGCCGCCGCTGCTGCCCCACCAGGCGCCGCTTCGCCTCCTCCGGCAGCACCGTGCTACCCGCCAGCCGCCAGCGCAGCACCGCCTTGGACGCCACCTTGTTGACGTTCTGTCCGCCCGGTCCGCCGGAGCGGGCGTAGCTCCACTCCAGTTCCTCGTCCGGGATCGACAGCGTCTCGTTGATCGCCAGCATGCGATGTCTCCACCGGGTCTGCCTGTCTCCCCCAGTATAGCGGCTCGCCGGCGCATCCGACTTGACCGGCGGCGCGGCGTCGGCATACGATTCGCGATACGCGACAGGACACCGACCGCCCGGCACGGAGGCCGCTCATGGACGACACCTGCCCCGCCAATTCCACCGACCCCGCGATCGCCCTGCCGGGCGCGCGGTGGTCGGACCTCCGCTGGCTGCTGCTGCTGCTCGCCCTGGCCGCCGGGCTGCGCGGGTGGCAGGTGGCGCGGGCCGAGCTGGCGTCGCGCGACAGCGTCGCCTACATCCGCCAGGCGTGGCGGTTCGAGCACGAGCCGTGGTCCGAGGTGATCCGCACCAGCCCACACCACCCGGTCTACGCCGTCCTCGTCTACCTGATGGCGAAGCCGGTGCGAGCAGTGGTGGACAACCTGCCGCGCGCGATGCAGCTGGCGGCGCAGCTGGCGAGCAGCCTGGCGAGCGTGCTGCTGGTGGTGCCGATGTACTATCTCGGCCGCGAGCTATTCGACCGGCGAGTCGGCTTCTGGGCGGCGCTGCTGGTGCAGGTGCTGCCGTCGACGGGCCGCATGCTGCCCGACGGACTGAGCGAGGGGCCGTTCCTGCTGCTGGCGGCGACGGCGCTGCTGTTCGCCGCGCTCGGGCTGCGGACCGGCGGCGTGCGCTGGTTCGTGCTGACCGGACTGACGACCGGCCTGGCCTACCTGACGCGGACCGAGGGACTGCTCGTGACCGCGGTGACGGGTATGGTGTTACTCGGATTGCAGCGCAGTGTGCGCTGGCGGCAGCCGTGGGCGACGACGGGACGCAACGCGGCGGCACTGGCGGCGGGGTGTGCGGTGGTGGCGGTGCCGTTCATGCTGCTGATCGGCGGAGTATCGCTAAAGGCTTCATACCGCTACATGATCGATCCGGAAGGGTGGAAACTGCCGCCGCGGGTGGAGCTGCCGGCGGTGGCAGCGCCGCTGCCGCTGGCGCTGTGGAACTATGGCCCCGACGTGCTGCCGCGCGACCGCTACGGGTGGGCGGCGTGGGCGGTGCTGCAGGTGCTCGACGACAGCTTCTTCCACCTCGGTCTGCCGCTGGCGGTGCTGGGGCTGTGGCTGTTCCGCCGCGGGTTCGCCGATGCACCGGGCCGGTGGCTGGTGGTCGTCCTCGGGCTGGTACTACTGCCGCTGCTGTACAAACTGGGGCAGTCGAACGGCTACCTGGGTGAGCGCCACGCGGTGCTGCTGGTACTGGGCGGCGTGTACTTCGCGGTGGCCGCCGTCGGCGCCGTCGCCGCGTGGCTGGCAGCGCGACAACCACGGCTGTCCGCTCCGGCGGCGGGGCTGGTGCTGATGGGCGCATGGACCGCCGTTTGCGTGCCGAAGGCGGTCGCCCCGCTGCACGCCAACCGCGCCGGGTTCCGCGAGGCGGGGGAGTGGCTGGCGCAGCACAGCGAACCAGGCGACCCGGTGGTCGATCCGATGGCGTGGACGTCGTACCACGCCGGCCGGCTGTTCGTCGAGGGCCGGTCCGACGTGGCACGGTCGAGTCCGCCGGTGAGTTACGTCGTCCTCGAACGATCGAACAGCACCCATTCGCACCTGTACTACCTGATCGGCCCGGCCGAGGAGCTGGCGAAGCGCGGCGAGGTGTGCTACCGCCAGTCGGTCCGCCGCGGCAAGGCGAAGGCCGAGATCGTCATCTACCGCGTGCCGCACCCGGGCGGCGTGCGGACGGCACGCGGCGAGTAGGCGGGCGAATACCCATGCCTCCCATCGCCGTGGTACGATGTCGGTATCGGCGAGGAGGTGCGTCATGTCATCGCACGGTACGGCGAGCAGCGAAGCGGCGATCTGGGCAAGGGTGATCGCCCCGGAGAAGAACGGCCTGTCGGCCGCCGCTGCGCGGTCCCTGCTGGAACTCGGATTCAGCGACCGGGACCGGGCGCGGATGACAGAGTTGGCCACGAAGAACAGCCAGGGGCTGCTGAGCGACGAGGAGCGGGCGGAACTCGAAAGCTTCGTGAAGGTCGGAGACGTACTGTCGCTCTTGCACCTGAAAGCCCGCCGGTCGCTCCGGGGATGACTCGCAGTCTGTGGAACCCACGGCGATGGATGATGCCACCAAGGAAGCCGACCGCGAAGGTGGCCACTGATGGGCGGGTAGTCAAGGCGGCCGTTCCATCCTCCTACCTATATCGGTAGAATAGGGCACGGCAGGACCAGCGGGAGAGCGAGACGTGGAACACTTGCACCAGGAACTCGACCTGACGCCGGACGATGTCGTCGAAGTCACCCTCGATCACGCCGCGAACGTGCTGTTCCTCGACCCAAGCAATTACCTGGCGTATCAGCAGAACCGGCCGTACCGCTACTACGGTGGGTACATCACCCAGAGTCCGTATCAGTTCCACGCGCCGCATCGCGGGCGATGGCACCTGGTGGTGGACCTCGGCGGCGGGCCGGGGATGGTGCGTGCCGCGATGCGGGTGATCTCCCCGTCCGCCGTTGCCTGAAAGGCGCCACGATGGCGAAGAAGAAAGGCCAGGCCCCTCACCCCACCAGCTGTACCAGCTCGGCGGCGTGCGGCAGCGTTTCCAGCGTGCGGCAGGCGCCCAGGAGGGCGTCGGCCTTCGCGCTGCCCAGCCGCGGCTCGACCAGGCGGCGGAACTTCGCCTCCACCTCGGCGTCGCTCATCGGGTTGCCGGCGTGGCCGCACGGGTGCTCCACTTCGCGGACGTGACGTGACCCGTCGCGCAGCGTCACGACGACGCGGTTCGGGATGCCGGCCGGATAGCGGCGCGTCAATTCGGCGTCGCGATGGACGCGGACCTTGCTGGTCAGCGCCACCACGTCGGCCGCGGTGAATCGCTCCGGGGCGAACTGGCCCAGCGTCACGGCACCGTCGAGCAGCGCCACCGCAGTGCAGTACGGCAGGCTGTGGTCGGCCGTCTCGCGCGTCCGCGGCGCCCACGCTTCGGCGTAGCGGCCGATGATGTCATACGCTGCGTCGAACGTGTAGACGTCGACCGCCTCGATCGCGCCGACGTTGCCGATCGCGCGGCGGAGTTCCAGCGCGGCGTCGATGGCGCTCTGCGCGTGGTACTCCGCCGGCCAGCACTTGATCGAGGTGTGGTGAATCAGGAACGGCGCGCCGGCGCCGCCGAACGCCGGCAGGGCGATCGGCCCGCGCGTCACCAGGCGCTCGAACCCCAGCTCGCCCGTGAACGCCGGCGCCGGGCCAGTCAGCCCCTCGCCGGCCAGCAGCGCGGCGAACACTCCGTTGCGCGCCGCGTTGGCCGCCGCGCACCCCTTCCACATGCTCAGCTCGCCCGCCCGCGTCTGCCGCAGGGCGACGTTGCTCACCGCCGCGATCCCCAGCGCATGCCGCGTCCGCGCCGCGTTCAGCCCGAGCAGCCGACACGCGGCGGCGCACGCCGACAGGGCGACGTAGGTAACGTGATCCACCCCGTGCGCCCGCAGGCTGGCGGCGTCACACAGCCGGCAGTGGATCTCGTAAGCGATGACCAGCGCCGTGAGCAGCGCCCGTCCGTCGGCGCCGGTCAGGGCGCCGACCGCCAGCACCGCCGCCAGGTTGTCGCTCGGGTGCGCCGGCTCCAGCGACAGATACGTATCGTTGTAATCCAGGTAGCGGATCAGCAGCCCGTTGACGAACGTCGCCCACTCCAGCGTCGAGGTTCCGCCGCCGAGGTGCGGGACGGCCGGTTGGCCGCCGAACCGGGCGGCGCAACGGCGAGCGACGACCGCGGCGTCGGCGTCGAGCGCGCCGACGGCCACGCCGAGGGAGTCGATCACCCGCCGCTTCGCCTCGTGGACCGTTTCAGGCGGCAGGTCGGCGAACCGCAGCGAGCAGGCGTAATCGGCGAGGCGGGCAGCCAGGTCGGGCATGGCGGGTACTCCGCTGCGGTCGTCGCGGGGAGGAAACGCCGCCGGGACGCCCTCCGCCGGTCGCGCGGCGGCGACGGACAGAGGCGTCCCGGATCAGCTGATAGCCAGTAACGAGTTACTTGCTCTCGGCCTGCTTCAGCTTCTTCTCGACCTCGGCCTTGCGCTTCTGGTCGCGCTTGGTGTCGCGGACCGTCTCCAGCCCCTTCTTCCAGGCGGCGATCGCCTCGTCCTTGGCGCCCAGCGCCATCAGGACGTCGGCCAGGTGGTCGTAGATCTCCAGCGCCTGCCCGTCGCGATCCTTGACCGCCAGCTGCAGCTGCTCGCGCGCTTCCTTCGCCTTGCCGCGCTTGAACAGCACCCAGCCGAGGCTGTCCAGGTAGGCGGCGTTGTCGCGGTCGTCCTCCGGCCGCGGCGACGGGTTGATCTTGCGCCGCTGCTTGCGGTCCTCGTCCATCGCCTTGCGAATCAGCTTCTCGGCTTCTTCGAGGTTCGTCCCGTGATCGGCCCAGATGAACCCGAGGTCGTTGTTGTAGGTGGCATTGTTCGGTTCGCGTTCGAGCAGCACCTTCAGCTGTTCGGCCGCCTTGTCCACCTGATTCATGTCGATGTAGATGCCGCTGAGCAGATAGCGATACTCGTCGGTGTAATCGTTCTGCTGGTCCTTGTCGAGCCGCGTGTCGCGCTTCACCCGGTCGATCACGTCGAGGTACAACTTGGCCGCCTCGTCGTACTTCTCGGCCTCGCGGAGCACCTGCGCCTTCAGCGCCCGGTGCAGCCAGTTACGGGCGTCCGACTTGATCAGGTCGTCGACCATCTTCAACGCGCGGTCGAGCGACCCCTGCTTGGCGATGGCCAGGATCATCCGCCGCATCACCAGCGGCTTGAGCCGCTCGAGCGTGTCGTCCTCCTCGCCCTCCAGCGCCAGGAACTCCTTGCACACCTTCTCGCTGTCAGCGTAGCGCTTGTTCTCGGCGTAGAGCTGGATCAGCCCGACATACGCCTGGGCCAGTCCGCGCTCGCTGTACAGCCGCAGCGACTGCAGCGCGTTGAGCCGGTAGAAGGCGGCGCTGGCGTCGACGTCCTTCAGGTTCTCGGCCGCCAGGGCGAGCAGGTAGGTGGCGTTGCGGTTAAGCGGCTGCGGCTTCTCCTTGGCCATGTCGGCGGCGACAGCGAGCAGTTTCCTGGTGGCGGCCGGGTCGTCGACGAGTTCCTTGAGCCGGCCGCGCATGGGGTCGCTGCCGGTCAGGTCGTTCAGATCGAGCGCCCGCTGCCGCAGGCCGGTGTCGGCCCGCTTGCCGTCGGCCGCCGCGGTCCAGCTCCCGAGCAGGAGCAGCCCGAGAGCGGCCAGAATCACCCGATTCCTCCATCCGCGCTGCGATACGGCCATCGTCACCTACTCCGCTTCCTGTCGAATCCGGTATCGAAGAGTGCCACCAGGCCGCGCGTCAGTGCGCCTGCCCAATCGCCCATCCTAGCGGACCGGCCGGGCGGATGCCACACGAACCGCCGGGCGACGGTGGGTTGCGGCCACGCGGAGACGGGGCACATTTTTTTCTGCGGCTGGTTGACCGGCGCCGACCCGCAGTTTACGATGCGGCAGTTCGCGGTCGAGCCTGCCTTCTTCACTCCGCTGTCCGCCGCAACCCTCCTGCCTGTTGAGAGTTATCATGGTCATCGGGATCCGCTTCTCCCGCCTCGTCGTGGCCGTCGGTCTGCTGATTCTGTGTGCCTGTGGCGACTCCGGACCGAAGCGCTACCGGGTAGCCGGCACGGTCCGCTACAAGGACCAGCCGCTCAAGTCCGGGCTGATCAACTTCATCCCCGACGGCGCCCAGTCCCCGGCTGGCGGCGCACCCATCGTTGACGGACGGTACGAGATCGCCGTTGCCCGCGGCCTGCTCGCCGGCAAGTACAGGGTGTCGATCTCGGCGCCCACCGGCGGGGTCGCGGTCAAGGAGGGCGAAGCGCCGGGCGTCAGCGGCAAGGAGACGCGGGAGACCCTGCCGGCCCGCTATAACACGCAGTCCGAGCTGACCGCGGAAATCAAGCCGGGGGCCGCCACCGAGTTCCCCTTCGATCTCAAATAACCCCCCTCCCGGAGCGCTCCCGGGATCCTGCCTCGTTCCCTTCCTCGTCCGATCAGGAGGTCCGCCATGCGCCGCAAAGGGTTCACGCTGATCGAACTGCTGGTGGTGATCGCCATCATCGCCATCCTCATCGGCCTGCTGCTGCCCGCCGTTCAGAAGGTGCGCGAAGCGGCCGCTCGCATGCAGTGCTCCAACAACCTCAAGCAGCTCGGCCTCGCCATGCACAGCTACCACGACGCCAACAACGCGCTGCCGGCGATCATGGGGCCGAGCGGGTGCTGCTGGGGCACCTGGGTGATCCTCGTCCTGCCGTACATGGAACAGGACAACGCCTTCAAGCTGTATCAGAACTGGGGCGGCTCCGACACGGTCAGCTCCGGTTACCCCGCGCCGTCGCCGGCCGGCCAGTTCCCGCGCTACGGGGCGGCGCCCAACACCACCAATGTCACCGCCCGGCGCTACAAGCCGTTCTCCTGCCCGAGCGACCAGGACAGCGTGCCCTTCGGCGGCATGCCGAACCACAACTACGCCGTGGCGGCCGGCACCGGCGGCACCTACCGCACCACCCCGGCGGGGGCGCCGGCCGGCTTCACCCCGCAGGGCGGGATGTTCGACGGCGGCAGCCTCACCCGCAAGATCAAGCTGACCGACGTGTCCGACGGGCTGACCAACACGGCGATGGTCGGCGAGGTGCTGCAGGGACAGGGGAGCGACCTCCGCGGCTTCTTCTGGTGGGGCGATGCGGCCGGGTTCAGCACCTTCGCGCCGCCGAACACCAGTACCCCCGACCAGATCTACACCGGCGGTTACTGCAACAATCAGCCGGCGCGCAACCTGCCCTGTACCACCCCCGGCGGGGTGTTCTACTCCCGCAGTCGCCACTCCGGCGGGGTCAACGTGACCCTCGGTGATGCCAGCGTGCGGTTTCTCCGTGAAACCATCTCCCCGACCGTGTGGCTCAACATGGGATCGCCCAACGACGGCCAGGTGATCACCATCGACTGACCACCGGCCTCCTTCTCCGGCCCCGCCGCACCCGCGCGGCGGGGCCGTCATTTTGCGCACTATGCTTGCAGCGACGCTCGTGAGGAGGAGTACCGTCGATGCTCGCGCCGTTTTTCGTCCTGGCTGCCGTGTCGCCGAGCCGCCAGCGCGGCTTTCGCGAGATGGTCGCCGCCCACCTGCTACTGCTCGCCGGGCTGGCGTTCGCCGCCACCCGCGTCGGGCGCGACGGCAGCCTGGCGTTCGTCGGGCTGTTCCTGCTCACCGCCGGCATCGTCGAGGGCGCGCTGCTGGTCGGCTGGCGGCTGACGCAGCTGCCGAAAAGCCAGGCACTGGAGTTCCTGCTGGTCAGCCCGCTGCCGCCGGGGCGGCTGTTCCTCGGCGAGGCGCTGGTCG
Source organism: Gemmataceae bacterium (assembly GCA_046350215.1). Lineage (GTDB taxonomy): Bacteria > Planctomycetota > Planctomycetia > Gemmatales > Gemmataceae > JAXMAU01. Next base: position 28,749 of record JAXMAU010000007.1, on the reverse strand, counting down.
GGCTGGCGCTGCTGGCGCTGGTGACGCTGTCCGGTCTGCCGGTGCTGGCGCTACTGGCGGGGTGCGGGGTACTCGATCCATTCGACTTCCTGCCGCTCCTGCTGCTGCCGTTCGCCTGGGGGGCGGTGACCGGGCTGGGGCTGACGGTGTGGGCGTATGAGCCGGCCGGCTTTCGGCGGGTGGGCGAAATGGTGATGATGGGGCTGACGGTGGTCTACCTCGTCGTCGGCGTGCTGGCCGGGGAGAACCTGCGGGCCTGGCTGGGAACGCTGCCGGAGACGTATCAGCTGGCGTTCCTGGGCGGGTTCCACGGGCTGCACACGCACAATCCGTTCGGGGTGATGGCGTTCTGGCTGGAGAACGACGTCGAGACGGCATGGCCGCGGACGGCGGCGGTGGGCGCGGGCGGGCTGCTGGCGGCGGGGGCGCTGCTGGTGCGCGGGGCGTGCCGGCTGCCGGGGCACTTCCACGAGCGGCACTACCAGCCGGCCCGCGACGTGTCGGCCGAGCGCCGGCCGCCGGTCGGCAACCGGCCACTCGCCTGGTGGGCAGTGAAGCGAGTAACGGAATACTCGGGACGGATCAACCTGTGGCTGGCGGGCGGGTTCGGGCTGGTGTACGCGGCGTACCTGGCGGCCGAGGGGTACTGGCCGGGGTGGATGGGGCGGCGGGTGTTCCAGCTGTGCGACGCGGCCGGCGGGCCGGCCAGCCTGGCGGCGGCGCTGGTGGTACTGGCGGCGGTGCCGGCGTCGTTCCAGTACGGGCTGTGGGACGCCAGCGCGCAGGAGCGGTGCCGGCGGCTGGAACTGCTGCTGCTGACGCGCCTGCGGCCGCGCGACTACTGGGACGCGGCGGCGGCCGCGGCGTGGACGCGCGGGCGGGGCTACTTCGCCGTCGCCCTGCTGCTGTGGGTCGCCGGCTGGGCGGGCGGCCGACTGACCGCCGGCGAGGCGGTCACGGCGGCTGCCGCCGGGGTGTTGCTGTGGGGGCTGTACTTCGCGCTGGGGTTTCGCGCGTTCGCCCGCGGCGCACAGGCCAACGGGCTGGGACTGCTGCTGACCGTCGGCCTGCCGCTGGGCGCCCACGCCCTGTACCGGGTCGGCTGGCCGATCGCCGGCGGATGGCTGCCGCCGGGCCTGGTGTACCGGGTCGCCGCCGGCCCCAGCGACGTCGCCGCGGTGCTGGCCGCCGCCGGCGTCGCCGCCGTCACCGTGGCGGTGGCGCGGCGGTCGCTGGCCGAGTGCGACGCCCGGCTGCGGCGGTGGTACGACGCCCACCACGGCAGCAAGGTCATGTCCTGAGCGTCACTGGCAGGTACAGGTGCAAGTCGGCCGGCCGGCGACGGGGACTCCCGCCGGAACCGCCGCCGGGGCGTTCCACGCCGGGGTCGGCGCCGAGTAGCAGGTGGCCGGCGGGGCGCACGGGGCACAGCTGACCGGCGCCCCCACCGGGGCGGGACACGGGTAGTGCCGTTCGCACCACGACCGGCAGCCGGTCGATCCGAGCAGGGCCGCCAGCGCGAACGTCGCCAACAACCGTTTGGCCGCCATGAGCATGCCTCCTCGCTTGAGCCGCCGCCGCCCGGTCGGAGCGACCAGGCGCGACGCCGTCTGTCTGTTCGAGGGAGGCGGCGATAGCGAATGGCGAAATTCGAATCAAGATCAACCGCCGAAATGCCGACAGAAGCAAACCACAAAAGACGGGAACCACAAAGGACACAAAGAACACAAAGAAAGATCAGAAAGGGAGAAGACAGAAAGAAAGTGAGGAAAGGGGAACCACAAAGAGCACAAAGAAAGATCAGAAAGGAGAAGACAGAAAGACACAAGAAAAGTTAGGAGAAGAGAAGACAGAAAGGGTCCCAGCGGCAGGGCGCGTGGTGGACGATTTAAACAATCTGTATTCTCTTTCTCTCTGTGTTTTCCTCTGTGCCCCTCTGTGTCCTCTGTGGTGAGTCTTCTTCTTCACTTTTCGCGGTGGCACGGCTGGACGCGGACGGCGAGGATGAGCAGTTCGTCGGCGCGGGTGCGGAACGGGGTGACGATCGGCAGGAACTTGCCGCACGGCGTTGAGTAGGTGATCTCGCCCATCTGCGGCGGAGCGACCTTCAGGCGGACGCGGTCGTTCTTGTCCGCGCCGCGCTGCACCACCACCCGCGCCTTCTGGTCTTCGACCAGGGCGAACGTCTCCTCCGAGCCGATCGCCAGCGAGCGGGCCGCCAGCGGGCCGAGCCGAAAACCCTTGAGCCGCGGATGCATCTTGCGCACCTCGCGGGCAATGTCGTCCAGCTTGGGGTCGACGGCGGCGTCCTTCTCGCTCGCCAGGATGATGACCACCGACACCTTCACCTTGTCGGTCGGCGGAGAGTCAGCAGCCTGGCCGGCGAGGGCGGCGATGGTCAACAACAGGTACCCGCCCAGCAGTCGGCTCGACCCGGCATGCATCCCCGTCCCCTTCCGTCGCGGCTCACGGCTCCTCGGGGTCGTCAGCGTGAGCGACGACGATCAGTGAACGGCCAGCCCCGCGGGCCAGCGCCGGCATGCGCCCGTCCTCCTGGTCCGGCTCGACCTGGACGACCTCGATGTCCTCCTCGCCCGCCAGGTCGAACGAGCCGAGCAACGGCTGGCCGGTGATCACCCGGTCGGCGTCGCGGGCGTCCATGTGCAGGATGTTCACCTCGCCGGCATGGACCACCGGGAGTACCTCGTCGGTGGCGCGGGCGACAGACCCACCCGTCCGCCCGTCGAACGGCCACAGACCGCGGGCGAGCACCACTCCGCCCAGTGCCGCGGCGGCAGTCAGCACGCCGGCCAGCAGCCAGCCGCCCGGCCGCGACAGCCAGCGCCCGCCCCCGCTGCAGCGGTCGTCGCGCAGCCGCACCTGGATGCGGTGGAGGGTGGACTGCCACGCCTCGGGAGTCGGCTCCGGCGGTGGATTGTCGCGGAACAGGGCGATCAGCCGGTGGAATCCGGCCGGCGGAGCGGCCTCGGGCAGACACGGCAGCCCGTCGTCGCAGTCGGAACGGTGCGGTCCTGTCACCCACGGGTCGCGGCGGTCGCCCGCCGCATCAGCGTCCGGATTGTTCCACGGAGGGGAAGTCATGACACCGTCCGTTCGCTCAACAGCCCTCGGAGTTTTTGTCGCGCATAATACAGCCGACTCATGACCGTGCCAATCGAGGTTCGCATCACGTCGGCGATCTCACGGTAGGTGAGGCCGGCGTCGGCATACAGGACGAACGTCTGCCGCTGTACATCGGACAGGGCGGCCAGCGCCCGGTCGAGGAGCAGCCGCAGGTCGGCCTGTTCGAGCCGCTGTCCGGCCAGGTCGCCGGTGAGCAGCTCGGGCGGTGTTGGCGCCCCCGGCCCACTGTCGAGGCTGAGGGTTTCGCGCCGACCGCGCTGGCGGCCCAGGTCGAGGGCGGCGTTACTCACCACCCGCAGCAGCCAGGTCTTGAACGACGACCGCCCCTGGAAGCCAGCCAGGTGGGTGAGCGCCTTGACGAACCCCTCTTGCACGGCGTCGAGGGCGTCGGCCTCATTCCCCAGGAGACGAAACGCCACCCGGTACGCCGGCAAGCGATAGCGGCGGAACAGTTCGTCCAGTGCCGCCGGCTCGCCGGTGTTGAACCGGCCGAGCAAGTCCTCGTCGGACGGCGCAGACGGGCCGATGGTGACGGCACTCATGGCGTTCGGCGGTCTCTCCATCATCCAGACGCCTCGGCCGGAGCTGGTATTCATCCCTGACATCTTACCCGTGGTCCGCCGCGAACGAAAGGGGCTGCCTGGCGGAAAACCCCCGGCGCGCAGGGCTTCGAGCCGGCATCGGCCCGGCCTGATCCGTCCGACCGACGCAACGCGCACCGTCGCTCCAGGTTCGCATGGTGGCGTCGGTCGGTGCAACGCCGCATGCCCACGCCAGCGTGGGCATGGCACCCAGAAGAGATCGGGAAGGAGCCTTTCCGGGTGCCATGGTCACGGCTTTGCGTGGCCATGTGATGCGGAGCCTCGTTCTCTCGGACGGGGCCTGACGGTGCAATGCCGCATGCCCACGCAAGCGTGGGCATGGCACCAAAGCACCCAGCGGCACTCGAATGGGGGACGATGGGCGACGGGCGACCGCGGTTCCCGAGTTCGCATGGTGGCGCGGGCGGCGGCGGTGTAAAATGGCGGCGGGATCACAGGATCGGTCCTCCGGGTCCGCCCCCGACCCCCGACACAAGGAGACTGTATGCACATCCGCCAGGGTCTTTCTCTCCTCGCCCTCGCCGCGGCTGCCCTGTTCGCCGTCGTCTCCCCTGCCTCTGCCCAGGGGAAGAAGTCGAACGACGTGGTCAAGGCGACCGCCGTCGCCGCCAAGGCGGCCGACGGCAAGCACGTTGTCACCGTCACCCTCGACGTCGATCCGAAGTATTACATCTACGCCAACCCGGTCGGTAATGCCGACTTCGAGCCGAACCAGACCGTCGTCCAGGTGACCGGCGGCAAGGTCGAGCGGGTCGCCTACCCGGCCGGCGAGGTGGTCAAGGACAAGATCGTCGGCGACTTCCGCATCTACAAGGGCAAGGTGACGATCCAGGCCACCGTCGACCGCGGCGCCGCGCCGCTCGAGGTCGCCGTCAAGCTGCAGGCGTGCAGCAAATCGGCATGTCTGCTGCCCGGCACCGTCAAGCTCAGCGTGCCCTGACCCGTTGCTTTTTGACGTGACACCTGGGCCGGCGCGGGACGACCGCGACCGGCCTTTTTGCTGTCACGCCCCTTCAGGACAGGAACGGTCTGTTCGCGTCACCGGATGGGCTGCCGCGCCGCGGTGCGGTACAATAGCGCCCATCCGGGGAGGGCACGGCGATGACGCGATGGCAGTGGTTGCTGGCGGCGGTGGCGGCGGTCCAGCTGGGGTGGGGGGTGATGGCGTTCGTCGACTACGCCCGCGCGGTCGGGGCGACGGGCGACGCGACCAGCGGCTGGGTATTCACGGCGCTCGGCCTGGCGGGATTGCTCACGCTGGTTTGGCCGCGGTTCGGGTTCCTGGCGGCGGTGGGGCAGGCGGCGGTGGCCGCTCACGCCCTGTGCTGGCTGCCGCTGGCGCTCTTCTGCCTGCGCGTGTGGCTCGGACCGTTCCCGCTGGTGCCGATCCCCCCGGCGGTGAGCCTGCTGATCCTGCAAATGGCCGTGACGACGGCCGCGCTGTGCCTGCTCGGCGCCCTCGGCAGCTGGCAGGTGGCACGACAACGGCGGGTGATGGTCCTCGGGTGAACGCCGGCGACTTTTCCTTGCCGGCCGGTCGGCGAGGGGAGTACGATGATTCCGCTGCCTGGATTCCCACCCCCGATGCGTGAGGTCCGCGGATGCGACCCACCTGGCCTGCCCTGTGCCTCCTCGTCCTGACCACGACCGCCCCGGCGTCCACGCCGACGCCCGGTCCCGAGGACCGCGCCTTCTTCGAGCGGTCGATCCGCCCGCTGCTGGTCGAGCGCTGCCAGGCGTGTCACTCGCTGGCGCACAAGAAGCAGCGCGGCGGACTGCGGCTCGACAGCGCGACGGCGCTGCGCAAGGGCGGCGACTCCGGGCCGGCGGTGGTGCCCGGTCAACCGGCGAACAGCCTGCTCATCCAGTCGGTGCGCTACGACCACGCCACGCTGCAGATGCCGCCGAAAGGCAAGCTGGCCGATCGCGAGATCGCGTTACTCGAAGAATGGGTCCGTCGCGGCGCGCCGTTCCCTGGCGCCGATGACGGCCCGCCGGCGCAACAGCGGATTGACCTCACGCGCGGCCGGGCGTTCTGGTCGTTCCAGCCGCTGCGGACGCACCCGCTGCCGACCGTTCGCGCCGGTTCCTGGCCGCGCACCCGCATCGACGCCTTCCTGCTCGCCGCCATGCAGGCGAAGGGATTGACGCCAGCGCCGGAAGCCGATCGCGCCACCCTGATCCGCCGGCTGTCGTTCGACCTGCTCGGCCTGCCGCCGACGCCGGAGCAAGTCGACGCCTTCGTGCGCGACACGCAAACGGACGCCTATGAACGCCTGGTCGACCGCCTGCTGGCATCGCCGCACCACGGCGAGCGCTGGGGGAGAACCTGGCTCGACCTGGTCCGCTACTGTGACGTCGCCGAGGAGTGGGCCGGGCTGCGGGGGCCGCCGCACCTGTACCGCGACTGGGTGGTCGCCGCGCTCAACGCCGATCTGCCCTATGACCGCTTCGTCCAGATGCAGCTGGCCGCCGATCTGCTGCCGGGCACGGCGCCGGCCGACCGGGCGGCGCTCGGCTACCTCGGCCTCAGTCCGAACTACTGGAAGGAGTTGAAGCTCGACCCGGCGGTCATCAAGGGCGTCGTCGCCGAGGAGTGGGAGGAGCGGATTCACACCTTCTCCGGCACCTTTCTCGGCCTGACCGTCGCCTGCGCCCGCTGCCACGATCACAAGTCGGACCCGATCACCCAGCGCGACTATTACGCACTGGCCGGCGTGTTCGCGAGTGTGCGCGAGGAGGACGTCCCGGTCGGCAACCGGCAGGTCGCCCGCGGGGTGGTGGAAAAGAGTCTGCACGTCGTCGCCGACGGGCCGAGCCGCACCCAGCTGCTGTACAAGGACGAGCCGCAGGATGTCGCCGTGCAGCCGCGCGGCAACCCGACGGCGGCGGGGCCGGTGGTGCCGCGGCGGTTCCTGGCGGTGCTGTCCGACGGTGCGCCGTTCCGCCACGGTAGCGGGCGGCTCGACCTGGCGCGGGCGCTGGTCGGCGACGGCGGGCCGCTGCTGGCGCGGGTGATCGTCAACCGGGTGTGGCGGCACCACTTCGGCGAGGGCATCGTCCGCACGCCGAGCGACTTCGGCGCGCTGGGCGACCGGCCGACGCACCCGGAGCTGCTCGACGACCTGGCGGCGCGGTTCGTGGCGAACGGCTGGTCGCTCCGCTGGCTGCACCGCGAAATCGTCCGTTCCGCCGCCTATCGGCAGAGCAGTCGCGCCACCCCGGACCGGACTGCCGTCGATCCCGATAACCGATTACTCAGCCGGGTGGCACGGCGGCGGCTGGAGGTGGAGGCGTGGCGCGACGCCATGCTGGCGGCGACCGGCACACTGCGGTCGCAGATCGGCGGCGAGGCGGCCGAGTTGACGCGCCGGGCATGGACCGCCGCACGCTCTACGGCGTCGTCAAGCGCGCGAACTGACCGACCTGTTGCGGCTGTACGACTTCCCCGACCCGACGACGCACACCGCCGCCCGCGTGCCGACCACCACACCGCTGCAGGGGTTGTTCACGCTGAATAGTCCGTTACTCGCCGATCAGGCGGCGGCGCTGGCGGCGCGGTTGGGGCGGGAGGCGGCGGACGATAGCGACCGCGTGCGCCGGGCCTATCGCCTGCTGTTCGCCCGTTCGGCGACCGATGACGAGGTGCGCGCCGGTCGCGCCTTTCTGGCGCAGGCGTCGTGGCAGGAATACGCCCAGGTCCTGCTCGCCGGCAACGAGTTCCTGTTCGTCGAGTGAGAGAGGCCGACCGATGTGGACGCGACGGCAGATGGTGCAGGCGCTCGGCGGCGGGCTGGGGCTGGCCGGGCTGGCCGGGCTGCTGGCGGACGAGGCGGCGGCCGTCCCGCACTTCCCGCCGCGGGCGAAGCGGGTCATCCAGCTGTTCATGTCAGGCGGACCGTTCCAGGCCGACCTGTTCGACCCGAAGCCGGCGATCAACAAGTACGCCGGGCAACGGCCGAAGGCGGTCGAACTGCGCACCGAGAATGTCACCGGCGGGCTGATGCCGGTGCCGTTCGCCTTCACCCGTCACGGCCGGTCGGGGTTGCCGATCAGCGATCAGTTGCCGCACCTGGCGAAACACGCCGACAAGTTGTGCATTATTCGTTCGATGCACACCGACAACCCGAACCACGGGCCGGCGCTGTTCCTGATGAACAACGGGTCGATGACGCCGACGCGGCCGAGCCTGGGCGCGTGGCTGAGCTACGGGTTAGGGACGGAGAACCACAACCTGCCCAGCCACGTCGTCCTGTGCGCCGGCCGGCCGGTGCGCTTCGCCGAGCTGTGGACCAACGGCTTTCTGCCGGGCGAGCACCAGGGCACCTACGTCAACCACCGCAGCGTCGACCCGCACGAGCTGATCCCGTTCCTGCGCAACAGCCGGCTGCCCCCGCAGGCGCAGGCGCGGCAGTTGGCGCTGGCCCGCCAGCTGCACGAGATGCACGTCGCCCGCACCGGCGCGGACGCGGCGCTGGAGGCGCGCATCCGGGCGATGGAGACGGCGTTTCGCATGCAGACGACGGCCGCCGAGGCCTTCGACGTCCGCCGCGAGCCAGACCGTGCGCAGGCCGCCTACGGTGACAGTCCGTTCGCGCGCGGCTGTCTGCTGGCGCGGCGGCTGTCCGAGCGGGGTGTGCGCTATGTGCAGTTGTACTATGGCAACGGCCAGCCGTGGGACACGCACCGCAACCACAACGCCACCACGCGCACCCTGTGCGCCGACATCGACCGGCCGATCGCGGCGCTGCTCGCCGATCTGGAGGTCCGCGGGCTGCTCGACGAGACGCTGGTGATCTGGGGCGGTGAGTTCGGCCGCACGCCGACGAGCGAGAGCGGCGACGGTCGTGATCACAACCACTGGGGGTTCACGATGTGGCTGGCCGGCGGCGGGGTTCGCGGCGGCCACGCCCACGGCGCCACCGACGACTTCGGCTTCCGCGCCGTCGACAACAAGGTCCACGTCCACGACCTGCACGCGACGATCCTGCACCTGCTCGGGCTGGACCACGAGCGCCTGACGTTCCGCCACGCCGGCCGCGACTTCCGCCTCACCGATGTTCACGGGCACGTGGTACGGGAAGTTTTGGCGAGCGGGAGCACATGAGTGCCCCGAGGCAGCGCGTTGAACGCGACATCGTCCGTCAGGCGACGCCAGGCGAGCGGGAGCACGTCAGTGCCCCGAGTCGTCCGCGCTCACCGGCGTCACGCCTCGGGCGTCGAACTCGGGGCCCTAACGGGACCCCGCTCGCCTCAAACCATCCGGACAAGCCCATGCTCGCCAGGTGATTATCAACCGGAGTCCTCCGTATGCGCGTATTGTCGTTCGTTGTCATGACGTGGCTCGCCGCTGTCGCCGTGGGAGAGACGCCGCTGGACACCTCGTACCTCCGTGATCACGCCGAGACGCGCGGGTTCATGCTCGGCCGGCCGGTGCGGCCGAAGGTGACGCCCGACGGCAAGGCGGTGCTGTTCCTGCGCGCGAAGCCGCGCGTGGCGAAGATGAGCCTCTACGAGTTCGACGTCGCCACCGGCAAGACGCGCGAGTTGCTCACTCCCGAGACGGTGCTCAAGGGGGCGGCGGAAAACTTGTCGCCCGAGGAGAAGGCGCGGCGGGAGCGGCAGCGCGTCACCGTCGGCGGGTTCACCACCTACCACCTGTCGCGCGACGGGGCGAAGCTGCTCGTCAGCCTGTCCGGCCGGCTCTACGTCGTCGACCGCGGTAGCGGCAAGGTGACCGAGCTGAAGACCGGCAAGGGCACCCTCGTCGACCCCAAATTCTCGCCCGATGGCAGCCGCGTCGCCTACGTCCTCGACCACGACGTGTACGTCCTCGACCTGGCGAGTGGCAAGGAGACGGCGGTCACGACCGGCGGCACGGCGAAGCGGACGCACGGGCTGGCGGAGTTCGTCGCCCAGGAGGAGATGGGCCGGTTCACCGGCTATTGGTGGGCGCCCGACGGCAAGTCCATCGCCTACGAGGAGGCCGACGCTGGCGATGTGGAGATCTGGAATGTAGCCGATCCGATTCATCCGGAAAACCCGCCGCATCCGACCTTCTACCCGCGGCCGGGCAAGGCGAACGTCCGCGTCCGACTCGGCGTGGTCCCGGTCGCCGGCGGTGCGACGGTGTGGGTCGCCTGGGACCGCGAGAAGTACCCGTACCTGACCAACGTCCACTGGCAAGCGCGCGGCGGCCTCACTCTTGCCGTACAAACGCGATCGCAGCAGGAGCTGGTGCTGCTCGGCGCCGACCCGGCGACCGGCAAGACAACGCCGCTGCTGACCGAGCACGACCCGGCGTGGGTGAACCTCAACCACGACAAGCCGCACTGGCTGCCCGACGGCTCGTTCCTGTGGGCCGGCGAGGGCGCCGACGGCAAGCAGCTGGAGCATCGCGACGCCAGCGGCGCACTGCGGCGGGTCGTCGTGCCGGCGAAGGACGGGTTCCTGGGCGTGGTGGCGGTCGACGGCAAACGCGGCCAGGTGGTCTACCGCGCCAGCGTCGACCCGACGCAGCAGCACCTGTTCCGCGTGGCCGTCGCCGACGGCACGCCAACACCGCTGAGCCGCGCGCCGGGCTTACACACCGCCGAGATCGGCCGGTCGCCCGCAGTCTACGTCCACACCGCCAGCCTGCTCACCGCCATGCCGCGGACCACCGTCTGCCGCGACGACGGCACCGTGATCGGCGAACTGCCGTCGGTCGCCGAGGAACCACCCTTCAAGGTGCGTCAGGAGATCGTCAAAGTGGGCGACGACCCGGCGTTCTACGCCACACTGATCCGGCCGCGCACGTTCGACGCCGCGAAGCGATATCCGGTGATCGTCCACGTCTACGGCGGGCCGGGGCATCAGGAGGTCCTGGCGCACCAGGCGCGGCGGCTGATCGATCAGTGGCTGGCCGACCAGGGGTTCATCCTCGTGGCGATCGACAATCGCGGTACCCCCGGCCGCGGTCGCGACTGGGAACGGGCGGTGTATCGCCGGTTCGGCAGCGTTCCGCTCGACGACCAGGTCGCCGGGCTGAAGGCGCTGGCGGCGCGGTTTCCCGAGCTGGACCTGACGCGGGTCGGCGTCTACGGCTGGTCGTTCGGCGGTTACCTGGCGGCGCAGGCGGTGCTCAAGCGGCCCGACGTCTACCGCGCCGCCATCGCCGGCGCGCCGGTGACCGACTGGGACGACTACGACACGCATTACACTGAACGCTATCTCGGCATCCCGCCGGCCGACGCCGCGGCGTATCGGGACGCCTCGCTGCTGCCGCTGGCGAAAGACCTGTCCCGCCCGCTGCTGCTGATTCACGGCACGGCGGACGACAACGTCTACTTCCGCCACACCCTGCGGTTAGCCGACGCTCTGTTTCGCGCCGGCAAGGAGTTCGAGGTCCTGCCGCTGTCGGGGCTGACGCACCTGGTCCCCGACCCGGTGGTGACGCAGCGCCTCTACGGCCGGTTCGCCGCCTTCTTTCACCGCCACCTGGGCCGGCCGATCGACAAAAAGTGAGATCCGCATTGGGTTCCATGTGGCATTTCACCGACTGGCCCCGTTGGAATGAGGCGTCCCCGCACTACATGGCCACGCAGAGCCGTGGCTATGGCACCCCGTGGGAGCGTGGGGATGGCCGTGACGCGCACTCACGCCCGTCGCTGCGCTCCGAGCGTGCCACCCGAAAAGGCGCCGTTCGGGGTGGCACGCCCTGAGGCTCGGCGAAGGGCGTGGGCGTTGGATGGGCCTGACCCGCACTCACGCCCGTCGCTGCGCTCCGAGCGTGCCACCCATCCTCGCTTCTACGGATGCCGCTAGGTGCCATGCCCACGCTTGCGTGGGCATGCGTCTTTCGGCGGACCGGCCCTGTCGGGAGAACGAGTATCTGCATCACAGGGCCACAAAGCGTGGCCATGGCACCCAAAGTGGTCATCACTGGCGATTCCGGACGTGCTCCCAGGCGGCCTCCAGATCGTCGAAGATGAAATCGGCTTCCGTGGCTTTCTTGTTGGTGCTGACGCCCCACATCAACGTGGCGATCGCCCTGGCGCACCCTCGACCCACCACGATGGCCATCTTCCGATAATGGAACGCCGGGCGTACCAGCCAGAGCATCTCGTCGCCCCACTCGTACCGCAGGTCGGTCAGGTCGAGAACGACGGCGGCCGGACCCCACATTTCGATCCCCATCCGCAGCATCCCCGCCATGTACACTGCGTCCGGGTGCCCTGCCGCCCCGTCCTTGTAGTCGCCGCTGAACCGGGCGATCAGCACCGAGGTGAAGCGGTTTTGACCTGTCGATTCGAGCTGAAACTGGCACTGCACACTCGTCTCGTCCTCGACCCGCACCGGGCGGAATTGCATGGCGCTCATGGTTGTCTCCTGCGGTTTCTGTTACCCCTGGTCGTCCGCCTCGCCGATCACTCGTCTCTTGTCTGCCCTGTCGTGCCCGGTCGCGTCGATGCGCTCATCCCGCCGTCGGCCCCCACTCGCACAGGACGCGGAAGCCGAGGTCGCTGTCGCGCTGCTCCGGCTCGAAGCTGCTGCGGTCGGCCGACCGCACGCGCCGCGTCTCCAGGTTGTACGTTCCGCCGCGGGCGTTGCGCCGCTCGCCCTCCGGCGGTCCCGGCGGGTCGACCGGCGGGTGCGTCGCGTAGCTGGTCGACGAGTACCAGTCCAGGCACCACTCCCAGATGTTGCCCACCATGTCGTGCAGCCCGAAGCCGTTCGGCGGATAACTGCCCACCGGGGTGGTGTGCCGCCGGCGGCTCGACGAGCGCTGGCGAGCGTTGTCGCGATAATTCGCCACCCGCGTGGTGATCGTCCGCCCGTAGGGGAACGGGAACTGCAGCGACACCCCGCCGCGGCAGGCGTACTCCCACTCCACCTCGGTTGGCAGCCGGTACACCCGCCCCGCCGCCCGTTCCGCCGGCAGGTCGGTCAGCTGCAGACAGAAGCCGACCGCGTCGAACCATGCCACGTTCTCCACCGGGTGCCGCCGCACGTCCCGGCCGCGCACCGTGTCCGCCGCCTGCCCCGACGGGCTGAAGTGGCTCGGGTTCACCCCCATCAGACGCCGCCCAGCGGTTGCCGCGCACTCGCCGGATCACGTCGCCCGTGCCGCCGGCTCGACCACGCGGAGCTGGTCGTACAGCTCGGCCGGCCGATCGCCGCCGGCGACGCGGACCTGCTCGGCCAGCCAGGCGCGGACCGCCTCGGCCACCCCGTCGGCCGGCGACTGCGGAGCGGCGTCGAGCGACGAGCGGGGGAAGTGCGCCGGCAACAGCGGTCCGTCGCGGGCAACGATGGCGGCGTGCTCCAGCGCGTTGCGCAGCTCGCGGACGTTGCCGAACCACGGCAGTGCCTGCAAATACCGCAGCGTCTCGGCCGGCAAGGGCGGTGCGCCGGGGCGGAACCGCCGCAGGAAGTGCGTCGCCAGCGGCTCGATGTCCTCCGGTCGGTCACGCAGCGGCGGCAGGTGGACCTGGAACACGTTGAGCCGGAAGTACAGGTCATGGCGAAACCGGCCGTCGGCAACGCACCGTGACAGATCCTGGTTCGTGGCCGCCAGGATGCGGAGGTTGAGCCGCTGCGGCTGCGATCCGCCGACCGGCAGCACCTCGCCATGCTCCAGCGCGCAGCAGCTTCACCTGTACCGGCAGCGGGATGTCGGCCAGCTCGTCGAGCAACACCGTCCCGCCATCGGCCAGCGCCAGCAGTCCCGGCCGCGGTCCGCCGGCGCCGGTGAAGCGCCGCGGGTGTGGCCGAACAGCTCGCTCTCCACCAGGTTCGGATTCCAGCGCCGCGACGTGGACCGGCAGGAATGGCCCGTCGCGCCGCCGGCTGTAGCGGTGGATGGCGCGGGCGACCAGCTCCTTTCCGGTTCCCGATTCTCCGGTAATCAGCACGCACGCATCATGCGCGCGACGAGGGCGATCCGCTTGAACACCGCCTGCATCGCCGGGCTGGCGCCGATGATCTTCTCCGGCCCGCCGGCCGGCGGCGGCTCCTCGGCAGCGACGACCGGCGGCGGCCGGTGCAGGGCGCGAGCGACGGCGTCGAGCGCCTGCGACAGATCGAACGGCTTGGTCAGGTAGTCGAACGCCCCGCCCTCGACAGCGCCGACCGCCGTCGGCAGGTTGCCAAACGCGGTGACGACGATGACGGCGGCGTCCGGCGCCAGCGCTGCAGCCGCGGCAGCGCCGTCAGTCCATCGATCCCCGGCAGGGCGCACGTCGAGGATGATGACGTTCGGCGACTGGGCGGCGACCGCGGCGAACGCCTGTTCGGCCGACGGCACGACCGTCACGGCGTGCCCCACCCGACTCAGCGCCCCGCCGCAGCGCCCCAGCAGACGGCCTCCTCGTCGTCGACAATCAGGATCTGGTGTGGGTCGTGGTCACGCCGTCGTTCGCTCCCCTGCCCCGTTACCGTATTCTAGCCGCCGCCGCGTGGTAGCTCGACGTGAAATCGCGTCCGCCCGTCGGCGCGCCCCCAGCCGATCCGTCCGCCGTGCCCCTCGGCGACCTGCCGCGCCACCGCCAGCCCCAGGCCGACCCCTCCGGCTTGCTGCTGACGAACGGCTCGAACAGCCGATCGGCCACGTCCGCCGGCGGACCCGGTCCGCTGTCGACCACCGCCAGCGTCACCCGGTCGGCGGCGACCTCCAGCGCACCTCCACCGTCCCGCCGGGGCCAGCGGCGTCGATGGCGTTGCCGAGCAGGCTGCCGATCAGTTGTCCCAGCTGCACCGGGTCGGCCGGCAGACGCACGGCTCCGCCGGCGGAACCCACGTCAGCGTGATACCGGCGTGGCGGCACTGCGGCCGCACCAGCTCGACCGCCTCGCCCACCAGGGCGACCAGATCGGTCGGGTCACGCCGGGTCGGTCCGGTGCGCCCAGGTCGAGGAAGCGCCCGGACGTGCGTCTCCAGCAACGCCAGTTGCCGCAGCGCCACCTCCAGAGGCTCGCGGTCGCCAACAGGGTCGGCCTCGTGCAGATACAGTTGCACTGCCAGCCGCGCGCCGGTCAGGCCGTTGCGAAGCTGGTGCGCCAGTCCGCCGGACACCTGCCCGAGCAGCCGCAGCCGCTCGGTCTGCTGAATCGCCTGCTCGAAGGCCGCCAGCCGGGCGGCCATCTCGTTCACCGACCGGGCCAGGTCGCGGATCTCGTCGTCGCGGTCGGGCAGCGGCATCGGGTCGAACTGGCCGGCGGCGATCAGCCGCGTTCGCCGCTCAAGCTCCTGCACCCGCCGGTGTAGTCGCTGCGCCTGGGCGAGCGCCAGCAGCAGCGCCGTCAGGCCGACGCCGCCGCCGAGCACCAGCGCCGGCCGGATCGCCTGCCAGCGGGCGTCGCGCCAGCTCTCGGGATAAAGCAGATAGAGGATGTCGCCCTGGTTGGCGCCGCGGCGAGGCGAACCCCGCCGCAGAGGTAGACCCGACCGTCGAGCCGCAGCGGTGCCGCCAGCGCCAGCGTGTGCCAGTCGTCGGCGACCGGCACGTCGGCCGGCACGCGCCGGGCGGTCGGCCGGCAGCGACGTCAGCCGCGGTCCATCGTGAGGAATAAGGAGATACTCACCACCGGAGAGGGTACGAAGGCAGCGCAGCACGTCGGCGGTGAGCGGGAAGCGTGACTCTTCGACGAGGAAGCGGGCAACGTCGCGGAGCCGATCGTCGATCTGCCGCCGCGCCTGTCCCGCCGCCGTCACCGCCGTCGCCGCACTGATGGCGACGATCCCGCACAGCAGCAGCACCACCGGCAGCAGCAACTGTTCGCGAATCCGCCAGCCGCAGGCGACTTAGGCCCAATACCGTTCGGCGAGGTCTTTGCATTAGCCCCCGGTGAATACACCGGGGGCAAGTGCGTGTCGACGTCCACCCTTTCAGGGCGCTCCGCATTCGCCCCCGGTGTGTTCACCGGGGGCTAAAAGAAACGGGGGCAAGTGCGTGTCGACGTCCACCCCTTACTGCCGTTCCAACGTCCGGATGCGTCTACCCGCCGACGATATAGAATAGGCGATGGTCAGGGGGCTGTCCGGGATGCCAGTGAGATGCCAACCATCCTGTTGGAGATGTACGAACGGGGCGACATCACGGCCGACCACCTTGCCGTGCAGTGCTTGCACCTGCTTGACCCGGAGAACCCGGCGGCGGTGCTGGCGCCGCTGCCGGGTCAGGTGCTGGATCGGGTGCTAGCCTATTCACGGTCGTACCGGCCCGATGGGATGCGGTCGAATTACGGTGTAACGCCGGCGGTCGATCAGGTACTGGCGGCGAAGGGCTGGATCGAGGCGCAACGGCGGCAATCGGCCTGACGGAGCGCGCAAGTTCCGCTCGCGGCAGCGTTCCCGATCATCTCGCCCGTTGGGCGCGGAGACGGCTCATACGGCCCCTGTTCGCGGCGTTCGCCCTGACGTTCCTGCCGATTGCTGCGGCTTGCTGCGAGTTTGGCATTACTGGATAAAGCGTATCCTCGTCGGCTAGTGCTCGGGTGACTGAGTGACGCTGATCGCGCCGGCGGTGCGGGGGTTGGTGGAAAGCCTGCTGTCCGGGCTGGATCAGGCGCACGGACCGCAAGAAGCCGCGTTGACCGCGAGCATAACTCCGACAATTGGCTTGACACCACGAAGCCACGGGGTAGCCTGAATAGCCGGGTACTGACCCCATCATGTCTGTTGCCGAGAGACTCCGACCACGGATGGCATGTCGGCTGGCCACGGTCGTTGGCCACGTCTGACCCTCACTTCAAGGAGTGCGCCATGTCGAGGGGGATGATTCTCTGCGGATTGGTCGGGTTCGCCTTGTTGCCGGCCGCGCTTGCCGCTCGTGTCGGCGGCGCACCACGGCCGGGGCTACTACGGCGGCTGGGTCAAACATCCCAAGCGCCAACTACCACTTCCGGCACTACTACTACAAGCCGAGCGATGACTACCGCGGTTGGCGGCACCACACGGTCGCCTATCGCCCCGGCGACCGCCATTACTACTTCTACAACCCCTACAAGAAATCCTGGTGGGGGCGGCTGCTCGATCTATGCCAACCAGCAGGGCCATTACTACTACCTGCCGCCAAACCTGCAGCACAACAACCTGAACACCCTCCTCACCAGCAACGTCTTCAATGACGTCAAAGGTGGGAACTGGCCGCCGCTGGCCGGGGGGGACCCCGGTGGGCCGGGCGACATCCGCATGGAACCGCCGCCGGACGACAACCCGCCGGGCCAGGAGTTCCCCAACCCCTGAGGCCCGGTCGCAACCTTGACGCGACCGCGGGCGCCCCGGACGTCGCCATCGTCCGGGGCACCCGCGGTTCGCCTTTTCAGGCTGCTCGTCCGATCACTTCTTCGTGCGGCCGCTGTCGTGGACGGTGACGTTCCCCTTCTCCTCGACGTGCGCCTCCTCGCGGCGGACCGTCTCGTCGACGCGGTGGGTGCCGCGAACCTTGCGCCGGCCGATCGTCACCTCCTCCACCGGCACCGTCTCCTTGCTCACCTTGACCCGCTCCTCCTTCACCGGCACGCGGATCTCCTCGCGCTCGCCGATGGGACCGCCGCGGCCGGTCGCCGGGCGGCGCGTCACCACCACCTCCTCGCGCTCGACCGGCACGTCGATCGTCTGCCGCTCGGTTTTGACCTCCTTGTGAACCGCCACCTCGCCGGTCTGCACCTGCTCCTTGTCCACGCGCAGCCGCTCCTCGTGCAGCCGCAGCGCCCGGTCGTAGGCGTCACGCACGGCGCCTTTCGCCTTGCTCCAGGTGAGGCTCGACTCGCCGCGCGACTTCGGCCAGTTGCGGCTCAACCGCCGCTCCACGTCCTCGAACTTCTCGCCGTGGTAGCGGTTCTCCGCCTCGACGCCGTAGCGGTACGCCGGGCGATACTCGGCGTAGGTCATCCCCGGCTTGACGTAGGGGCGGCTGGTGTACTCTGTTTCCCAGTACTTCTCCTCGACCGCCGGGTCGATGGCGTCGGCCACCTCGGCGCCGGCCAGCCCGCCGGCGACGCCGCCGACCAGCGCGCCGACGGCGGTGCCGACCGGACCGGCGAGCGACCCGAGCGCCGCTCCGGCAGCCGCTCCGCCGGTCAGCCCGACGCCGGCACCAACCGCCTGGCTGGCCGTGTTGTCCGTCTTCCGCGTCTTCCGTTTCTCAGCCATGGTTGCTCTCCCTTGTCGTTGTTATGAGTCGAACGGTCGGAACGCCGAACGGCCTTGCTCGAACCCCGCCGGCTCGTTACCCTGATGTGAACACCCTACCACCGCCGACGACGGGCCATCCGCCGGTCACCGCACCCGCGGCCCGGTCGCGCCCGTCACCTTCGCCCCCGCCAGGAGAGCGTCCGGTGCATTCCAACGAGCTGGCCTTCTACACCACCCGTGAGCTGATCGACGAGCTGATGCGGCGCCAGACGTTTCTCGGCGTGGTGGTCCATGCCGAGCAAGAGGTGAAGGCCGCGTCGTGGTCCGGCGACCAGGTGTTCCAGGTTCATCTGAACCACCACCTCGAACCGGCCGAGGCCGGCCGCCTGCTCGGCGCCGTCGCCGAGCACATCGACCAGAAGCACGGCTAGCGAGGCCGCCGCGGGCCGCGTCGCCGGCGCCCGGTCGTCCGCCGACCGAGACGACGGTAGTGACGCAAGATCGGTGCCGATGCGCTTCAAAGACGACGGATGCGCCCGCCTCGCCCGCGAACGGTCATGAGAATGGGCGATGCCGCGGCGCGCGGAACGGCCGCGCTCGCCGGCACGCAGCGCGGTTCCCATCCCGGCATGGCGCCGTCGTCCTATCTCGCAGCCGGCTCACACGTTGCCGGACAACGGGATCACTGCGGTTTGGCCGCGCCTGCCTGTTTCTCCAGGGCGTCGAAGCGCTCGGCAAGCGGGTGGCTCTTCGGCAAGTACGGCCGCGCCTCCTGCAGCACGCGCACCGCCTCGGCGCGGTTGCCCTCGGCCAGCGCCAGCTCGCCCACCTGCGCCACCCACCGCAACCACCGTGATCGCTGTGCCTCGGTGGCATCGACGGTCCGCGCCAGCAGTATCAGCACCAGCGGCGCCGCCGCCGCCCACTTGCCGGCGTCGAGCTGTGCCTGCACCAGCCCCTCGACCGCCCGGCCGGCCTGCTCCCGCGTCGCCGGCTGCAGCTCCCACCGCGCCTGCACGCGCGTCCACAGCGCCACCCGCCGCGCCCCCTGTTTCGCCTCGATCAGCGTCCGCTCCCACCGCTCGACCAGCGGCACACTGCCGGCGCGCACCAGCACCTCGACGAACGCCTCCCACGCCTTCTCCTGCACCCGTCCCTCGGTGCTGGTCAGCACCTGCTGCCACAGCATCGGCAGTTCGTCGGCCGTGCCGCACTCGCCGAGCACCGTCGCCGCCCGGCTGCGCACGCCCGGATCGGCGTCGCGCTTGAGCAGCCCCTCCAGCCGCTCCACCAGCCGCTTGCGCGTCTCGACCGGAATCGGCTGGCCAGCGCCGGCGGCCCGGCTGAGGGCGCCGAGCAGGCTGAAGCGCACCGTCTCGCCGGGATCGTCCAGCCCGCGCAGCAGCCCGTCGATCAGCCCGGCGTCGGCCGTCCGCTCCAGCGCCTGCGCCACCGTCTGGCGGACGTGGTCGGACGGGTGCCGTAATAGCCCGGTGAGCACTGGCCCGGCCTCCGGCGCGCCGAGCGAGCCGAGCGCCTCGGCCGCCTCGACCACCACCTCCAGCCCCTTGTCATCCAGCGCGCTTCTGCAGCAGCGGGATCACCTGCCGCAGCCGGACCCGGCGCCTCCGGCCCGGTGCCGCGCGCCCTGCCCCGCCAGGGCGCGGACGGCGGCGGCGCGGACGGGTGAGGCGTCGGCACGCAGTAGCTCCTGTAGCCGGTCGTAGGCCGCCGGGTCGGGAGTGCGACCCAGCGCCCAGCACGGCGGCGCTGTACCTCGACCGACGTATCGTGCGTCAGCCGCAGCAGGATGCGGGCCAGCTGCTTTTGCCGCTCGACGTCGGCCGCCGGCAGCAGCTCGACGCACCACATCACCGCCAGCGCGCGGACGCCGGCGTCTTCCTGTTCCAGCAGCGCTGCAGGTGGGCGAACCGGCCGGCGGCCGGCAGCGACGTGTACAGCTGCTGATGCAGCCGCAGCACCTGGGCGCGGGCGCGGAGTAGCTCGCCCTCCAGCCGCTGCGCCCGCGTGCTCTGAAACGCCAGGCGCATTTGCAGCCACTGTTCGTTCGAGACGTCCTTCGTCCGCTCCCACCACGCCGTCCAGCGCACCACATCGGCGCCGAACGGCTGGCCGGTCGGTCGGCCAGCCCACCGGCGGCCACGCGCCCAACTCCTCGCTGTCGCTGGCCAGGAACTCCAGCAGCGGAGCGACCGCCGCCTTTTGCCCGCTTCGCCCGAGCGTCCACAGCGCCAACTGGCGGACGCGAACGTCGAGCCGCACATCGCGGGCCATCGTGTCCAGCTGCCGCACCAGCCCGCTCACCGGCAGCGCCGCCAGCGTCTCCGCCGCCGCCTGGCGCGACCGCGGCTTGCCCGCCGTCAGCGCGGCGAGCAGCTCGTCGGCGAACCGCCCGTCCTGCCGCAGCCGCACCGCCCCGGCCACGGCGACGAAGGTGTCCTCGTTGTCCGGCTGACGGAGCGTGCGGCGGACCAGTCGTTCGGCCGCCGGGTCGTCGGCCTGCAGGAGCAGCAACGCCGCCTGGCTCTGGCCGCGCGGGTCCATGCGATCCTGCAGCACCTCGGCCAGCTGGGCGACGTCCGGCTGCCCGGTCGGCCGGGTGGGCGATGAACCCCCACTGTGGCCGATCAGCAGTCCGACGCCGACGAGGGTGCCCAGGAGCGTCTGCATGGTTTCGCCTCCTCCGTCGTAGCCGCCGCGCCGGCCGCCTGCCTCGCCCGCGCTGGTTCCCGTGTTCAGCCCCATACCCGGCCAATCCCGTCGAGTCAACCCAGCCTGCCAGCGATCCGCCGACTGGCCTCGCCCGCCGCCGCCGCGTCGGGTATGATCGCCCCGCTCCACGGACGGGGCGGCCAGGCAGGTGTCGACTCACCACGCTCACCTTCCACCCTGGCAGGTGCTGCTGGGTGCCATGCCCACGAAGCGTGGGCATGCAATGGTGTTGGGTGGCACGCCCTGAGGCTCTGCGAAGGGCGTGAGCGTGGGATGAGCCTTACACGCTTTCACGCCCGTCGCTGCGCTCCGAGCGTGCCACCCACGCAGGCGGCTGTTCGGGGTGGCACGCCCTGAGGCTCTGCGAAGGGCGTGAGCGTGGGAGTAAATGTGACGCGCATCCACGCCCGTCGCTGCGCTCCGAGCGTGCCCCCCATCGTCGCTCCGGGGAGAGCCGCTGGGTGCCATGCCCACGCTCGCGTGGGCATGCGGCCTGACATCGACCGGCCCCTTCGAGTGAGGTATACCCGCACTACATGGCCACGAAGCGTGGCCATGCCACCAGAGCGAGACGAACGGGAAGCGAACACCGACGGTTGCCCGCCTCACGGACAGGGCGAGTCACGAGGGACGCGAATGGTCCGGACAATGCAGCACGGTGCCGTCCAGGTCGGGTTTCTCGTCCTGTTATGGGCGGGCACCTGTCTCCCCAACCTTGGCGGCGCGACGCTGTGGGACATCGACGAGCCACTCAACGCCCAGGCGGCTCGCGAGATGCTCGCCAGCGGCAACTGGGTGGTGCCGACGTTCAACTACGAGCTGCGCACCGCCAAGCCGGTGCTGCTGTACTGGCTGCAGGCCGGCGCCTATGCGCTGTGTGGGGTGAACGAGACGGCGGCGCGGCTGCCTTCGGCGCTGGCCCTGCTGGGGACGGCGCTGACGGTGTACGCGCTGGGCCGGCGGATGTTCGACGCGACGACCGGGCTGCTGGCGGCGGCGATGCTGCTCACCTGCGTCGCCGGCCAGGGCGCCGGGCACTTCGCTAACCCCGATGCCGTGCTGCTGGCCTGCACCACGGTGGCGCTGGCCTTCTATTGGTTCGCCTACCAGGGACACGGCGCGTGGCTGATCGGCTCGGCGGCGGCGTGTGGGTTGGCGGTGCTGGCCAAGGGGCCGGTCGGCATGGTGCTGCCGGCCGCCGTCGTCGTCGCCTTCCTGCTGTGGCAGCGCCAGCCGCGCCGGTTGTTCGCCCCGTACCTGTTTGAAGCGAGCCTGGCGTTCGTGCTGATCGCGGCGCCGTGGTACATCCTCGTGGCGGTGGAGACGAAGGGGGTGTGGCTCCGCAAGTTCCTGCTCACCGAGAACATCGACCGATTACGAACGCCGATGGAGAACCACGCCGGGTCGCCGTTCTACTATCTCGTCGTACTGTGTGTCGGGCTGGTGCCGTGGGCGGTGTTCCTCGGGCCGACGGTGTGGCACACCTGGCGGCAGACGCGGCGCACCGGCGAGGCGGAGACGGCGGCGACGCGCTTCCTGGCGTGCTGGGCGGGTGTGGTGCTGGTTGTCTTCTCGCTCGCGAGTACGAAATTACCCAATTATATCCTGCCGCTCTACCCGGCGCTGGCGCTGCTGCTGGCGCGGCTGGTGGAGCAGTGGCGGACCGGGGCGGTGACGCTGCCGCGCTGGGTGATGCCGCTGGCGATGACCAGCCTGGGGCTGATCGGCGTGGGCGTGACGGTCGGAATGCTGGTCGCCGGCGGGCTGGTGCCGCTGGCGGCACTGCGCGGTCGCAGCTATCCCGGCCTGATCGGTTTTGCCTGGGTCGGCGGCGTGCTGCTGGCAGCGGGCGGGGCCGGGTTCTGGCTGGCACGGCGGGACCAGCGAACGGCCCTGGTGGGCGTGGTCGGCGTGGCGGCGGCGCTCTTCGTCGCCGTCACCACCGCCGCCGCGCTGCCGACGCTGAATCCGCACAAGCCGAGCGTCGCCTTGGCCGCTGCACTGCCGGCCGACCAGCGCGAGCAGGAGATCCGGCTGGCGGCGTGTGACTATTTCCAGCCGACGCTGGTGTTCTACACCGGCCGCGAGGTGACGAAGCTGTACGGCGGCGGGGCCGGGCTGCACTTCCTGAATGGTGCGCTGCCGAGCTACGTCGTCGTCCGTGGCGACACCTGGGAGCAGATCCGCCGCCAGGCGCCCGCCGGCGCGCGCGTGCTGGCGCGCTGCCGCGACCTGTACATCAATCAGGACGTCGTCCTCGTCGCCAACCGGCCCGGCGCCGAACGGCAAGTGGCGTCCAGGCATTAGCGGATCCTCTTTGTAGCCGACAAGCACCCAGCACCCGGCGACCGCTCGTTTCCGGCGTGGCAGTACCCCGCCAACGGACCTGTTCATCGCGCGGCGCGGCGAGTAGGATCGACCGATATGGACGAGGGTGTGAACGACAACGCGGCGCTGGCGCTGAAGATCCGGCGGCTGGTGGAGGAGCGCGGCTGGAACCAGGAGGAGTTCGCCCGCATCGCCCGGCTGAACCGCCACACCGCCCGCCAGATCCTGTTGCCCGGCGAGACGCGACGACTCCGCAACGCCACCATCGGCGCCTGCGCCCGCGCCCTCGGACTGAGCGTCCACGACCTCCGTACCCAGCCGCTCGACAAGCTGCTGCCGCGCATGATCGAGGGCGCCGCCGGGCCGGACGACACGCTGCGGCGCAAGGTCGACCAGGCCACCCAGCCGGAGCTGCGCGCCTGGCTGGAGCGCAACCCCGACCGTGCCCGCGGGTTGACCGAGGACGAACTCGACGAGCTGCTGGCGCTGCAAGGCACGGACGGTCCGCTCACCAGTGTTGGCGTCGAGGTGTTCGTCCAGCGCATCGAGCGCCGCCGCCGCATCGTCGAGCAGATCGGCGCGATCGTCAACACCGAGTACCTGCCGCTGCTGGAGCAGCTCGTCGATCTGCTCTACGAGAAGGTACAGCCGTACCGCGACCGCGCTTGACCGCATCGTCACGCCCGGTACGCTAAATGAATGCCACTCTCCTCGGTTCCGCCGCCGTCCCTCCCCGCTGCTGCCGACGCCCGCCCGCCCCGCCGGCCCGGTACGTTCCGCGCGCTGCGGCACGCCAATTACCGGCTGTACTTCACCGGCCAGATCGTGTCGCTCACCGGCTCGTGGGTGCAGACGGCGGCGATGACCTGGCTGGCGTATGACCTGACCGGCCAGTCGCGCTGGCCGGCGCTGGTGAGCGCGGCGCAGGTGCTGCCGACGCTGGCGCTGGGCGTGTGGGGCGGCGGGCTGGCCGATCGGCTGCCGCGCCGACCGCTCATCTTCCTGTCCCAGTTCGGGCTGCTGGCGCTGGCGGTACTGCTGGCGGGCCTGGCGGCACTGCACCGGGCCACGCCGACGGCGCTGCTGCTGGTGTCGCTCGGCATCGGCGTGGTCAACGCCATCGACACGCCGGCGCGGCTGGCGTTCGTCGTCGACCTCGTCGGCCGCGACGACCTGATCAACGCGGTGGCACTCAACTCGCTGGTCTTCAACGTGGCCCGTGCCGCCGGGCCGGCGCTCGGCGGGCTGCTCTTGCCCTACGTCGGCGCCGGCGGCTGTTTCCTGTTCAACGGCGTGACGTTCGTGGCGATCCTCGGGGCGCTGGCCGCCATGCAATTGCCGCCGGCGGTCCCCCGGCCGCTCGCCCGGCCCGACGCCGGACACCTGCTCGACGGATTCCGCCACCTGGCGCGCCACCGCGATCTGGTGCTGCTGATCGGGCTGGCCGGAGCGATGGCGTTCTTCGGCTGGCCGCTGCTGTCGCTGCTGCCGGCGGTGGCCGACCAGCAGTTGGAGGCGGGGAACGCCGGCTACTCGTGGATGCTGAGCGGGATCGGCGTCGGCGCGCTGACCGGGGCGGCTGGTGGTGGCCTACGGTACGCCGGGGCGACGGCGACGGTTCCTGGTGCTCGGGGTGGTCGCCGGGGTGGCGGCGGCGGTCGGGCTGGCGGCGGCGCACGCGCTGGCGGCGGCGGTCGTCTGGTGCGCGCTGTCGGGGTGTGGGCTGATCCTGTTCTTCGCCACCGGCCAGGCGACGCTGCAGCTCGGCGCCGACGAGCACAACCGCGGGCGGATCATGGGCATCTGGCTGATGGTGCTGTCGGGCTGCCAGCCGGCCGGCAACCTGGTGTCGGGGCTGCTGGCCGACCAGCTGGGCGTCACCCCGGTGCTGCTGCTCGGCGCCGCCGGCATCACCGCCGCGGCGCTGCTGGCGGGGCTGCTGGCGGTGCTGAAACCACGCTAGCCCCCGGTGAACACACCGGGGGCAAGTGCGTGTCGACGTCCACCCTGTCCGGGCGCTCCGCATCCGCCCCCGTGTGGCGAGGACCCTCCATGAGGCGACCCGCATCCGCCCCCGGTGTGTTCACCGGGGGCTAAAAAACAGCGCCTTCGTTACGGGTGCCGTTGCGCCAGCGCCCAGCAGCAGCCCGGTTTGCGGCGGCGACGGCGGTCAGCCCGAGACTCCGGCCCCGGTCCACCAGATCGCTCCGCCGCGCACACGGTCCGCCAGCCGGTCGTCGACCGTCCGCACCAACTCGTCGCGGACCTTGCGCACGTCGACCCCGCCGGCTCCCTCCTCGCGGAAGCGGTGCAAGGTGTCGCTGCGACCAGCCCGAGCAGCCGCGCTGGATCAGCCGCCGCACCCAGCCGCCGGCCGCCGCGTCGCCGATGGCGCGCGTCACCGCGGCCGTCAGCAGCTGCTCGGCCTGCGTTGCCGCGTAGCCGCTCCAGCCCACGCGTCACCAGGCTTTTCTCTCCGCCGTCGGCCGGGCTCCGCCCTGGCATGCGGTCGAACACTCCCTGCACCAGCTTGCCGCCCAGTCGGAACGACCCCAGCGCGTGCCCCACCACCGCCGCCACCGCCCGCCGGCCGGCCAGGAACACCCCGCCGCCACCGCCTCGATCAGCGCCAGCGCCCCGCTGCACCGGCGAACGCCTCGGAGTGATCGCGAAGGAAGTGATACGACCCCGCCGCCAGCGCCACGCCGACGACGACGAACAGCAGCAGCGTCGTCAGGTACGAGCGGATCGCCACGCGGGCCAGGCCGCCCAGCGGGCCGACGACGGAGCGGAGATCGACCTTCATGCGCGTCCCCTCAGCTGCTCGCGCTGCGGTACGCCCCCAGGGCGTAGCGGAACACCCCGCGGCTGAGCGCCAGCAGCACCACGGTCGCCACCAGCGTCAGCAGCACGAACCCCGGCTCCAGCGCCCGCACCATCGCGTCGGCCGGCACGTTGATGACCAGCAGCACCGGCACGATGAACGTGAAGAACCACCCCACCGGCCGCGCCCACGCCGTCGTCGCGAAGATCTCGCGCGGGTAGCGCATCAGCGTGGTGAACAGCCACCACATCTCCATCAGGCTCTGGTTGCGCACCATCCACACCGACAGCGAGCACAGCATCAGCAGAAAGCTGTACGCCATCGCCGCCCCGCAGCCGAACAGCACGACGAACAGCGTCACGCGCACCGGGTCGAACGGCCAGCTCATCGCCCACAGGGCGTACCCCATCACCGCCGCCCCCTGCAGCACGTTCGGGAACGTCGACCAGTCCATGTGCCGGCTGCTCACCAGGAACTGCTCGTCGATCGGCTTGAGCAGGTAGAAATCCAGGTCGCCGGAGCGCACCAGCTCGGCGAAGCCGGTGCAGTTCTCCAGAAAGAACGTCTCCACCAGCCCGCTCAGCGCGTAGTGACAGCCGACGAAGAACAGGTAGCGGTCGCGGTCCCAGCCGGCGAGGCTCTCGGTGCGGCTGGAAGATCAGCTGATAAAAGAGAATCAGGATCGCCAGCCACAGCGCCTCGACGGTCAGCTTGATGAGGAAGTTGAGGCGGAACGCCATCTCGCTCGCCAGGGTGAAGCGGGCGAAGGCGAGTAACATACCGTCCCGGTCGTGCCATGTCGTGACGATGCCCCTTATCACCCGCCGAACACTGTAGCGCGCAGCCCGCGGGCGTACAGCCACCGCGTCAGCCCGAACAGCAGCACCACCCACACCACCTCGATGGCCAACCCCTGCACCAGCTCCCAGCCGTGGATCTTGCCGAGAAACACCACCGCCGGGAAGTAGGCGAGGTACTGAAACGGCAGCATCTTGAGCAGCCCGGACCAGAACTCCGGCAGCAGATCGAGCGGGATCATCTGGCCGGACACGAAGTAGTTGAGCGTGCCGATCACCCACAGCAGCGACGTGACTTCGAGAATCCAGAACCCGGCCAGCCCGAGGCACGCCTCGATCAGAAAGCCGATCAGGAAGCCGAGCAGCAGCGCCGCCACATAGCCGATCATCGTCAGCACGTCGGGGAAGCCGTCGAAGTAGCCGGAGCAGACGAGGAACAGCCCGGCGTAGGGCAGCGCCGACGTGGCGATGTACGCCGTCTTGTGCGCCGCCCGGTAGCTGGCCAGGAAGCCGATCATGTCGAGCGGCTGGATCAGGTACTTTTTGAGGCTGCCGTCGCGGATGTCGCGGCTGATGCCGGACGCCAGGGCCGGGCATGCTGGAAAACATGCGGCTGATGTGGATGAGCAGCAGGTAGGCGATCATCTGCCGGCGCGAGAACCCGGCCAGTTCCTCGCTGCCGGCGCGGCGTACACCGCCTCCCACAGCAGGATGGTGGTCATGACGGGCAGGAACCGCAGCACCGTGCCGAGCAGGAAGTCGCCGCGGTACGCCATGCGCTCGACGAGCGAGGCGCGAAAGATGTTGAAATACTTCGTCACCCCCGTCCACCAGCTCGGGCGGACGGGAACCGGCTGCACCACGCTGGCCACGAGCGGCCCTCCCACGACAGCTGACCCACCCCCTCATGGTAGCGGCGCACCGCCTCCGGCTGCCAGCCCGGCGTGCCTGCACAAACGAAACGGGCCACCGACGCCCGTGACCGGCCGCCGGTGGCACCCGTTTTCCTCTTTCTTCGTGTCCTTTGTGTCCTTCGTGGTAACAATCTCGGTTACTTCAGCTCGACCGACCAGTAGGCGTTGTCGAGGAACGTCTTCCACGTCTGGTACTTGCGGTTGGTCAGCTTGAGGTTGAGGACCGGGCTGCGCTTCGGCTTCTCCGGCTTGCGGATGAGCGCCATGCTGGCCTCCTTCGGGGTGCGACCGCCCTTGCGGACGTTGCACGCGACGCAGGCGCAGACGATGTTTTCCCAGGTCGACTGGCCGCCCTGGCTGCGCGGGACGACGTGGTCCAGGCTCAGCTCGCTGGTCGGGAACTTCTTGCCGCAGAACTGGCACTGGTTGTTGTCACGCGCGAAGATGTTCCGCCGGTTGAACTTCACCGTCTGCTTGGGCAGCCGGTCGTAGTCCATCAGCCGGATCACTCGCGGCACCTGAATCTCGCTGTTCACGGTCCGCACCCAGTCGTCGTCTTCCTGACGGAAGTGCCGGGCGCGGAACTCGCTCACCTCGCGCCAGCTGGCGAAGCTGTAGGTGGTGAACTGTCCGTCCTCCAGGCTGACCACCTCGGCGAGATCCTTGCACAGCAGGCAGAACGCCCGCCGCACCGAGATGATGTGGATGGCCATGAACAGCTTGTTCAGAACCAAGACACTGGCGTCCAGGGAGGAATGTAGGTTGGACTGCATGAAGTTCCCTTTCCGTTGCAGACGCGCCAGGCCGGCCGCGCGGGCGGCTCCGGGATCGAGTCGTCGGGTCGTATCTAGGAGACACCACGCATCGGTCGGGTTCGTTCTGTTCTTATCCTAGCAACGCCGCCACCGCCGACGCAAGAAGCAGCGCCCGGTTCAGGCGGTGGTTGGGAGGAAGATCGGGTGTGGGTTTGCTGTTTGCGACAACTCCGATCGCCCTCGGCAGGCTCATCCCCCGGTCAGACGGTGCAAAATCCGCTGCAATCGGCGTGCCGACGACTCCAGGCGCGCCAGCGAACCGCTCACCGGCAGCGCCCACACCTGCAACCGGACCGGACAGTCGGTGAACGCGAACTCCCAGCGCTGCTTGCGCCCGCCGGGATACACCAGCACCGCCCGCCCGGCGCCGAGGAGCGTGGCGTAAGTGACGACCTGGTAAACGTCCTCCGCCGGCGGGATCGGGCCGAGCCGCTTCCACTTGGCGTCGACGACGATGTGCGGTGCGCCGGCGCG
>JAXMAU010000006.1:0-154882 GCA_046350215.1 Gemmataceae bacterium | reverse complement strand
CAGAGGTCGCCGTCGCCCAGTCCGAGCTGGCCACTTACTGCGCCTCGCGCGGCCGCATCGCCGAGGGGGTCGAGCTGTGCCGCAAGGCGTGCGACCTGCTTCGCCAGGCGCACGGCGAGGATCACCTGGAGTATTTGAACCAGCTACGCACCCTCGCCGCGTTGTACCAGGCCGCCGGCCGCTTCCCCGAGGCCGAGGCGGCACTCCGCCAGCGCGTGACGGTGCTGCGGCGGCTGTTCGGCCCCGGTAGCTCGATGTTGGTGCCGGCGCAACAGCTGCTCGCCGATCTCTATCGCCAGCACGGCCGACTCGACGAGGCCGAGGCGCTGTGCCGGCAAGCGGTCGAGACGTTTCGTCGCGTCTGGTCCGAACAGGCGACGCCCAAGGGCGACCAATCAGCCGACGAGGGACCGAGTGAGCCGCCGCGGTCGGCCGGCCCGAATCC
The DNA here is from genome assembly GCA_046350215.1 of Gemmataceae bacterium. Classification (GTDB taxonomy): domain Bacteria; phylum Planctomycetota; class Planctomycetia; order Gemmatales; family Gemmataceae; genus JAXMAU01. The sequence continues at coordinate 154,437 of JAXMAU010000006.1, read as the reverse complement.
CGACCTGCTCAACCTGGCGCTGGCGGAGAACCACCTCGCCACCGTCTACCTGGCCGCTCGCCGGCCGGCCGAGGCGGAGGGGTTGTTGCGGCAGGCAATCGAGGACCTCAACCGCGCCGGCGGCCCCGATCATCCGGGGCACGGCCGGTTCCAGTTCCTGCTCGCCTGGCTGTGCGCCAGCACCGGCCGGGCCGGCGAGGCGATGCGCCTGCTGGAGCGCGTGGCCGACCAGGAGGCGCGGGCGCTGCCGCAGCTGCTGTCGCTGGAGAGCGATCGGGTGCGCGTGTTCCACGGCCAGGGACTGCAGGAGACGTATGAGACGTACCTGGCGCTGGCGGTGCCGCGGCTGCTGGAGCGGGGAGAGAGACGCGGCCCGACGGTTCGCCGGGTCTACGACCTGGTGTTGCAGCGGAAACGGCTGGGCGTGGCGCTGCTGGCCGCGCCGCTGCTGGCGCTGTGGCAGCGCAAATACCCGGAGCAGACCCGCGAGCTGCGGCGGTTGTGGCTGCTCGACCGGCAGATCGGCTTCAAGTGGCTGAGCGGGCCGATCTTCGAGGAGCAGACCGCCCATCAGGAGATGCTGACCGGCTGGCAGGAGCAGCGCGAGGCGCTGGAGGGGCGGCTGGCCCGGCAGATTCCCGAGGTGGCCGAGCGCGTCCGTCTCCGCAGCGCCGACACCGCCGCCGTCGCCGCCGCCCTGCCCGACCGCTGGGCGCTGGTCGACGTCGTCTACTACCGGCCGCCCGATTTCCGCGGCCTGCCGCGGTCGATGGGGCCGCCATCGCCGCCGAGCGGGTCCGGCAAACCGCGGACGGCGACCGACCCCGGCCGCTACGTCGCGTTTGTGCTGCGTAAAGGCGCCGAGGCGCCGACGCTGGTGGAGCTGGGGGCCGCCGCGACGCTCGATCCGCTGCTGCGCGGCTGGCGCGACGGGCTGATCGGCGGTGAGCGACACCCCGCCGAGGAGGCGCTGCGGGCGGCGGTGTGGGCGCCGCTCGAACCGCACCTGGCCGGCTGCGACGGGGTCGTCCTGTCGCCTGACGGCAGCCTGCTGCACGTCCCGCTCGACGCCCTGCCGATCGGCCCGCCGGCGGCCGACGGCGATCCGCCCCGGCTGCTCGACCGTTTCGTCGTCCGTCATGCCCTGACCGGACGAGACGTGCTTCGTCTCCCCGTGACCGGGACCAACGAGCCGCCCGTCGTGTCCGGCATCGACGTGACCGCACCGCCACCCGTCGGGTCGTCGCTGGAACGCTTCGGCCGGTGGCTGCGGCGCACGCTGAGCGGGGAGGCGGGGGACGCCGCGGAAGACGCACCGCTGACGGTCCGGGTCGCTGAGCTGCTCGGCGTCGAACCGTGCCCGCCTGACGAGCTGCGCCGCCGGCTGCAGGTAGCGCGGGAGCCGCGCCTGCTGCACCTGGACTTCCCCGCCTGGTTCCCCCCTGGACCGGGAGACGGCCCGCCGGAAGACAGCGGTAACCCCTTACTGGCAATCGGTCTGGCCGTACCGCCGGACGACCTGCTGTCGGCCCGCGACGCCAGCCGTCTCGACCTGTGGACGACGGAGGTGGTCACGCTGGCCGACGTGGACCCGCCGATCGAGCAGCCGCTCGGCTGGACCCGGCTGGTGGGGCTACTCGGCGCCTTCCTGCGCGCCGGCGCGGCGGCGGTGGTGCTGAGCCTGTGGCGAGGGCCGGAGCCGGCCCGCCGGGCACTGATCGAGGCGTACTATCAGGCGCTCGCCGCCGGCCGGTCGCCGTCCGCCGCGCTGGCCGAGGCGCGCCGCGCGGTTCGCCAACGCTGGCCGGAGCCGGCGGCATGGGCCGGCTGGGTCTGTCTGGGAGACGTGACAGCCGAAAAACAGCCCTGACGCGCAAGAACGCGCCACGCCGCCCCTCGTCGGCAACGGCGTGGCGCGGGAAGGTCAAACACGCTCGACGGAGGTGTCGAGTCCCCGGCTGGCGAACTGCTCGACGTACAGCTCGGCCCGTTCGAGCCAGGTGGTGAGTAACACGGATCGGCCGTTGTGGTGAGCTTCCCACATCTTGTGGGTCGCCTCGGCCCGCGGGAACCGCGTCAATTCCATGACGCTCCGCACCACCACCATCAGGTCGACGGCGGGGTTACGGTGCAGGACCACTTTGTAGCGGGGCAGCTGACGGTCGCGCGGCTGGCTGGGCAGGCTGGCCGGGCGAACGGCGTCGCTGGGCAGGCGTGGAACCGGAGGACGGTCGGGGTGAGACTCGCTCATGGGGTAGATCCCCCTCGCCCGAACGGACGCACTTCGGAGAGTTGGGACCGGATCACTTCATCCGGCCTGTCTCCATTCTAAGTCATCGGTTCAAGCCCTCCCACCAATCACCGCCGCGGTCGGTGGAGGCTGGCCCTGCCGCGGCCGGCTGTGACGATTGTGCCGACGGCGACACCCCGGCGGGAAACGGGTGGCCGGTCGGCCGACAGTCGGGGGTTGCCGGTCCGGGGGTGGTCGCAGCTGCGGAGGAGGGGTAGACGGACACGCGGTCGGCGGTCAAGATAAAGTCGTGGTCGCCCGGATCGGCGGAGAGGTGCCGCACCCGCGATGGCGAGCTTTCGGCTGGACTGGCACGACACGTTCCCCGAGGCGTGCCGCCGTGGTGCGGTCGCGGTCGGCAACTTCGACGGCGCGCACCGCGGCCACGCTGCGCTGATCGCCGAGACGGTGCGGCAGGCGCGGGTCGTCGGCGGGCCGGCGGTGGCGATGACGTTCGATCCGCACCCGCTCGCCCTGCTTCGCCCCGACCGACCGCCGGAGATGCTCACCACCGCCGCCGACCGCGCCGCCTGTCTGCTCGCCCTCGGTGTCGACGTCGTCGTCACCCTGGTGGCCACGCCCTCGCTGCTGGAGCTGAGCGCCGCCGACTTCTTCGCCCGGGTGCTGCTCGGCCGACTGGAGGCGCGGGCGCTGGTGGAGGGGACGAACTTCGGGTTCGGCCGCCAGCGCGAGGGCGATGTCACGCTGCTGGCGCGACTGTGCCGCGCGGCCGACATCCCGCTGCGCGTCGTCCCGCCGGTGACGATCGACGGCGTCGAGGTGTCGAGCAGCCGCATCCGCGCAGAGCTGCGGCGAGGAGACGTGGCGGCGGCGGCGCGGCTGCTCGGCCGGCCGTACCGGCTGCGCGGCCGGGTGATCGAGGGGCAGCGGCGCGGCCGGACGATCGGCTACCCGACGGCCAACCTGGGCGACGTGACGACGTTGGTGCCGGCCGGCGGAGTTTATGCCGTTGTCGCGCAAACGACGGACGGGACGTCCCACGCGGGCCGATGAACGTCGGCGGCAACCCGACGTTTGCGGAGGCGACGGTGAAAGTCGAGATCCACCTGCTCGACTTCGGCGGCGACCTGTACGGGCAGGAGTTGGCGGTCGACCTGCTCGCCCGGCTGCGCGAGACGCGGCCGTTCGCCGGCGTCGCCGAGCTGACCGCGCAGATGGCGCGCGATGTCGAGCAGGCGCGGCGACTGGCCGCCGCGGCGACAGAGACGTTTTGAGATCATCCTTATCCTCTAAACCGGCGGCGGAGGAACGGCGATGCTGGAAGAAGACCTGCGGGCGCGAGTGGCGCGGGCGGTGGCCGAGGAGGTCCTGCCGGCGCTGCAGATGGATGGCACCGAGGTGGAGGTGGTGGGCGTGGCGGACGGGGTGGTGCAGGTGCGCCTGACCGGCACTTGCACCGGCTGCCCGTCGTCGATTCGCGCCGTGCTGACGGGGGTGGAAGAGGAGCTGCGGCGGCGGGTGCCGGGGGTGGAATACCTGGAAGCGGTGCCGTGACGGCGGCGAGTTTTGCGGAATCCGCAGGGAAGGTCGTCTTTTCTGTGGACTGGACCGATGTTAGAGTGTGTAGTGACATGGGGGAACCTGTGACGGTGTTCCCGTGTCTGTGGGAAAGGCGCGACGGCACGCCCGGCGCATGTGTTGGGTATCGCGACCGCTTACCGACCCTCGGGGCAGTGATCCTTCTTGCGGCGTGCCGGCCTTTCCGGGGTGAACGGCGTTCCCGACCGGTCGGCAAGCGCGTTGGCGTCCAGCGGCTCAAGGAGACCCAGGTATTCGTCCCCCCGATCGACAGCAGCCACAGGACCGTGGCCCGCGTGTAAACGAGCAGATCCGCATCAGTCCGATCCGGGTGATCGGCGCTAATGGCGAGCAGCTCGGAGTGATCCCGACCTCGCAGGCGATGGAGTTGGCCCGGGAGGCCAACCTGGACCTGGTCGAGGTGGCGGCCAACGAGCGGCCGCCGGTGTGTCGTATCCTCGACTACGGCAAGCTCCGCTACCAGCAGTCGCGGAAGAGCGGCAAGGTCCATCAGCAGAAGCTGAAGGAAATTCGTGTTCGCCCCAAGACCGGCGACCACGACATCGACACCAAGGTGAGCCAGGCGCGCAAGTTCCTGGAGCACAACGACAAGGTGCTGGTGAACGTGCTGTTCCGCGGTCGCGAGGTCCAGCACCAGGAGGAGGGGCGGCGCATCCTCGACGCCATCCTCGAGAAGCTGGTCGACGTCGGCAAGGTGGAGCGGGCGCCGTCGATGGAAGGCCGGCGGATGAGTGCCCTGGTTTCGCCCAAGCAGGCCGGCAAGCCGGGATCGTGACGAAATTGCCCTGCACAACCGGCCGGAAACCTTTACAATACACCCTCTCCTGACCGCAACGGCCGGGTTTGCCGGCCGTTCGGCGAACGACGTTTCGGGCCCCCGGCTCGAATCTCCCGCTCCGCGACGGCCCCTTGGGGCCACGGGGCGGCAGGTGGCAGGCCGGGGCGCCCCTTTTTTCATTGCCATCGCCGGCCGGCGTATCAGCGCCTGGAGGCGCGACGAGGTGCAGTCATGCCGAAGATGAAGACTCACAAGGCGTCCAAGAAACGCTTCCGGGTGTCCGCGACCGGCAAGCTGAAGCGCGGCCAGGCCGGTAAGCGCCACCTGCTCAGCCACAAGACCGGCAAGAACAAGCGCCACCTGCGCGGCAGCGTGATCGAGACCGGCAAGGTGGCCCGCAAGTACGTCCGCGAGATGGGCGGGCACGCATAGCACCACCCTCGCGCTCACGAGGTTCAGGTTCAGCCCGAAGCGTAAGCGAGGGTGAGACAAGTATCCAGTAGTCCGTAGGAAGACAGAAGACCCCGCCATGACACGAGCACGCAGCAGCAGGACCGTCCTTCGCAGGCGCAACGCCTGCGCAAGCTGACCAAGGGGTTCCGGCTGAGCCGTATAACCTGCACCGGCAGGCCGTCGTCACCCTGATCCGCGCCCCGCGTCTTCGCCTACCGCGATCGTCGCGTACGCAAGCGGCAGTTCCGCACCCTGTGGATCATCCGCATCAACGCCGCCTGCCGCATGCGTGGACTGCGCTACAGCCAGTTCATCGCCGGGCTGCAGCGGGCGTCGGTGGCGCTCGACCGCAAGGCGCTGGCGACCTGGCGGTCCACGATCCCGAGACGTTCGCCAAGCTGGTCGAGCTGGCCCGCCAGCACCTGCCGGCCGACGCGAAGTGATGTTGGCGGCGTCGGGGAGGGTTTTGCGCCTCCCCGACGCCCGCCGCGCTTCGTCGGGACGATCCCTGACCCTTCCCCCACTGTCACGACCATGTCCGACCTGGCCGATCTGCAAACGCGCGCGCTGAACGAGCTGGACGGCTGTGCCGACGAGGCCGCCCTCCGCGCCTGGAACACCCGCTACTTCGGCGCCCAGGGTGCAGTGCCCGAGGCGGCTCAAGCGGATCGGCTCGCTCCCGCCGGCCGAGCGGAAGCCCTATGGCCAGCAAGCCAATCAGGTGAAGGAGCGGCTGTCGCAGGGGTACGAGGCGGCGGCCCGCGCCCGCGACGCGGCGCTGGAACACAACCTGGCGACCGAGAAGGTGGACGTCACCCTGCCCGGCCGGCAACCGGCGCGCGGCCGGCTGCACCCGTCGACCCCCCTGCGGCTGATCTACGACATCTTCGCCGAGATGGGGTTCCAGATCTACCGCAGCCCCGACGTCGAGGACGACGAAACCAACTTCGGCCTGCTCAACATGCCACCGCACCACCCGGCGCGGGACATGTGGGACACGTTCCACACCACCACTCCCGGCGTACTGCTGCGGACGCATACCTCGCCCGGCCAGATCCACGTCATGCGTGAGCTGTGCCCGCGGCCGATCCGCGTCATTCTGCCGGGCATGTGCTACCGCTACGAGCAGATCACGCCGCGCAGCGAGATCATGTTTCACCAGGTCGAGGGGCTGGCGATCGGCCACGGCATCACGATGGCCGACCTGAAGGGCACGGTGATCGCTTTCGCCCGCCGGCTGTTCGGCCCAGACCGGCAAGTGCGCATTCGGTCCAGCTACTTCCCGTTCACCGAGCCGTCGATCGAGGTCGACATCGACTGGCCGAAGGACGACCCGAACGCCGATCGGCTGACCAAGGGCACCGGCTGGCTGGAGATCATGGGCGCCGGCATGGTTCACCCGACGGTGCTCCGCAACGGCGGATACGACCCGGCGACGTTCTCCGGGTTCGCCTTCGGCATGGGACCGGAGCGGATCACCATGCTCCGCCACGCCATCGACGACATCCGCCAGTTCTGGGCCAACGACCTGCGGTTCTTGCGGCAGTTCTGATCCGGGCGAGCGGGAGCACGTAAGTGCCCCGAGTATTGCATTACCGCTGACGTCACGCTCCAGGCGAAGACTCGGGGCCCTTACGGGACCCCGCTCGCCCCGAGCGCAGCCTCCCGGCCTTAGGGGTCCGGGTTCGCCTGGCGCCGACAGGGCACCACGGCGGAGCAGGAGTAAGCACGATGAAGATCCCCCTGAAGTGGCTGGCCGAGTACGTCGCGGTGGACCTGTCGCCGGCGGAGCTGGCGCATCGGCTGACGGTCGCCGGACTGGGTGGCGGCATTTCGCACCTACAGGCTGCCGGCGCTGCGGACGGGCTGAAGGTCAAGCAGGACGAACCCGGCCCGGTGTGGGACCGCGATCGGGTGTTCACCGCCCGCGTCGTGTCGGTTGAGAAGCACCCGAACGCTGACAAGCTCAAGCTGCCGCTCGTGGGTTTGGCGAGGGCAAAACACAACTGCTCGTTACTGCGCCCCGAACCTGGCCGTTGGCGATAGCGGACAGAAGGTGATCGTCGGCCTCGCCGGTACTGTGTTCTGGGACACGCACGTCAGCCCGAAGAAGCTCACCGAGCTGAAGCCCAAGCCGGTGCGCGGCGTGCCCAGCGAGGGCATGGTGATGTCCGCCGCCGAGCTGGGGATCAGCGACGAGCACGAGGGCATCATTCTGCTGGAGGACGACGCCCCCGTCGGCGTGCCGCTCGCTGACTTCATGGGCGACATCGTGCTGGAAGTCGACGTTCTGCCGAACATGGCCCGCTGCCTGGCAATGCTCGGCGTTGCCCGCGAGGTGGCGGCGCTGACCGGCCAGACGGTGCGCCGGCCTGAGACGACGCCGCAGGCCGACGGGCCGGCGATCGCCGGACGGGCGCCGAGGTCGAGATCGCCGACGCCAAACTGTCGCCTCGCTACGCCGCCGGGTTGATCGAGGGGGTGACGGTCGGTCCGGCGCCGGGCTGGATGCAGCGACGGCTCACCTACGCCGGCATGCGGCCGATCAACAACATCGTCGACATCACCAATTATGTGATGCTCGAATGGGGTCAGCCGCTGCACGCCTTCGACCATGACGTGCTGGTGCGCCGCGCCGGCGGCAAGGCGCCGACCATCACCGTTCGGCCGGCGACGGCGGGCGAGGTGCTCAAAACGCTCGACGGCGTCGACCGCAAGCTGACGCCGGACATGCTGGTGATCGCCGACACGGCCGGACCGATCGCCCTGGCTGGCGTCATGGGCGGAGCGGAGACCGAGGTCAGCGCCAGGACGAGTAACGTCTTACTCGAATCGGCCAGTTTCGACTTCCTCAACATCCGCCGCACCATGCGCGCCCTGGAGCTACCGAGCGAGGCCAGCCTGCGCTTCAGCCGCGGCGTGCATCCGGCGCTGGTGCCGCTGGCGCTCGGTCGGGCCAGCGAGCTGATGCGCCGGCACGCCGGCGGGACGGTGGCGCAGGGGGTCGTCGACGTCTACCCGGCGCCGCTCGCCCCGCAGGTGGTCGACCTGCCGATGGCCGAGGTCCGCCGTGTGCTCGGCATGGACATCCCGATCGCCGACTGTGAGCGCATCTTCCGCACCCTGGAATTCCAGGTCGATCGGGTCGGCACCGACGCCCTTCGCGCCGTCGTCCCGCCCTACCGGCTGGATGTGCAGGAGGGGCCGGCTGATCTGATCGAGGACCTGGTGCGGCTGTACGGCTACGACCGGCTGCCGGCGACGCGGCTGCGCGAGGAGCTGCCCGACGCGCTGGGCAACGACGCGGTGGCGTTCGAGGAGCAGGTCCGCGACGTCCTCGTCGCCCGCGGCATGCAGGAGGTGATCACCTACGCGCTGACCACGCCCGAACGCGAGGTGCCGCTGGTGGGAGCGGGGGCGGAATACGTCCGGCTGCTCAACCCAATCTCCAGCGAGCGGGCGGCGATGCGGCGGAGCGTGCTGGCGAGCGTGCTGGAGGTGGCGGCGAACAACTTGCGGCAGGGGTGCGACGTCAGCCTGTTCGAGGTCGGCACCGCCTACCTGCCGCGGCCGGGTGAGAAGCTCCCGGCCGAGCCACGCCGGCTGGCGGTGGTGATGAGCGGCAAGCGCTACGAGGAGTTCTGGGGCGACGCCGGCGCAACGCCGAAGACGGCGCTCGACTTCTTCGACCTGAAGGGCGTGATCGAGGGGCTGCTGGCCGACCTGCACCTGACTGGCGTCGTGTTCCGCCCGGCGACGGCGGCGGCGATGCTGCATCGGGCAAATCGGCCGAGGCGGTCGCCGGCGACCGGGTGCTGGGCGTGTTCGGCGAGCTGCACCCGAAGGCGGCAGCCGCGTTCGACCTGGCCGGCCGCACCGTCCTCGCCGCCGAGATCGACCTGGAGACGCTGCGGCAGGCGATTCCGCCGCCGCACGCCTATCGGCCGGTGTCGCGTTTCCCCGCCGCGGCTGCGCGACGTGGCGGTGATCGTGCCGGAGGAGCTGGCGGCCGAGCGCGTGGAGGCCGAGATCCGCACCGCCGGCGGACCGTTGCTCCGCGACGTGCGCTGTTCGACCTGTACCGCGGCGACAGCATTCCGGCCGGCACCAAGAGTCTGGCCCTGCGCACTCGGCTACCAGGCCGACGACCGGACGTTGACCGACAAGGAAGTCGAAAAGGCGCACAAGGGCGTCGAGAACCGGCTGCGGCACGTCCTCAAGGCGAAGATTCGCGGGCAGGACAGCTGAGCCGCCGGTATACTGGCACGGGTGAGGAGGCCGCCCGTCGAACGTCCTTTCCGGTGAGCGGGGCATGGCGAAGTCAAGCGGACCACCGGACCGGCCGCTCACCGCCGAGGATTTCCTCCGCGGCGTGCTCCGCAGCGGACTGGTGCCGCGCGACGAGCTGCAGGCCGCCCTCCGCGGCGTGCCGGCCGACCAGCGCGACCAGGCCGATGCGCTGGCCGACCACCTCGTCCGCAACGGCAAGCTGACCCGGTTCCAGTCGAGCAAGCTGCTGCGCGGCATCACTCAGGGACTGGTGATGGGGCCGTTTCAGGTGCTCGCCCCGCTCGGCCGCGGCGCGTGGGCACCGTCTTCCTGGCCCGCGACGGGCGAACCGACAACCTGGTGGCGGCACGAAGATCCTGCCGCCGAAGTTGGCTCGCACCGAGCAGCGGATGCTGGCGCGCTTCCGCCGCGAGATGGAGCTGAGCCAGAAGGTGTCGCACCCGCACATCGCCTGGACGTATGACGTCGGCGAGTATCGCGGGGTGCCGTACATCGCGATGGAGTACATCCCCGGCAAGACGTTGTCGCGGCTGGTGGCGGACGAGGGCCGGCTGCCGGTGCCGCGGGCGGCGCGGCTGATGGCCGAGGTCGCCGGCGGCGCCGCACGCACGCCCACGCGCAGGGCTGATCCACCGTGACCTGAAGCCGTCGAACATCCTCATCACGCCGCGCGACCTGCGCCAAGGTGCTCGACACCGGGCCTGGCGATGATCCACGGCGAGGAGGTCGACGACCCGGCGGTCGTCGGCGGACAGGGGTACATTGTCGGCACCATGGACTACATTGCGCCCGAGCAGACGTATGACGCCGCCGGCGTGGACCCGCGGGTTGACCTGTACTCGCTCGGCTGCACGCTTTACTTCGCGTGACCGGCCAGCCACCGTTCCCCGGCGGGACGAGCAAGGAGAAGATCCACCGCCACCGCAAGGACCGCCCCGAGCCGCTGGCGCCCTCGTTCCCGACCTGCCGCCGGGGTTCGTCGCCCTGGTCGAGCGACTGATGGCCCGCGCCCCCGACGGCCGTCCGCCGTCCGCCGCCGCCGCCGAGGAGGAGCTGCGCCGCTGGACGTCCGAGGACGTCGACCTGGCCGACGACGTCGCCGACGCCATCAGCTTCGACGAGACGACGCTTATCCGTCAGGAAGGCGGGTCGACCGATTACAGCATGGTGAACCTGCCGCCGGTGGAGGCGGCGACGTCGGTGGAGGCCGACGGATCGTCGACCGACGGCGGCCCCGACCCGCCCGACCGCCGCTGGCCGCTGGTGGTGGCGGTGCTGGTGGCGCTTGGGTTCATGGCGGCGGTGCTGTTGCTGGTCGGGCTGGCCGCGGTGCTGTTGTGAGCCAGGGAGGGGATGCGGTGCCGACTTACGAGTGCGACGAGTGCGGCGCCTGCTGCCGGACGTTCCTGATCTGCGCCTCGCAGGCCGACGCCGACCGGGAGCCGCGCATCGTCACCGAGGGCCGCCTGCTGCCGGTGTCGCAGCAGACGGCGGGGTACAAGTACAAGCTGCACCCGCTGCCGTTTCTCGACGGCTGCAACTTCCTGGCGGAGAACCGCTGCGCCATCTACGCGACACGTCCGACCGTGTGCCGCCAGTTCGCCGCCGGCGACGTCCAGTGCCAGATGGCCCGCGAGCGGCACGGCCTGCCGTTTTTAGCCCCCCGTGAACACACGGGGGGCTGATGCGGAACGCCTCCTGCGGAGTGACGCATCCCCTGGCCGCGAAACGTGGGCCGGGCCGCCGCTGTCCGCCCTGGCCGAGTAATGATTTATCGAGAATCCAGGATCCGATTTGCCCCTCCTGCTGGACCGTCAGAACCGGAATTCTGGATCGTCAGAACCGGCATTGACGCACTCGAACCCATTTCCGATCATGGGTCGCGCAAACGAAACAGGAGGCGGCAAATGCGGAAGGTTATCATGGCGACCGCTGTGGCGGCGTGCCTGCCGGCGACGAGTCTGGCGGAGCCGATCACGTTCGGTTACACGGTGGCGATGGCCACCCAGCAGATCAGTGTGAATGCCCCTGGACCGCTGACGATGACGTTCGATCCGGCTACCGGGAGTGTGGCGGCCGGATCGGGCCGCAGCGTGATCGGCTCGGTGTCTTTTGGCAACCTATTTGACCATTCGAACGACACGCGGGCACGGGGAGGTTATAAGGCTACGGCCGAGTTCACCGTCCAGGTCACGGTTTCCGATCCCGCCTCCGGCCAGAGCGGGCTCCTTCTCGTCAACGGACGGGCGGTGGACGAATACCTCTTTTCAATCGACGACTGGGTCTTTCATGGCCGGGAACTGTGGTGGCAATCCGATCACTCCCTGTACATCAACGGGGAAGTTCGCGGCGAGCTACAATATCTGACGGGCGCGGAAATCGGCGGCGGATCCTTCCGACTCTACGCGGAACGGCCGATCATCGGTTACTTCAACACCGCCGCCCTCTATGACTATTCCACCGTCGTGTTCAGCCTTGAGGCGAATTCGCTGGCCGTCGCGAAACCAACCCCGGAGCCGGGAACGCTCTCCCTGGCAGCGCTTGGAGTCGTGTCCACCCTGGTCCTCCGGCTGCGCCAACGGAAGGAAGAGGCACGACGAGGTAACCTGGCTCTGTCATGAGCACAGCAGGTCACGCGCGAAGGCGGGCGAGCGCAGCAGCACGCGCCTCACGACCGGGCCTCGCAGCAGATCTGCCGCCGTCATGGGCTGGCACTGGCCGGCGGCGAACTCGCGCCGCGCTGCTCGACCGTGTCCGCCACGCGCTGCCGGCCGCGCTCGGCGAGGCGGCGGCTCAGGACGGCCACCAGTTCCGCCAAGTCTTCCGCGTCGAGTTGCTCGGCGGCGTCGAGGACATTTTCAAAGGTCGTGTTCTGGGGCATGAGTCCCTCCCGCTGCGGGATGTCGGGTTGAGGGTATCCCAGGGGGAGGGTTCCAGTCAAGCAAACGGCCGACCGTGTGCCACCAGTTCGCCGCCGGTGACATCCAGTGCCAGGTGGCCCGCGACTGGCATGGGATTGCGCCGCTAGTGCTGGCTGGTAGCGAGTAAGCCAATATTGACACAATTGTGATGAACTAACAGGCATCCCGCATGGCGTGGAACGCCTACCACCGAGCTAGCGGCCGGCAGCCGACGTGGGGCGCGGGCGGCGGATCAGCGATCGTCCTTGGCGGCGGGCGGTTCCAACCGGACCTGCCGCAGATACACCCTCAATGGAACCTTCCCCTTCGGGTCGTCCGGCGTGAGCTGAACGGTCGTGGCAGCGCCGGGGTTCAGCTCGAACGGGCCCGGTTCCTTCGCCCAGGTGCACCGCAGGGCGCCGGTCACCCGGACGGGCAAGCGATTCTTCATCGCGACCGAGACGATCGCATTCGGTGTACTGCGGCGAACGGTGTGCGCGACGACACTGGGCTCGGGGATCCTCCGGTCGGGGGTGGCGATCAGCGGGATCACGTTGGACCGGAGCTGGACGTTCAGCCCCTTGGTGAGGAGCGGTTCGGTGGCCTCCTTGATCAACTGGTCCACACTCACGATCCGCAGTTCGAACCGCTTCGTCGGGGAAACGAGGTCCGTGCCCTTTAACTGCGACACCTGGCCCCTGAGCTCACCCTTGAGGATCGGTTGGTCGGTCGTCCGGCCAGGCCGCCGATACCCCAGCCGAAACGGGTAGCGAACGGCCACCTCGTTCCACGTTTTAATCCCGCTGTCGAACTTTTTCGCCTTCGGGGTCACAACAGGTTGGGCGTGAGCAACCTGCAGGATGAACCCGCTGGCGTCCTTGTCGTCCTTGAACTCCCGGGCGAAAACCCACCTCGCCTTGCTCTTGCCCAGCACGTCCAGGGGGTAACTCTCCGGGTAGGTGAGATTCATGGCCTCGAACTTGTCGTCGAGGACGACCACAATGGGCGGGGTCTCGGAGTCGGGCTGGCACGCCGACGGCTGAGCCACGGCGGCCAGCAGCAGACCCAACAGGAGCGTTCGCAACGTCCACCACCTCATCGCTCACCTGCCTTTTTGACCGGGACGGTCTGCCACCCCCCCCTCAATCCATGGCATTCGGCAAGTCGCCTTCCGCTGGGGCTGACCTCGGACGCCGTTCACGACTCGATCACCTCGCCCGCCAGCCTTACGATCTCGCCGGCCAGCCACGGTCCCGTCAGGTCGACTCTCCGGTCCGAGAAGCACTCACCCGCATCCGCGCCTCTGGTGGCAGAACGGTCCAGCTCCCCTGCTGGCGGGGCACCCGTGAGCTACACGTCTCGTACAGCCTATGTGCTCTGCCGGTCAGGTGCAGTGTCTGGGGCGGTCCTCAGAACCTTGCTCATCGCCTTCCCCTTCGCCAGTTCATCGATCAGTTTGTCCAGGTACCGGATTTCCCGCATCGTCGGCTCCTGGATGTCTTCCACTCGGACGCCGCAGACGACACCTTTGATCAACCCGCGGCAAGGGTTGAGCCCGGGAGCTTCCTGGAAAAAGGTCTCGAAGCTCACCTGCCTCTCCAGCTGCCTGTCCAGTTCCTGTTCGCTGTAGCCCGTCAGCCAGCAGATCACCGTATCCACCTCTGCTTTGGTACGGCCCTTTCTCTCCGCCTTGGCGACGTACAGCGGATAGACACTGGCGAAGCTCGTCGTGAAGATCCGATGGTTAGCAGTCACACGTCCTCCTTCACCGAATGAATTCCATGTCAGCCTGCGGGAGATGCGCCGGGTTGAGACAGGCCCGGTGCGAACTCGAACGGGGAGCTTGCGAGTGTGGATACCGGCCTCATTCTCACCCTCGATCTGGGGAAGTTCAAGACCTTCGCCTAGGTCTGCCCGCGCCACGGTGGCACACTCCTCTTCGACCCCGTCCATCCGCGAGGCGCTGCTGGCCGCGCTGAAGGCATTGGGACAGCTACCCTCGATCACGGTTCCGTCGCCGAGCTGACCGAGTTCGAGCAGTGCGCCTGCCCGCTGGCCGACGACTGCTGCTTGATCTACGCGACACGGCCGACCGTGTGCTGCCAGTTCGCCGCCGGCAACGTCCAGTGCCAGATGGCCCGCGACCGGCACGGCCTCGTGACGCTGATGTCGGTGGCAAAAGAGTAATAGAGTACTCGCTTTGCCACGACCAGTCAGAGCCGCGACCGTCAGAGAGCGGTTGAGGCAAAAGTGTGACGCATCACATGCCAACGAAGTGTAGGTAAGACACCCTGGAGCAGCTAATCCGCCGCCGGGGTGAGGCGTGAAGCAACGCGGAAAGCAGTTGCAATCGCGAGCAGGAACCAGAGAATATCGTACGGACTGAAGCTCGATTCAAACACTCGGTCAACCGACCGTTCCCTCGCGGCATTGATCATGTCGAGTTGGTTTTCTTCGCCACGGCTTGCGCACTTCTGTTGTTCGGCGGCTGAGAGTTTGTCCCAGCGGAGACGCATTTCTTTCCACACGTCCGCGGGGAATTCGTCCCCCGTCTGCGGCCCCTTGGTGGCGGATGTCACAAGCCGATGTTTCTCCGGCCACTTGAGCGGTTTCTTCTTGGCTTCGTACTCGGCCACCACCTCCTTCCCGAACTCTACCTGAGCAAGTTCGGCATTGACCTCTCCAGGCACCGTAAGGCTGGCGAACTCTCGAGCCACGATGAACCGCACGACCAGATACTTGCCGCCAAAGAGCGCAGGCACCGCGATGATGGCTGCCAGGATACCAGGCACCCACCCTTGAGCCTCCGAGTCCGCCCAGCGTACCCCAAGACCGATGATCAGGCCAACGCTCCATACGATCCAGCCAAGTTCATAGCCGGTCGCATAGCTGAATCCTGCCCAGAGCAGCGCCCGCAGTAGTCCGGCACCCAGGCCGCAGAGAATCATTCGAACGAATGGACTCATCCCGCAAACCTCCTCGCGTCATGTCCGCCCCATAAGGAGCGATCTTCACGCAAGAGACGGTAGTCGAGCCGAACCCGTGAATTGCCTGCTAACGTATCGATTTGTCTCCAATTGTCCACTTGTTTCCTCCACCGACTTATTCTCGTCTCCTTCCCCACCATCTCCCGTCCTCGTCCGCGCCCGCCTCACTTGCACTCGTCGGCAACTCGCTCGCGACCTCGCACCCGGAACCACGCATGTTTGTCGAACGGACCCGCGATTTCCTCGGCCAGCGCCTGCATCGACGTCTCCGACGCCAACGCGCCTTCGCCCTGTGGCAGAGTGCTTGGCGTTTCTGACAAACGGGATTGTCTCGGCTCTGCCCAACCAATCCCCGCCACGTCAGATGTCCACGTCGTCGAGCGTCAGCTCGGCGGCGCGGTCCATGACGAAACGCTGCCGCTGCGCGCGTCCTTGCCGAGCAGGTCGACGAACGTGCGGTCGGTGTCGACCAGCGAGTCGACCTCCACCTTTAGTAGCGTGCGGTGCCGGGCGTCGAGCGTCGTCTCCGCCAGCTCCTTCGCGTCCATCTCGCCCAGCCCCTTGAAGCGGCCGATCACTGGCTTGGCGTTCGCCCGCAACCCCTTCAGGATCTGCTCCTTGTGCGCATCGTCGCGCGCCCAGTACGTCTCCTTGCCCACGTCGATGCGGTACAACGGCGGCTGGGCGATGAAGACGTGGCCGCGGCGGATCAGTTCCGGCATGTGGCGGAAAAAGAACGCCAGCAGCAGCGTCGAGATGTGCATGCCGTCGGCGTCGGCGTCCATCAGCAGGATGATCTTGCCGTAGCGCAAGCCGCTACGGTCGAACTTGTCGCCGGCGCTGGTGCCGATGGCGCTGACCAGGTCGTTCAGCTCGGCGTTGGTCAACGCCTTGCTCAGCGGCAGCCCCTCGGCGTTCAAGATCTTGCCGCGCAGCGGCAGCACCGCCTGGGTGCGGTTGTTCCGGCCCTGCTTGGCCGACCCGCCGGCCGAATCGCCCTCGACGATGAATAGCTCCGTCTCGTCCAGCGCCGTCGACTTACAGTCGGCCAGCTTGCCGGGCAGGTTCAGCCGCCGCGAAGTGACGCTCTTGCGCTTCACCTCCGACGCCGCCTCGCGCGATGCCAGTCGGGCGCGGGCAGCCAGCACGATCCGGCCGACGATCTGGTCGGCCGCCGTGCGGTTGGCGTTTAGCCACCCCTCCAGCCCGCTGCGGACGAAGTTGTCCACCGCCGCCGTCAGTTCGGGGTTATTCAATCGGTCCTTGGTCTGCCCCTGGAACATCGGCTCGCGGACGAACACCGACAGCACGCCGACGATCCCCTCGCGGATGTCGTCGGCGGTGATGTCCAGCCCCTTGATCTTCACATCGTGGGTGGCGATGTAGTTGCGCACCGCCTTGGCAATGCCGGCCTTGAACCCCGTCTCGTGCGTCCCGCCGCCGGAGGTGCGAATGCCGTTGACATACGAACGGATCACCTCGTCGGTCGACTCGGTCCACTGCAGCGCCACCTCGATCCGCTCGCCGTCCTTGCGGGCGAGGGTAAACGGCGCCTCGGTCACGACCGGTTTCCCGCCCTGGGCGATCAGGCAGCCGAGGAACTCGGGGATCCCGCCGGGATGCGCCAGGTCGTGCGTCTGCCCGGTCGTCTCGTCGACGAAGATGATCTTCAGCCCGCTGTGGATGTACGACATGTCCTCCAGCCGCGAGCGGATCAGTTCGTTGTCCAGCGTGGTGGTGCGGAAGATTTCGGGGTCCGGCTCGAAGTAGATCGTCGTGCCGTGGCCGCGGAAGTCGCGCAGTCGTTCCAGCGGCGACGCTACCTTGCCGCGCGCAAACGTCTGCTGCCACTCGGCGCCGTCGCGGCGAATGGTCGCCACCAGCTTCTTCGACAGCGCGTTCACCACCGACGAGCCGACCCCGTGCAACCCGCCGGAGTAGGTGTAGCTGTTGCCCTCGCCGAACTTACCGCCGGCGTGCAGCGTCATCAGGATCAGCTCGAGCGACGGCTTCTTGTGCTTGGGGTGCAGGTCCACCGGGATGCCGCGGCCGTTGTCGGTCACCGTCACCGCGTCGCCGCGCTTGTGCAGCGTCACGGTGATGGTATCGGCGTGGCCGTTCAGGTACTCGTCGACCGAGTTGTCGACGATCTCCCACACCAGGTGGTGCAGGCCCGACTTGTCCACACCGCCGATGTACATCGACGGCCGCTTGCGGACCGGCTCCAGCCCCTCCAGAACGACGATGTCTTCCCCGGTGTACCGGGTCGTTTTAACGGCCGGACTGCTCATGGCTTGTTCATTCCGCGCTTCCAAGGGTCACTCCCGCCGCCGGGCGTTACTCGAACAGGGTCTTCTGGCTGTCGTCCTTGCGCGGGGGATTGCCTCCGCTGCCCTTCTCCCGCTCCTCGACGGCGTCCCAGTCGGCCAGCTGGATCGGCGGCGGGACCACGCGCACGAACGACTTCCGCTTGACCACCTCGTGTCCCTTACCGCCGCGACTCACCTGCTCCGCCCGACTGGCCCGGTACTCCATTGGCTTGCCGTCGGACGCCTCGACGATCAGCGTGTCGTACTTGTGCCCGACCACCAGCCCGCCCAGGCAGGTGTCGCCGTCGTCCAGCTTGATCCCCATCACGCCCTTTCCGACTCCGGAAAGGATGTTGACTTCTTCGAGCGGGAAGTGAATCAGGTGACCGCCGGCCGACACCAGCATCAGCCCCGGTTCGTTGGTCACCACCGCCACCATCATCACCCTGTCGCCCTCGGCCAGCCGGACGTAGCGCCGGCCGACCTTGGTCGACGCGGTGCGGAATGGGGCCAGCGGCGTGCGCTTTTGCTGCCCCTGGGCGGTGGCAACGAGAACATACGGACCCGCCGGGTTCGCCGATTCGCCGACGCCGTATCCGCGGCGGTGAACCGCTCGTCGGTCGAGATGGCGCAGGACGCGCACCTGATCGGCCAGCCGGAAGAACTTGGCGATCGGGTCGCCATAGCCAGAACTGGCCGGCACGTCGACCATCCGCATGGTGTAGGCGGTGCCGTCCTCGGCGAAGAGACGACGTGGTCGACCGTGCTGCCCGGCGCCACCGCCACCACCTCGTCGCCCTCGCGAACGCGCGTCGTCTCCACCGACGTCAGCCGGCCGACACGCTTGATCCACCCGTCGCGCGTCAGCACCACGTTGGTGTTCTCGCGGACGATGTAGGCCTCCGGATCGAAGTCGACCTCGTCGTCGGACGACCCCATGCGGGTGCGGCGGCGGTCCTTGCCGTACTTCTCGCCGACCTCGCCGATCTCGTTCTTGACCACGCCCCACAGCCGCGGCTCCGATGCCAGGATCGCCTCGATCTCTTTGGCGCGGGCAATCTTCTCCTTCAGCTCATCGAGGATTTTACGGATCTCCATTTGCGCGATCCGGTACAGCTGCGATTCCAGCACGGCGGCGGCCTGGTCCTCGTCGAGCTGGAAGGTGGCGATCAGCTTCTCGGCGGCGTCCGCCTTGCCGGTCGAGGTGCGGATCAGCCGGATCGCCTCGTCGAGCGCGTTGAAGATCAGGCGGAAGCCTTCGAGGATGTGAATGCGCCGGCGCAGTTGCTCCAGCTCGAACTGAAAGCGCCGCCGCACCGTCTCCAGACGGAAGTCGACGAAGTAGCGCGCGCCTCCTTCAGCCCGAGCCGCCGCGGCCGAACGATCTCCTCGTTGCGATGATTGCCGACCGGCACCAGGCAGGTCAGGTTCACCGGGAAGGTGTCCTGCAGTGCCGTGTGCTTGTACAGGTACGCCATCACCAGCTGCGGGTCGGTGCCGGGCTTGGTCTCCAGCACGATCCGCATCCTCCTTCTCGTTCGACTCGTTGACCAGGTTGACCAGCTGCGGTAACCGGCGTTCGGCGATGAGGGTGCCGATGTCCTGTTCCAGCTTGCCCTTGTCCACGCCATGCGGGATGGAGGTGATGACGATCTGCCGCTTCTTGCCGACCTCCTCTTCCTTCCACTCGCCCTGGATCTTGATGGTGCCGACGCCCTCGTCGTAGATGGTACAGGAGGGGTGGCGCGATCGATGATAATCCGCCCGCCGAGTGGGAAGTCCGGCCCACCTTGACGCGGCTCCATTAACTGCGCTTGTGGTGGCGTCGGGATTGTCGAATCAGGAAGGCGGCCGCGCGGCGACTTCCCCGAGGTTGTGCGCGGAATGTTCGTCGCCAGGCCGACAGCAATGCCGCTGGCGCGTTGACAAGCAGGTTGGGAAACTGGGCGGGCAGGACGATCGGCTCTTCGCGGCTGTTGTCGTAGTTGGCCCGCATCGCCACCGTCCGCTGCGCTCGGCCATCAGCGCCTCGGCGACGGCGGTCGGCTTGGCCTCGGTGTAGCGATCGGCGGCCGGGGCATCGCCGTCGACGGAGCCGAGTTGCCCTGCCCGTGAACGAGCGGAACGCCATCCGCCCAGTCTTGAGCCAGCCGAACCAGCGCTCGTAGGCCGGCACGGTGCCGTGCGGATGGTAGTTGCCGGTGACGTCGCCGCAGATCTTGGCCGAGGCCGACCGTCGAACATCAGCCGCAGGTCGTGGTACATGGTGTACAGGATGCGCCGCTGCACCGGCTTGAGGCCGTCGCGCACGTCCGGCAGGGCGCGGGCGGTGACGACCGACAGGGCGTAGGTCAGGTAACGATCCTCGGTCTCCTGCCGCAACGATACCGGAGTGATGGTCTCGGCCATGAGGGTAGTGTCCCAGGCTCCTGCGAGGAAAACGCCGCGAATGGTAGGGATTGTAATGACTGGGCAAATCTGAACGCCAGTTCAATTCGCCCCACCCGGTAGGCAGCGGCGTGCCCAGTCCCTCTCCTTTCCCCTCATCGTACTATTCAAAAGTTCACTAAACAAGCGCGGCAGCTGAACCCGATTGGTGCCATGGCCACGCTTCGTGGCCATGGGGTGCGGATGGCAGTCCTCCCGATGGGGCCAGTCAGCATAACGCCGCATGCCCACGCAAGCGTGGGCATGGCACCGGGCAGGTTTCGAATGGCTGACACCGGAAGGACATCTGGATGCGGATTCGGGGTGCCATGGCCACGCTTCGTGGCCATGTAATGCGAAGGGCCTTTCGCCTGGTGGGGCCGGTCGACGTAACGCCGCATGCCCACGCAAGCGTGGGCATGGCACCGAGCACCGAACAGGAAGCCTCCCTCCTTTTTTCCCTCTCTTTCTCCTGTCTTTCCTCTGTGTCCCTCTGCGTCCTCTGTGGTGAGTTCTTCCGTCTCCAAATGCGAAACGCCGGCTGCGCCGAAGGGGTCGGCGCGGCCGGCGTCGTGCATTTTCCGTCGGAGGGCGGACTATTTCTCCACCGGCGGGTACGCCTTGGCGATGGCGGTCAGGGCGGCGTCGTGGTCATCGGGCGGCAGCTCGAATCCGGTGATGCGCAGCGCCTTGAGCACCTCCTTGCCGCGCGCCGAATCGCCGGCCGACAGCAGTCCTTCCTGAATGCGCTTGATCTCGCCGGCTGGCAGCTTGCCCTCGTAGCAGGCGAGCACCCCGCACGGGAACGGCTCGGACTCGGTGAGCACGCGCAGGCTGCGAGCGCGGCCGGGTGAGGTGCGGGCGTAGTCCTCCAGGCTGGTGGCGTCGACCACCGCGGCGGCGGCCCGGCCGGCGACCACCCCGTCCAGGCTGTCGAAGATGTCCAGCGGCGTGTTCAGCCGGCCGAAGAACGCGGCGGGCGTCATCCCCGGCCGCACGCAGCGGCGTTCGAGGAACAGCCGGCAGTGAGCGCGGTTCAGCTTCGCCAGATTGACGGTCTTGCCGCGCAGGTCGGCCGTCGTGGTGTGGCGGCTGTCCTTGCGGACCACCAGCACCGCCCGCATGGTCGGCCCGCGGTTGACGCACAGGGCCATCGCTCGCACCTTCGGGTCGGCCAGCTTGGCCCAGGCGAATTCGTGGCCGTGGAACACGGCCAGCTGGACCTTGTCGTCGCGCAGCTTGGCGGCCAGCCCGACGGCGTCGCCGCCGGAGACGATCTCGCTCGTCAAGCCGGTTTGCTCCTCCATCAAGCTCTTGAACGGACTGAGAACGTTGAACACCAGGGCGCGCGGAATGCCCTGGCCGAGCGTGTCGACGAGGCCGATGCGCAGGCTACTCAGGTTGTTGTTGGCCCCCGAAGTGGGGCCGGGCAGTGAGACGGCGATGAGGAGAGCGAGGCAGCCAGCGGCCGCCACGGTGGTCATCCGCTTCACGATGAGTCCTCCAGCCACAGAACGAGCCAGGAGCGTTCGGGTCAGGAGATCGCCTCCGCAAGGCTCCGGTGTCGCACCGGGCGGGCGGCGATCCCTCCTTCGGTCACGGATTGCAAGTCATGTGCCGGGACTGAGATCGGATCGCCTATTCCCCCCCGCGGCGCTTCAGCTCCTTCTCGATCTCGGCGCGGATCTTCTTGCGCTCCGCCTGAGACATGGTCATCGGCGGCGGCGGGGGGATGACCGCGGCCTTCTCCAGCTCGGCGCGGAACCCGCCGCCGGTGTGGTGTTCCAGCTCGACCAGGGCGAGGAGCATCTGGTAGCGCGCCTGGTAGGCGGCGGCGCGGAGGTCTGACGCCATCTGGCCGACGGCGAGCAACTGAGTAAGCGAATACACCTCCGACTGGAGCGGGCCGAAGTATCGGCCGGCGGTCTGGTCCTGCGACTCCTTGGCCAGCCGGGCGGCGCGCTCGAAGTGAATCATCTGCGCCTGCGCCGAGCGGTAGCGGAGGTACGCCTGCTCGGCCTGCAGCTGAACCAGGTTGCGCGTCTTGTCGAGCACGGTCGCGGCGCGGTCCTTCAGCGCCACGGCGCTGTTGACGCGGTCGGCCCGCCGGCCGTTCAGGGTGACCGGCATGTCCGGCGCCACCGCGCCGGGGCGATAGCGCTCGTCGGTCTGGGTGGCCGGCAGCGGGAGCGAGTGCAGGTCCGACCCGGCGGCGAACGTCGGCATCGTGAGCGGCAGACAGCGAGCGGCCTGGGCGGCGACCTCCAGGCCAGTCACTTCCACGCCGACAGCGGCCGCCACCACCTCCGGCCGCAGTGCCAGCGCTGCCGCCACCAGTTTGCCACAATCCAGATCCGGACAGACGTCAAAAAGGAGATCCTGCGCCGGCACCAGGTGGCAGTCGGCCGGCACGCCCATCGCCTCGCGGAGCGACGACAGCGCCCGCTTCGCTCCCCACTCGGCCTCGGCGCGGCGGGTCAGCGCGCCTTCCAGCAGGGCATCGAGCCGCGGCAGGTCGACTTTCTCGTGCAGGTCATTGCGCTTGAGGTCGGCGATCTGCGAGTCGTCGCCGCCACCGGCTTGGTCGTCCTTGCCGTTGCCTTTCTCGGCGGCGCGCTTGTCGTCCTTGCGATTCTCCTGCTCGCGCCCGCCGCTTGAGGTTGTCTTCCACCTGGGTCCGCAGCTGGCGCAGTCCGGCGACCGAGTTGTCGATGTGCTGCGAGCAGGTAGCGTGCGTACAGGTAGCTGACGTAGGCGTACTGGACCCCCTGGACGGCGTCCAGCTCGGCGACCTTGACGGCGGCGTCGGCCGCCTGCAGGCCGACCGCCGCCTGCTGCCGGCACCGGCGGGTCGCGCTGGAGGAACGTCGGCACGCGCGGTTGTCGAGCAGCACTGCTTGCAGGCCGACGGCCGCCACCAGGCTGGCCCGCGCGCGGCGACGGCCGGCTGCTTCTCCAGCGCCAGCGCCTTCGCCGCAGCCAGGTCGATCGGCGTCAGGGCGACCGGCGCCGCCGGCACGGTCACGACCGGGGCGGACACGACCGCCATCGGGGCGTCAGTCGGCGCGCCGGCGCGGTCAACGCCGGGAGCGGGACAGCCGGCGCTGCTCCAGCGTCTGCGCGGTGGCGGAGCCGGCGAAGCGAAGCCAAGCCGGGCGCGGCAACCCGGTACAGGTCGCGTCACGGGGTTCGCCAAACCGATCGGGTGCCGTTCATGGGATCCGTCCTCGCCGGCCGCCGGCGACACGCCCGCGCGAAAGCGGCCGCGTTCCTGCCGGGGTACCCTGATAGCATCGGTCAACCCCGAATGCAAGTTGACGCGGTTGCCGGCCGACACCACCAGGCGGCGGTCTGGCGCGCGACGCGGGCGCCGGTTAGTCGGGCCGGTCCCGTCGGCACGGCGGGAGGAATTCGGTAAACTGGGCGGGAGAGGCCCGCCGGCGGCCTCGTCGTTCACGTCCGCGCAAGGTGCGCCATGTTCCGCTTCCTCACCCCGCGGTGCTTCGCGCTCTCGAGGTCACGCGCGCCCGGTTCGCCGCCAGGTGGCGACGACACGGTCCGGCCGGTCCACCTGCTGCACGGGCTGCTCGATGAGGAGTTCAGCCGCATCGTCGAGTTCGCCGAGCAGGCCGGCCTGCGCGCGATGATTGCAAGCGCGCGGCGAGCCGGCCGCCGACCCGGCGCCCGACCTGCCGCTGTCGGCCGACGTCGACCGGGCGCTGTCCGACGCGCGGGCGCTCAGCTTCGACCTGACCGGCGAGCGACTGATCTCCACCGAGGCCACGTTCCTGGCCGTCCTGCAGGCCGATCCCGCCCTCGCTACCGCCCTCGCCGGGTTCGGGCTGGACCTGACGCGCCTCGAAGGGCTTTACCAGCAGGGGCAGATGCCGCCGGTGACGCTGGAGTCGCCGCTGGAGCTGGCCGACCTGACCGAGCGAATCGACATCGCCCGCATCCTCGACGCCAGCTTCAACCGCGCTCGCGAGGCGCTGCGGGTGATCGAGGATTACTGCCGGTTCGGGCTGGACGACGCTTTTCTGTCGTCCCAGCTGAAGACGCTGCGGCACGACCTGACCGCCGCCATCGAGGAGCACGCCCCGCCCGAGCTGCTGGTCGCCCGCGAGACGCAGGCCGACGTCGGCACCGCCCTGTCGACCGACAGCGAGCGCGAGCGCGGCTCGCTCGCCGAGGTGGTGCAGGCCAACCTGAAGCGGTTGCAGGAGGCGCTGCGCAGCCTGGAAGAGTTCGCCAAGGTGACTCGACCTCTATTGGCCGAACGAGTCGAGTCGATGCGCTACCGGGCCTACACCCTGGAGCGGGCGCTGCTGCTCGGCCGATCGGCGCGCACCGTGTTGCAGGATGCGCGGCTCTACGTCCTGCTGTCGCGGCGCACCTGTGCCGCGGCGCTCGACTGGACGATCGCCGAGGCCGCCGCCGGCGGTGCCGCCGTGGTCCAGCTGCGCGAGAAGACGCTGCCGGACAGCGAGCTGGTGGCGCTGGCGCGCGCGGTGCGCGGCTGGACCCGCCGCGCCGGCGTGCTCTTCCTCGTCAACGACCGGCCCGACATCGCCCGGCTGGCCGAGGCCGACGGGGTGCATCTGGGGCAGGACGACCTGTCGGTCAAGGACGCCCGCCGCATTCTCGGCCCCGATGCGCTGATCGGGGTGAGTACGCACTCGGTCGAACAGATGCGGCAGGCGGTGCTGGACGGGGCGAGTTATGTCGGCGTCGGGCCGGTGTTCGCGTCGCGGACGAAGACGTTCGACGGCTTCGCCGGGCTGGAGTTCGTCCGCGCCGCCGCGGCCGAGACGACCCTGCCGGCGTTCGCCATCGGCGGCATCACTCCGGACAACGTGAGCGAGGTGGTCGAGGCCGGCCTGCGCCGCGTGGCGGTCAGCAGCACCATCGCCGAAGCCGACGACCCGCAGCGCGTGGCACGGCAGCTGGTGGCGGCGCTGGAGTAATGGGCGCATTAGACGCCCGATGCGCTCATCCGTCGTCCTGTTCGTCGGCCGGCAGCTGGCGCGGCGAGCGGAGCAGGGCCTTCTCCAGATCGGCCTTCGCCCACCGCAGGCGGCGCTCCTCGTTGAGAACCGTGATTCCCACACTCAGAAACCAGCCGCCGGCCGCCACCGCGACGACGAGCAGCATGCCGGCTAACTTCGGCACTGGATAGGCGCAGGCGGCGGCGGCGGCCGGGACCGCGAAGCCGAGCACCGCCTTGAGGAACGAGACACCGACCGGCGAGGCATCGCGGTCCTCCGCCTGCGCCACCAGCCCGACCGCCAGCAGCCCGCCGCCCAGGCCGATGCCAGCCACCAGGCAGAGCGTCGCCAGCAGCCCGCCGGCGAGCAGTCCCGCCGTCACGCCCACCGCCAGCACGGCCGCTCCCGCCGCGGCCAGGACGACCCACGCCGGCCGCCCCGGCAGACTGGCGATCTCGCGCGGCGGGCGATCCTCGCCTCGCGACCGTGCCTCCGACGCCGCGGCCCGATCGATCGGCCGCTTCCGCTTGCGCCGGGGCGCGTCGTCATCGGCCGGCGGTTCGACCGGCGGTTCGGCGGCCACGGCGACGACCGGGACAGGCGGCTCGGCCGGTGAATCGGGCGCCGGCTGGTCGAGGCCACTGCCGCACCGCGCGCACAGGAGCCAGTCGGCCCCGTCGGTGGCGGCGTCCAGCTCGGCCAGGAACGCCGCCGGGTCGCCACCCTTGCCCCGCGCCGCCAGCGCCCGGCCGACCAGTTCCGGCATCGCCTCGACCTGCCCGCGCGGAACGGACCGCCAGCCGCGCTCGGAGAACACGAACGGCCTGCCGCAGACGGTACACTGTCGCATCACACCGACCCTCCGGTCTCACCATACCCGGAGCGGCGGCCGGCCGCTAGCGCATCATCTGATCGTAGACCCGCCGGGTGATGCGGTAGCATTCGCAGCTGGCACGCTCCAGGCCGGCGCGGTCAACGATCTGCGTCATGCCGCGGCGATAGGCGATTAGCCTGGCCTCCTGCAGCCCCAGCGCCACCCCGGTGATCGTCTGCCGGCGAACGCCGAGCATCTCCGCCAGGTATTCGTGAGTAAGGGGAAACTCGTCGGAACCGATGCGGTCGTGGGTCATCAGCAGCCACCGGCACGCCCGCTCCTCGACCGAGTGGACGGCGTTGCAGGCGACCGTCTGGTACACCGAGCGAATGGCGTAGGCGGCGTAGCGGCGGAGGACGCGGTCGAGCGCCTGACCAGGGCAGACGGCGCGGGCGAAGGTGTCGGTCGGCAGCCGATAGCAGCGGCCGGGCACCTGCGCGGCCACCGCCACCGTGCTCACGTCCAGCCCCAGCGCGGCGTAGATGCCGACCATTCCCTCGCGGCCGACCGCCGACGCCTCCACGGCCTTGCCGTCGGACATGATCACCTGCACCGAGCAGACCCCGCTCACCGGGAAATAGACGTGCGCCATCGCCCCGTCGTGCCGGTACAGCTGATCGCCGTGCGCCAGGGCGACCACGTCGGCGCGGTCGAGCAGACAGTCGGCGTCGGCCCGCGGCAGCAGGTCGAGCAGATGGTTTCCCGTGCTATTCGTCCTGGATAACGGGTACATCACTTGTGCAGATTGAGGGTTCCACAGGCGCCCCCCGACCGCCGGGAGGACGGGAATCGTCCGCGAGATCAGGTCGCAAACGGTGTGCCAGCGGCGGGCTTGCTGGATCAGGTAAATCCGTACCGCTGTGTCACGAACCGGACAGACTGCGCCTGCCGATGCCCGCTAAGATGAGATGACTCACCTGTATTGTCGAGGACGCCGCCGAACCGCTGCCCGCTCGCGGGATGCCGGTCGGTGGTCTGTCGAACCTCAACCGCCGGGCGTCGCCGACGGCCGGCCCACGGAGCGCGTGGTGGATTTCCTGACCCGCTTGCTCGACTCGTCCGAGTTCGTCCCGCGCCGCCACGGAGAGGGAGGGACGCCCGAGCTGGTTTGGCTGCACAACCTGGCGGACGGCCTGATCGGCCTGTCGTACCTGGTCATTCCGCTGGTGCTGGTGGTGTTCTTCCTCCGCCGCCGTCGCGACGTGCCGTCCCCGTGGCTGTTCGGGCTGTTCGCCGCGTTCCTCGTGGCGGGCGGGTTGACACACCTGCTCGACGTGGTGGTGACTTACGTCCCGGTCTACCGCCTGGTCGGGGCGGTCAAGCTGGCGACCGCCCTCCTCGCGGTGGCCACGGTGATCGCCCTGGTGTCGAAGCTGCCCCGTGCGCTGATGCAGCGCAGCGCCGGGGAACGGGTTGCGGCCGAGGCGCGTGACCCCATCCGCGCCGAGCGGGAGGAGGCGAAGTTGCGCGAGCGCGAGCGGCGGCTGCAGGCGCTGAGCGACATCGCCGCCCACCTGCTCGCCGCCCCCGACCCGGCGACGATGGCCAGCGGACTGGCCCGGCTGCTCGACGACCGCTTCGGGCTCCAGGTGACGCTTCGCCTCCCTGATGAGACCGCAGGGCCAGCGGCAGACGACCGGGACCCGGCGCAAGGGGTGGGCGTGCGCGCCTGCGCCATTTACCCGATCCGGGCGGACGATGCGCCCGTCGGCACGGTGGCGTTCACCAGCCGCAGCCAGGATCAGTTCGACCCGGATGAGACGGCGTTCTTCCAGACTGTCGCCTGGTACACGGCGGTGGTGTACGAGCGGTTACGGGCGGTCGCCCGGCTCCGTGACGCCGATCGCAAGAAGGACGAGTTCCTCGCCACCCTCGCCCATGAGCTGCGCAACCCGATCGCGCCGATCGCCAACGCGCTGCAGGTGCTGCGCCTGGCCGGCAACAACCCCGGCATGGTTGAGCAGGCGCGGGGGATGATGGAGCGGCAGATGCGGCAGGTGGTGCGGCTGATCGACGATCTGCTCGATGCGTCGCGCATCAGCCGCGGCAAGCTGGCCCTGCGCCGCGAGCCGACCGACCTGGCCGCCGTTGTCGCCGCCGCGGTCGAAACCAGCCGCCCGCTGATCGAGGCGAGCGGCCACCGGCTCGACGTCGCCCTGCCGCCCGAGCCGCTCCGGCTGGCGGCCGACGCGACCCGGCTGGCGCAGGTGTTCGCCAATGTGCTGAATAATGCCGCCAAGTACACCCCGGCCGGCGGACAGATCCGGCTGAGTGCCGAGCGCGACGGCGGTACCGCGGTGGTGCGCGTGCGCGACAGCGGTATCGGCATCCCGGCCGACCGGCTGCCGCAGATTTTCGAGCTGTTCGTCCAGGTCGATTCGTCGGTCGGCCGGGCGCAGGGCGGGCTGGGGATCGGGCTGGCGCTGGTGAAGGGGCTGGTGGAGATGCATGGCGGTACCGTCGCGGCACACAGCGACGGCCCCGGCACGGGCAGCGAGTTCGTCGTCCGCCTGCCGCTGACGGCGACCGCGGCCGCGCCGGCGCCAAGGGCCGCTCGACCGGAGGCGGCGCCGGCGGCGATTCGCTGCCGGGTGCTGGTGGCCGACGACAACGACGACGCGGCGGTGTCGCTGCGGCTGCTGCTGGAGTCGATGGGGGCGGAGGTCCGCACGGCGAACGACGGGCTGGAGGCGGTGGCCGCGGCGGAGGCATTTCGCCCCGACCTGGCGTTCCTCGACATCCGCATGCCGCTGCTGGACGGCAACGAGGCAGCCCGCCGCATCCGCGCCCAGCCGTGGGGCCGGACGATCGTCCTGGTGGCGCTGACCGGCCGCAGCCACGAGGAGGATCGCCGCCGCGCCGAGCAGGCGGGGTTCGATCACCACGTCCTCAAGCCGCTCGACCCGGCCGCGCTGGACGCGGTGCTGCGCCGCTTCCGCCGGCCGTCGTGACGGGTCCGCTCAAAGGGCGTCGGGACGGTCCGGGATGCGATAGCGGGCGAGCAGCACGGTGACATTGTCCCGCCCGCCGTTGGCCAGCGCCTGGTCGACCAGCGCCTGACACGTCGCCTGAGCGTCCGCGCTCTGCCCCAGGATGGCGGCGATCTCGGGGTCTTTCACCATCTCGGTCAGACCGTCGCTGCACAGCAGTACCCGGTCGCCGTCCTCCAGCCGCACCTGCTTCATCTCGACGAACACGTCGCGCGCCTCGACGCTGAGGACATTGACCAGGACGTGGCGCTTGCGGTGCGTCGCCACCTCTTCCTGAGTAATCTGGCCGGCGTCGGCCATCGCCTGGGCGACCGTGTGGTCGTGCGTCAGCTGGCGCAGCTCGCCGTCGCGGAACAGGTAGGCGCGCGAGTCGCCAACGTGGAAGACATACAGTTCATCGCCCAGGCTGTAGGTGACGGTCAGGGTGGTGCCCATCCGCGCCAGCGCCGGGTCGGCGTCGGCTTCCTGGCTCATCGCCTCCTTGATCTGCTGCACCAGCCGATCGGCCCGCCGCTTCAGCTCGCGCGTCTCCTCCTCGTCCAGCTTCAGCGTCCACTTCGGCCGGTGCAGGGTGATACTGGTGCCGAAGGTGATGGCGAGCATGCTGGCCACCTCGCCGGCGGCCACTCCTCCCATGCCGTCGGCCACCGCCATGCTGTAACCGACCTCGTCGTAGGCGGGCGGCACCAGCCCCGGCGGCAGGTTGCTGCCGAGCACGCGCATCGACCGGCTCAGCCGCAACAGCTGATAGTGGTCCTCATTGTTCGTCCGCACCTTGCCGACGTGCGACACGGCGCCGAAGTCGACCTGGACGAGCGACGAGAACGGCACCGGCGGCTCGACCTCGGCACGGTCGGGGGTGAGGACGATCTCGGCGGTGTCGACGTCGGACTGCGGCTGCATGGCGGATCTCCGGGGCAACGGGGGGAATCGTCGGGACAGGTCAGGGCTGGACGGTCAGCCGCTCCCAGCGGCGCCGGCCGGTCGCCTCGATGGCGTGGACGAGCTTTTCGAGGTGGAACAAGTCGCCGCGACACCACGGCAGGTCGGCGTACCGCGCCAGCCGGTCGGCCGGGGTATCCCACAGCAACGCATGGGCCAGGAACAGCCCGTGGACCGAGTCGGGTAGCTCGACGAGGTTCTCGCCGTAATGCACATTCCGCTCCTCGAACGCCAGATACCACGACGGCATCATCCGCTCGACCAGTCGCCGCAGGACGTCCGTCTCAGCGGGCGCCGCGGCGGCGAGGGCGCGGCCGAGGTCGGGGGTCAGGTCGAGGAACACCGCCAGCCGGCCGGCGTGGGCGTTGTTCGGCGCCAGGTAGAGGACGCGGCCCTGGTTGTGGGAGATGTCGGCCCCGCCGAACCGCCGGCCGAGCACCGCCGCGGCCGCCGTCGCCCGCGCGCGATAGGCGGCGAGCAGCGGCGGCAGGAGGCGGTCCAGCTCGCGGCGTCCGGCCGTCCCGTCGGCGGCGGTGCCGAGCTGCGCCGCCAGCCGGACGTAGGCGACACATCCGGCGACGGTGCGGTTGAGGTCGAGCGGCTCCCGCCTTCGCGTCGACGGCGAGCGGCCGGTCGGTGTAGCGGCCCCAGGCGGCGCGGACGGCGGGCCACAGCGGCTTGATCGCCGCCCAGTCGCCGGTGCGGTCGCCGTACAGCCAGACCGCGTGCAGGCCACCAGGGCCGACGCCGCCGGCCGGTGCTGCCAGGACAGCGCATGGGCCGGCACGTCGTAGTGCTCGCCGCCGGCCGCGGTCGAGCGACAGCAGGTCGGGGTTCAAACAGCCGGCCAGCTCGCCGCGCGCCGCCTCGCGGGCGCGACCGGCCGCCTCCGCGCCCAGGTGCGGGTAGGCCAGCGCCAGCGCCTGCACCGCGGCGGACGGGTGAGCGAAATAGAACGTGCGTCCGCCGATCCCCATCTGCAGGTGCAGCGGTGCCCACGGCCAGCCGGCGAGCAGCTCGTCGACCTCCTGGCCCAGCGCGGTCCGCAGCGCTTCGTCGCCTCGTCTGCCATCGCGTCGACCCGCGCCACCTCGCCGACCAGGCGCGGCGTCGACCGTCCCCGTGCCCGGCGTGAAGCGGCCCGGCGCGCTGGCGGCCTCGGCCGGCGGACGCGCGGGCGGCGCGTCCTTGCTGCCGCCGCGAACGCAGAGGACGCGGCTGCCGGTGACCCAGAACAGGCTGTCGTCGCTGATCGCCACCGCCCCGCGCGCCGGGCCGTGCCACTCGTTCGCCGCCCAGATCGGCGTTTGTAGCCCGCCCCAGGTGTCGCGCTCGCCGTGGATGCGCGCCAGGTCGTTCGTTTTCAGGTCGAAGGACGACAGCGTGCCCTGATGTGTCAGGTAGAGCAGATCGCCGCCGACGCTCAGGTTGGTCGTCTCGTCGCTGGTGCCCCAGAAGGTGTTCCACGGCGGTCGCTTTTCACCCCGATGCCGGAGCGGAGTGATCCGCCCGTCGGCGAGGTCGAGCACGCCGAGGCCGACCGCCGGTTTGACGCCGTGGCTCCAGTTGCCGTACACCGTGCGGTAGATGGCGATCAACCGGCCGTCGGCGGTTCGCACCGGCGGGACGGGGCAGCCGCCGTTGCCGGCGACATACAGGATCGCCGGCCGCGCTGTTTCCTGGCCGGTCGCCCGGTCGAGCACGAAACAGGTGCGCCGCGCCGGGTCGTCGGCCAGCCGCTTGAGGATTGCCTCCTGTTCGGCCCGGACCTCCGCCGGCGTACCGCGGCTTTTGTCGCTGCGGAAGAACGCCTCCAGCTCGCGCCAGCCGCCGGAGACGCCGGCGCGCCGCTGCAGGAACGTCGTCCCGCCGTTGAGGTCGTCGTTGGTCTCCTCCAGCAGCACCGAGCGGAAGATCACGCGGTCGCCGGCGACGACGGGGTAATAGTCGCGGAAGCTCTGGCCGACCAGCTTCGCCGATTTCCACACCAGCCGGCCGGTGGCGGCGTCGACGGCGTAGGCGTGCAGGTCGTCGGACGCGAACAGCACGACGGCGCCGGCGCGGGCGGCGGTGCCGCGAATCGGTCCGCCGGTGGCCAGCCGCCAGCGCAGCCGGCCGGTGTCGGCGGCAACGGCGTAAAACGAGCCGTCGCGTGCGCCGAGGTAGACGGTCCCGCCGCTGACCAGCGGCGATGCGACAAATCCTCCCTTTCCGGAGTGGAATTGCCACACAGGCTTGCCGGACGCCGCGTCGACCGCAGCGAGCGTGCCGCCGGCGTCGGCGCAGAACACACGTCCGTCGGCGAACGCCGGGCTGTGGCCGATCGGCCCGTCGGCGCGGTGCGTCCACACCGGCTTGCCGCTGTCGCGGTCGAGCGCCCACAGCGTGCCATGCAGCGTGCCGACGAACACCTTGCCGGCGGCGACGATCGCCTCGACGCCGGTGGCGACCGTTTCGCCGGGGAACTCGGCCGCCCACGCCAGCCGGTACGGGCCGCGGACGCAGTCGGCGGTACAACCGCTCCGCCCGGCGTCGTGATGCACCGTCGGCCAGTCGGACGCATCGACACGCATTGAACCGACGATGGCCGCCACCAGCAGCCCGGCCAGCACCGCGCGACCTGACATGAGCCATCCTCCGCCGGAAACGACTTCCCCCTGCGGGGATTATCGCCCGATCGGCCGGCGATGCCAAGCGGTCCCGTCACACGCGCTCCCAGGTCTGCCGCAGCAGCAGCGCCGGCGTCGGGTCGCCGCGGAACTGCCAGTTCCACGACTGGCTGCCGAGCACGCAGCGGAGCATGCGCACGGTGGCGAGCGGCCGCCGCAGAGCGACCGCGGCCGTCCGCCGCGCCAGCCGGAACAGGCCCGGGGACCACAGCTGCCGCCGCACTCCGGCCAGCCACGTCTCGGAGGTGCGGCGGTAGTCGTCGGTGCCGTCCTCCTCGTCCACCAGCCGGAACAGCCCGCTGGCGCACGCCTCCAGCTGGCCGCGGGCCGGATACCAGCCGCCGAACGCCCACGCCAGCCGCGACCAGTGGAACGCCGCCGACCCGCGCCGGTGCGTCGCCGGCGGAGCCAGCAGGTCGCGCGGGTCGGGCCGCTCGCGAAAGTGGATGGCGGTGGTGACGAACCGCGCCGCCGGCCGGGCCGGATCGAGCAGCCGGTGGACCAGGACGAACAGGTCGTGATAAAGGGCGTCGTCGCGTCCGGCGGCGGCGTCGGCCGGCTGGGCGAAGTGTTCCAGCGACCCGTTAGCGATCACCGCATCGAACTGCCCGTTCCAGCGCGCGCCCAGCTGGCGGTAGTTACGCAGCAGCACGTCCAGCCCGTCCCGCGTCGTCGCTTCATGCTGTTCGGGGGAGATGGTGATGCCACGAGCGAACGCTCCGCGCGCCTGCCCCGCCTTCAGCAGTCGCCCGTAGCCGCAGCCGATATCGAGCAACCGGGCGCCCGGCCCGACGCCGGCGCGGTCGAGCAGAACCTCCGCCTGCCGCGCCTGGGCCGCCTCGTAGTCCCGGTGCGGATCGTCCTCGTACATGCCGTCGGTCAGATCGTGGTAGCCGCAGGCGGGAAAGATGGCATCGAACACCGAATAGCAGTCGACGACCCGCGGTACGGCCCTCCGGGCGAGGGTCGGACGAACAGTCGGGCAATGAGTCAGCATGGGCCGCCTCGTGGGGAGAACCACCGGCACGGACGCTGCCGCAGCCGTGAGGGGAAACCGTTCGTGCGCCGGAAACACCAGGCGGAGATGCAATCGGCGCGCCAAACGGCGGACGGGTCGTCCCGCAGCCCATGGGATGAAGTCGCCGACCCGCGGCGTGATCGAGGCGCACGGCGCTCGCCGGGAGTGCGCAGCCGCGTGCGCACTCCGCCGGGACGACACCGCCGCGGGTTGCCTTACTCGCCAGACGTGGCGATACCACGCAGGGCGTCGACGGGGCGGAACCGGCCGCCCAGCACCGCCGTGCTGTCGAGGCCGAGCCAGCTGTCCAGCCGCGGTGGCGTAGACCTGCCGGAAGTCGGTGTGGTGCTTCACCCCGCCGGCCTCGCGCTCGTCCAGCCGCGGGTGGGCGCCGATCAGCCCGCCCTTCAGCCGCCCGCCGACCAGGAACAGCGCCGCCGAGCCGTGGTCGGTGCCGCGGCGGCCGTTTTCCTGAATCGTCCGGCCAAACTCGGAATAGGTCATCAGCAGCACCCGGTCGAGCCGCCCGTCGCGCTGCAGGTCGCGGGCGAAGGCGGCGATCGACGCTGGTCAGCTGTTCGAGCAGCGCGCCGTGGTTGGTCGCCTGGCCGGCGTGGGTGTCGAACCCGCCCGGCTCCTGGCCGCCCAGCTCGGTGCAGAAGACGCGAACGCCGACCTCCGCCCGGATCAACCCGGCGATCAGCCGCAGGTGCCGCGCGAACGTCAGGTTCGGGTAGTCGGCCGCCGCCTCGACCGCCGCCTCCAGC
Organism: Gemmataceae bacterium; assembly: GCA_046350215.1. Taxonomy (GTDB): domain Bacteria; phylum Planctomycetota; class Planctomycetia; order Gemmatales; family Gemmataceae; genus JAXMAU01. The sequence continues at coordinate 120,198 of JAXMAU010000006.1, read as the reverse complement.
CGCGCACTGGTCGCCGCCGACGCCACCGCCGCCCGGCTGACGATATCGAGTAACGTGTTATCTGTTTTTCGCCCGGCTGGCACGGCGACGGGAGTGGCGCCGGGCAGCGGGTGCCGCTGCAGGTCGGCGAGCGTCCGCACCGACGGCACGATCGCCCGCTCGGCGTGCAGCGTGAACGGCTGTTCGAGCGTGCCAACGAACGCGGCCGGCATCGGTCCGGGAAGCGCCTCGACGGCGCGGCCGAGCCAGCCGGTGCGGCCGCGCCACGACACCGGGTCGGCGGTCTGCCAGGCGTGCATCGCCGCGGGGTGGTTCGGGTCGGGCGACGGGTAGCCCACCCCCTGCACCACCGCCAGCAGCCCGTCGCGGTACAGCCGGTGAAACGCCGGCATGCTCGGATGGAAGCCGAGGCCGTCCTGCAGCTTCAGCACCTGGCTGGCGCGCAGCCGCAGCGTCGGCCGGCCGCGGGCATAGGCGTCGTCCTCGTACGGCACCACCGTGTTCAGCCCGTCGTTGCCGCCGGCCAGCTGAACGACGACGAGGACGGTGTCGCGGCCGCGGTCGGGCGGCGGGGCGGCCTCGGCGCGCGGCGGAGGAACGCCGGCGGCTGGCTGCCGACCGCCAGCACGGCGGCGCCGCCCACCGCCGTGGTGAGGAACTGTCGTCGCGTGGCCGACATGGCGGCGCCCTTTCAAGTAAGGTGAAACTCGGGACAATCGACGACGGCAAGCAGGGCGGCGCGGGGGGTGGGCGAGGCGCGGACGGCGCGGGCGGCGTCGGCAGGCACGTCGCCTTGCAGGAACAGATCGAGCAGCCAGCCGGCAGCGGCGACCGGGGTGGTGTGCCCGTACCGCGCCGCCGCGGCGGCCGGGTCGAGCTTGCCGCCAAAGGTCGGGTCGGCGAGCAGGGCGACCGCCAGGTTGTGCCGGCCGGTCAGCGTCGCCGGATTGACCCACGCCGTCCCGCCGGCCCAGCCGCGCAGGATCGGCGGCGCTCCGAGTGCCTGGCCGAGCGCCGCCAGGTCGGGACCGAGCCGCCGCGTCGGCACCACCGCTTCCAGCCCGCGCGCCAGCCCGACGACGAACTCGACCGGACTCTTCACGCGCCGCCGGATGCTGCGATCGGCGAAGAACAGGTTCGACCGCAGCACCGTCTCAACCAGCCGGCCGACGTCGCCGTCGCGCGCGAACGCCTCGGCAAGCGGCGCCAGCAATTCGTCGGCCGGCTCGTCGGCCTCGGACACCAGCCAGCGGTACAGCCGGCGCGTCAGGTGCCGCGCCGTCGCCGGGTGCCGCGCCAGAATGCGCGCCAGATCGGCGTCGTCCCACGTGCCCGTCTGTCCGAGTACCGTCTTACTCGACAAATCGCGTTCGTGCGGCAGGACGCGGAGGTCGTTGCGAAGGACGGCAAGGCCGGACAGCGCGCGGGCGGCGGCGCGGACGTCGCCGGCGCTGGCGACGCCGGGGCCGACCGTGTACCGCTCCAGGAGCACCCGCGCGAACGCCTCGTTGGGCACCGCCTTGCGGTTGACCTCGGCCTGCCCGCCGAGCAGCACCGCCGGGTCGCGGACGGCCGCCGTGAGCAGCGGTTCCAGCTTGCCCAGCGCGTGACTGCGCAGCAGCGCGATGTGACGGTGCATCAGCCAGCCGCTGCGGACGCGGGTGTTGTTGACGGCAAAGTGGTCGTGCCAGAACAGCGTCATCCGCTCCAGCAGCGGGTGCGGCGTCTGGAGCATCCGCCGTAGCCACCACTCGCGCAGCCCGTCCAGCCCGCCGGTGTCGCGGTCGATGGCGCCGGCCTCATAGTCGTCGAGGGTGCGGTTGAAGTCGGTCGCGTCGGGCCGCAGCAGGGCGTCGACGGTGCGGTCCGGGCCGTCGCGCACCGCCTGCTGCAACTGCCGCCAGGAAGCGCCGAACCCAGCCCGGCGGAACAGGTGGGCGGCGCGGCGAGCATCCCACGGCCGGTCGGCATCGGGCCGGTAGGCGGCCCACGCCCACGCCGGGTCGGGCGACGTCATCGGGTCGGTCGCGGACATGGTCGACTCCCTCACGGCAGGTTCAGCGTCAGGTCGAGACGCAGGCGCAGGCCGGTCTTCTCGCCGGTGCCGGCGAGGCGGGCCTGCTTGACCAGCCGCGTCAGGCCGATCAGCCCGTCGATTTCGGCCTCCGCCTGCTCCTTGCTGTTGCCCTTCTCCACCATGTTCTGCCCGACCAGCGCCGTCCGGTTGGCCTGCAGGATCGCCGTCAGGCCAGTGCCGCTCAGCTGCACGAGGGTGTGAGCGCCGTCGATCGGCTTCGTCGACTCCTTCGCGTCCTTTTGCAGCGCGTCGACCAGGTCGCGGGCCAGTCCATCGGTGGAGCTGAGGATCAGGTAGCGGTCGACGCGAGCGAGCGCCGGGCGGAAGTTGAAGCGGGTGTCCTGCCGGTCCTTGGCGTCGCGCTTGCCGGGGGCGAAGTAGGCGACGTGGACCTTGACGCCGGCGTGGGTGTCGTTGTCGAGGATCATCCCCGCCTCGGCGCGCTGGCCGCGGGTCAGGTTGATGAGGCCGACCGCCTTCTGCCAGCCCTCCAGCGCAACCGCGTGGAACTCCCTGGGGTGCTTCAGCGGGATGACGAGCGCAAACGCCGGAATCTGCATGCGTGGCACCGCGGCGTCACGGTCGTACTCCTGCCCGGCGACGACAAGACGCAGTTCCGGCGCCGTCTCGGCGAAGATCTCGTCGGTCAGGTCGCGGCCGGTGAAGAAGATGCCCATCATGTTCTCGAAGAAGATCAGCCCGGCGGTCCGCTCCGGGAACAGCCTGTCCTTGCCGGCGTAGAAGCGGTGCAGGTCGCGGTACAGGCTGGCGGCGGCCACCTGGCGCGGCACGGCGAACGGCGGCGCCCCTCACCCGCCTTGCCCGGTGCGGCGAACGCCAGCGGCCCGGCGGCGTCGATCGGCTTGCCGTCGGCCACCGCCTCGACCGACACCGTCTCGCCCTTCACCCGCAGCCCGACGCCCGCCGTGGTCGCCGACCGCAGCTGGTCGAGCACTCCGGCGAGCAACAGCGCCGGCAGCGGTTCGGCGATCCCCTGGTCGAGCAGCCGCTTCAGCGCCGGCACCTTCTTGAGGTCGGCCCACCGGACGTAACCGGCCGCCTGGTCGTCCGCCAGCGCCTTGCGGTTGGCCCGATACGCCTCCACCGCGGCGAGGCTGCCGCTCTCCGGCCCGTCCCGTGTCGTCAGCACCGCTTCCAGTGTCGCCCGCCGGTCGGCCAGCAGCAGCCGGCTGCCGACGATGGCGTGTGCCTCCTTGCCATCGAACGACCAGACCGGCACCCCGTGTACCGTCTGCGGCGCCAGCCGGCCGCCCTTCTTGCCCTTCTCACCGCCGGCGAACGACACCAGCACGCCGTGCAGCTCGGTCAGCAGTTCGCCGTCGGCCGCGTCGACGATCAGGAGGAACCCGTTGCCGGGCAGAATCGCCGCCGTCGCCCCACCGCCGAGCAGCTTGTTCAGCCCGGTCTTCCAGTCAGTGCCGAGGCGGTATTCGAGGAACTTGACGCCCTTCTGGAAGTTCTGGAAGTCGGGCCGCGCGGTCATCGCCTTGTACGCTGGCTGACTCGTGACCAGCGCCAGCATCTTCGGCGCGAGGGCGAACGCGAGCAGTTCCTTCGGCTGGTGGACCTCCAGCGCCGCGACGGCATCGCGCGGCACCCATCGCGCCGGCGGCGGCAGCGTTTCCGCCCCGGCGAACGCGGGGACCAGCAGGGTCAGACCCAGACCGACCGACAGCACGCGACACATGGACAGCCTCCGTGAGCGGAGAGCGGGCGAACGGGTACGGTTATCCTTACTACCTCCTGATCCGCTTGTCCGTTTCAGCCCGACAGGGGAAAAAGGCGGGATGGGAAACGGCGTCTTCGGTCCGAAAGGCGCTTGAAGCGCCGCCGACGGCGGGATACGGTACGAGTATCGGGCCTGGCTTCCTGCATCCTACCCTGGTCCTGGCGTTCGTTCGGACGAACGGAAGGTGTCACATGAACCGCCACGAAATCGCCCTGCAAACCAAGGTCGAACACGACCTGCTGCGGCAGGTCATGGAGGGGGTACGGATTTCGACCGGCTGGCAGGTGGCGGGGGCCGACGCCTCCCGCAAGCTGTCCACCCTGCGGTTCATCACCGGCTCGTTCCAGCGGCACCTTGAGCGCCTGCTGGCACTGGAGGAGTACGACGGCTACATGGACGTCGTCAGCAACCGCTCCGCCAAGCTCGGCCGGATGACCGCCACCCTACGATCCGAGCACGACACCCTCCGCGGCGAGGTGCGGCGGGTGGTCCAATCGCTGGAGCGGCTGCCGGCAACCGACCTGACTGCCCTGGACCGCACCTGTGACGAGCTGCTTGCCCTGGTCGGCCGGGTGGAGACGCACAATACCAAGGAGATCGACCTGCTCCAGGAGGCGTTCGGCCAGGAAGAGGGCGGAGGCGAGGGGTGAACCTCGACCGCGCGCGGGACGTCTATCCGACAGCCGGCGGCCCAGCGCCCCCGGCGGACGGATGCGACGTTCGACTTCCGGCGAGGTCGCCTGCCTTTCACGCAGGCCAGACGGGTTCGACCCCCGTACGTCGTACTGACTCCGGCACCCGAACTACCTGGCCGATGCGTTCGGCAGTGTGGCCACGTTCGCCGCTTCGTGCAGTCGCTTCATCTCCGCGGCGGTGAGCGCCCGGTCGAACACGGCGAGGCCGGCGATCCGCCCCTTCAGCGCCTCGCCGAGCATGCTGCCGACAGCGTAGCGGGCGGCGACGGTGAAGTCGGCCCCGCCGTCGGGCTTCGCCTTCGCGTGCTTCTTTGCGTCGTAGCGAAAGATGCCCCGGCCGTGGTAGTACGGGTTGATCCCGCGGTGTTCGCCGTCCGGTCCCTCGGTGGTGAAGTAGCGGTCGTCGCGGCGGTCCTTCTTCGGGTCGACCGTTCGCTCCTCCATCACCCCGTTGAAGTAGGCGCGGACGTACTTGCCGTCGTAGGTGAACCCGAGCGTACACCACCGGCCGACCGGCACCTCCGAGCGGCTGGCGGCGTAGTCGGCACACCACGGCAGGCCGCTGCCGTCGCGGCGCCGGCTGACTCCGCCCTCGCTGGAGACGTGTGGGGTGAGCTGCCGCGGTCCGCCATAGGCCGGCATGTTCAGCAGGATGGCGTACTGGCGCGTGCCGGTGTCATCGTTCGCCCCCTTCCCCTCGCTCCAGATGCCGGCGATGGTGACGCCGCGCTTCATCTCGTCGACCCGCGCCACCGCGAACATGCTCACCTGCGCGTCTGGCCCGCCCATGTCCAGCGCCCCCAGCTCGGCATGCGGCAGGCGTAGGTAGTGCTTGCCGTCGAACGCCGCCGCATATCCCGAGAACGGCCCGCCGACAACGCGCGGGATCGGTCCGCCGACCTCGCGGAGCCGGAACTGATGCGGCCCACGGTCGACGCGGCCGCCGTTCGCCTCGCGGAAGTCCCAGAACGCCACCAGGTTCTTCGTCCGCAGCACCACGTCGGACGGGTCCGCCGCCGTCACCGGCGACGCGACGAGGAGGGCGACAACCAGGAGAGCGGCTCGTGTCTGCATGATCCGGGTCCGTTTGGGTAGCCGTCGGCCTCCCGTCGATTCGGGGGAAGCCCCGGTACAGGGTATTCCCCGCCGGACGGATGCAAAGTCCGGCCGGTTCCTGCCCCGCCTCATTCCGTACAATGAACTCCGCAATCACCACCCACCGGAGGGAGCGCGCCATGCTTCAGCGCATTGGGTTCGCCGTCCTGGTCACCGGAATGACCTGCGGTTTCGTCCGGGCCGCGGATGTCGGGATCCCCGACGGTCCGCCGCCCCCCGCCGTGCTGTTCGAGCACTTCCCCGATCGCCTGCACGCCTATGTGTGGCGGAACTGGGACCTGGTGCCGACGGCGCGGCTCGCGCAGGTCGTCGGGGCGACGGAGGAGCAGATCACCGCCGTCGCCGCCTCGATGGGGCTGGGACCCAACCGGCCGGTTTCGACGCGCTACCGCGACCAGATCTACATCACCATCGTGCGCAGAAACTGGCACCTGCTGCCGGTCGACCAGCTGCTGGAGTTGATCGGCATGTCGCCCGAGCAGTTTGTCTTCAACCTGCGGGAAGACGACGCGCTGTTCATCAAGCTGGGCGGGAAGAAGCCGCGGTGCGCGCCGATCCGTTATCGCGAGCCGGACCCCGCCGCCCGCAGCCGCGCCGCCCAGATCAAGGCGACCGTGCGGCAGCATTTCGGCGACGCGCTGAGCCAGGCGGGAGAGCCGCGGTTTGCGTTCCTCGACCAGTGGCGGGAGGGCCGCCCCGGCACTGTCGCCCGACCGCGCGACCCGGAGCCGCTGCGGTTCATTCACTCCTACTTCGGCGTGTTCGGCGACCCGCTGCTGGACGCGCCGGTGGACCCGTTCCCCGACGGCCTGCTGCGGCAACTGGCGGACATGGGCGTCAATGGCGTCTGGATGCATGTCGTGTTGCGACAGCTGGCACCCGGCGGGCCGGACTTCCCGGAGTTCGGCGCCGGCCACGAGAAGCGGCTGGCGGCGCTGCGGCAGCTGGTTGCCCGCGCCGGCAAGCACGGCATCCGCGTCTTCCTCTACATGAACGAGCCGCGGGCGCAGCCGCAGGCGTTCTTCGCCCGCCGCGCGGAGATGGCCGGCGTGCGCGGCTGGGCGGGGCAGGACGCGACGACGCTTTGCACCTCCGACCCGCGGGTGCGGAAGTGGATGACCGACGCGCTGACCCATGTGTTCAGGGCGGTGCCGGAGCTGGGCGGCGTGTTCACCATCACCGCCAGCGAAAACCTCACCAGCTGCGCCTCGCACAACCGGCAGGCCGAGTGCCCGCGCTGCAAGGGCCGTCCCGCCGCCGCCATCCTCGCCGAGGTCAACGCCGCCATCGAACAGGGGGTCCACCGTGGCAACCCGGCGGCGCAGGTGATCGTCTGGGACTGGGGCTGGGCCGGCCACGGCGACGCGCCGGACCACATCGCTCGCCTGCCGAACAACGTCTGGCTGATGTCCGTCAGCGAGTGGGCGCAACCGTACCAGCGCGGCGGGATCAAGGGGACGGTCGACGAGTATTCCCTGTCGGTCGTCGGTCCCGGACCGCGAGCGACGCGGCACTGGCAACTGGCCCGCAAGCGCGGCCTGAAAACGGTGGCCAAGGTCGCTCTCAACAACACCTGGGAGCTGTCGTCGCTTCCCTTCCTGCCGGTGATGGAGCTGGTGGCCGAGCATTGCGCGAACCTGGCGAACGCCGACGTCGACGGGCTGATGATGAGCTGGTCGCTGGGCGGCTACCCCTCGCCGAATCTGCTCCTCGCCCGGCGGATTCTCGGGCACAAGGGGGTGGACACGGGGCAAGTGCTCGACGAGCTGGCCGCGGACCGTTACGGCCGGCGGGCGGCGGCCCCGGCGCGCAAGGCCTGGCACGCCTTCAGTCAGGCGTTCCGCGAATTTCCTTACGGCCTGGGTCTGTATGATGCGCCGCAGCAGCACGGTCCGGCCAACCTCCTTTACCGCACCCCGACGGGCTACAGGGCGACCATGACCTGTTACCCCTTCGACGACCTGACCGCCTGGTGTGGTCGATATCCGCCGGCGATCCTGGCGGGTCAGTTCCAGAAGGTCGCCGCCGGGTGGGCGGCGGGCGTGAACCATCTCGAACAGGCGGTGCGGGCGGCGGACCCGGATAAGGCGGCGGGTGGCGGAGGCGGACCTCGGCATCGCCCGCGCCGCCCACCTGTACTGGGCCAGCGTGGCCAACCAGGTCCACTTCATCCTGGCGCGCACCGAGCTGGCGCGGAGTGATTCGCCGCGCGCGCCCGGCTGGTCGCCCTCCTCGACGCCGAAATCCCCCTCGCCCGCCAGCTGTTCGACCTGGCCCGGCAGGACTCGCGCATCGGCTTCGAGTCCGCCAACCAGTACTTTTACGTCCCGCTCGACCTGGCAGAGAAGGTCGTCAGCTGCGAATACCTGAAAACGCGCTGCACGACCCGGTGACAGGCCGGACGACTATTTCCCGCAACCCTCTCGCACCACGAGCGGCGGCGGTTTACAATCAGCCGTCGTCGCTCGGTCCGCTGCTTTCTTCTCCCGCCGGTCCGCCATCCCGCCAGGTACGAAGGACCATGCACCCGCACCCCCATGCGTTCACCTCGCTGCTGCCGCGCGTGCCCGAAGGGCTGACGGTGTCGTCGCGGCGCAACTTTCTCAAGGCTGGCATCGGCGGACTGGCCGGGCTGAGCCTGCCCGCCCTGCTCCGCCACCGCGCCGAAGCCGCCCGCGCCGGCCGGTCGACGCGCAACACCAAGAGCGTGCTGCTGCTGTGGATGGCGGGTGGACCGAGCCACCTCGACACCTGGGATCCGAAGCCGAACCGTCCGCCGGAGAATCGCGGCCCGTTCGGCGTCATCCAGACGCGCCTGCCCGGTTGCCTGGTGTGCGAGCACCTGCCCAAACAGGCGGCGCGGATGGACCGCTTCACGCTCGTCCGCTCGGTCGACGCCCGGTTCAGCAACCACGAGCCGAACGTCGTCTTCCAGACCGGCAATCGCGACGCCGAGCCGCGGATCAACCCCCGCGCCGGCCACATCCCGGCGATCGGCGCCCTCCTCGCCAAGCACCGCGGCGCCAACCACCCGACGATGCCGCCCTATGCCGCCTTCATGCGGTCCCGATCGCACCTGGCGTTCGCTGGCATCCTCGGCAAGCGCTACGACCCGTTCATCGCCAACACCGCCGCGAAGCTGCCGGTCTACGATCTCGTCGGCGGCGACACCGGGCGGGTCCACGAACCGGAGCTGTTCCGCCTGCCGGTCGACCTGCCGGGACCGCGGATCGGCGATCGGCGGACGCTCACCCGCCAGCTCGACCGGCTGCGACGCACCGCTGATGCCGGCGGCAGTGTCGATGCACTGGACCGTTACCAGCAGCAGGCGGTCGACCTGCTGCTCGGCCGGCGGCTGCAGGAGGCGCTCGACCTGTCGCGCGAGCCGCAGACGGTCCGCGATCGCTACGGCAAGCACCTGTGGTGCCAGCAGGCGCTGATGGCGCGGCGGATGATCGAGGCCGGCGTCGCCTTCGTCACCCTTGACCTGAGCTATCACACCGCGTCGGGCACCTGGGACACGCACGGCGACAACATCCCACCCTACGGCGGCATTCGCAAGGGCCTGCAACCGCTGCTGCCGCTGTTCGACCACCTGCTCACCACCCTGGTCGACGACCTGGCGCAGCGGGGCACGCTCGACGACGTGCTGGTAATCGCGATGGGCGAGTTCGGCCGCACGCCGCGGATCGGCACCCAGGGCAGCAGCGACGGCCGCGACCACTGGCCGTATGTGCTGTCCATGACCCTGGCCGGCGGCGGACTGCGGCACGGGCAGGTGATCGGCGCGACCGAGAAGGACGGTGGAGCGATCGCCACCCGGCCGGTCACGCCGATGGACCTGGCGGCGACGATCTACCGGCACATGGGCGTTCCGCTCGACACCGAGTATGACGACGGGACCGGCCGGCCGGTGCTGATCGCCAACCACGGGCAGCCGATCGCCGAGCTGTTCTGACCGCGTGCGGAGGTTTTCCCGATGCCCCGACGGCCCTGGCTCACCCTGCTCGCCGGCCTGCTCGCGACGTGCGGCCCGCTCCACGCCGCCGACGCGATCGACTTCGACCGCCAGGTGCGACCGCTGCTCCGCGAACGATGTGTCGCCTGCCACGGCGGCGAAGCGAAGGGCGGGCTGCGCCTCGACGCCAGGGGCGCTCGCGTTCCGGGGCGGCGACAACGGCGCGGCGATCGTACCCGCGCGCGGCGGGCAAGAGCGCGCTGTTCCGCCGCGTGACCGAGCTGCCGACGCCAGCGAGCGGATGCCGCCGGGGAAGCAGCCGCTCTCGCCTGCGGATATCGCCTTATTGAAACAGTGGCCTGATAGCGGCGCGCGGCGTGGCGGAGAACGCGGCCGATCGCCGCGGCACGCGACCGGCGCCTCGATCACTGGGCGTGGCAGCCGGTCCGCGTCGTCGATCCGTCGGCGGTCCGTGACGCCACGGTGCGCAACCCCATCGATGCGTTCCTGGTCGCGTCGATGCGCGACAAGACGGAGTCCACAGCGCCCCCGAGGCCGATCGGCGCACGCTGATCCGCCGGCTGTCGTTCGACCTGCTCGGCCTGCCGCCGACGCCGGCGGAAGTCGACGCCTTCATCGCCGACGCGCGGCCCGACGCCTATGAGCGGCTGGTTGACCGACTGCTGGCGTCCCCGGCGTATGGCGAGCGGTGGGCGCGGCACTGGCTCGACGTCGCCCACTACGCCGACACGCACGGGTTCGAGCGCGACCAGCGCCGCGACCACGCCTGGCGGTATCGCGACTGGGTCATCGCCGCGCTGAACGGCGACCTGCCCTACGACCAGTTTCTCCGCGACCAGCTGGCCGGCGACGTGCTGCGGCCGGACGACCCCGACGCGGTGGCGGCGACCGGGTTCCTCGCCGCCGGACCGTGGGACTTCGTCGGCCAGGCGGAGACGCCCAGTCCGGTACTCAAGCGCCTGGCGCGCGCCGACGACCTCGACGACATGGTGACGCAGGTGATGACCGCCGCCTGCGCGGTGACGATTCACTGCGCCCGCTGTCACGACCACAAGCTCGACCCGATCAGCCAGCGCGAGTACTACGGCCTGTGGGCGGTGTTCGCCGGCGTGAAGCGCGGCAACCGGCCGGTGTCGGCCGGGGAGGTGCAACGGGTGGCGGCTCGCCGCGCCGAGCTGGAACGCACGCTCACCGAGACACGCCGCGAGCTGGCGCGACTACGGGGCCGCGGCTGGAGCCTGGCCGACATCGTCGGCGGCGGCGACGGCAGTGGGTCCGGCAAGGCGAACGCCGGCATCGACCCGCTGACGGGCAAGCCGCAGGAGGCGCGGCGCGGCTTCCTCGACGGGGCGGCGGTCAATCGGTTCATGCGGTCGACGGTGCGGTTTGTCGACGGCGTCGTCATCCCCGATGGCGGGGCGAGCGGGCAGGTGCCGATCACGTCCACCGGGCTGGTCGCCCGCGGTGTCCCGCGAACGGCCGGCCGAGCGTGGGACGCCATCCGTAACGGCCCGGTGAACTCGACGTTCTCGACCCGGTTGGGCGGCATCGACTTCGCCGGCCCCGAGCACACCCTGCTTGGGCTGCACGCCAACGCGGCGATCACCTTCGACCTGGCGGCGATGCGGAAGGCCGGCCTGCCGGCGGAGGTACGGCTGCGGTCGACCGCCGGCTACTTCGGCCAGACGCCGCGCAACGGCGCCAGCCTGCACATCCTGCTCGACGGCGTGATCCGGTTCGAGCGCCGCGGCATCGGCCGGGATGACGGACTCATCGATATTGACTTACTCATTCCGGCGAATGCGCGGTTCCTCACATTGATGGCAACCGACGCAGGCAACGACATCGGCCACGACCAGATCGGTTTCGGCGATATCCGGCTCGACCCGGTGAAGCCGGCCGTCGCAGCCGACGACGCCGCCCTCGCCCGGCTGACGCGGCAGCGCGACGCGGCGCAGAAGGGGCTGGCGAGCCTGCCGGAGCCAGGGCAAGTGTACGCGGTGGTGAGCGAACCGCCGCCGGTGGTTCACGTCCTCGCCCGCGGCAACCCCGAGCAGCCGCGTGAGCCGGCACCGCCCGCCGCGCTGGCGTGTCTGCCCGGCCTGAAGCCCGACCTCGGCACAACGCGCCCGCGCGAGGGCGAGCGGCGGGCGGCACTGGCCCGCTGGATCACCGATCCGAGCAATCCACTGACGCGGCGGGTGATCGTCAACCGGCTGTGGCAGCACCACTTCGGCACTGGCCTAGTTGACACGCCGAGCGACTTCGGCCTCGGCGGCGGGACGCCGTCGCACCCCGAACTGCTCGACTGGCTCGCCGATCGGCTGCTCCGCGACAACTGGTCGCTCAAGACGATCCACCGGCTGATCTGCACCAGCGCCGCCTATCGGCGCGCCTCGGCGTCACCCGATAAGGCATTACTCGCTAATCAGGCTGTCGATGCGTCGAATCGACTGTTGTGGCGGCAGAATCCGCGGCGGCTGGACGCCGAGTCGGTCCGCGACGCGGTGCTGACGGCGAGCGGCACGCTGATCCGGACGGCGGGCGGGCCGGGGTATCGGGACTTCGACTATCAGGAAGAGTATGCGCCGGTGTACAGCTACGTCCCGGCCGATCGGGCGGAGTTGTGGCGGCGGAGCGTGTATCGCTTCGTGGTGCGGACCACCCCGCACCCGTTCCTGACCACGCTCGACTGCCCCAACCCGGCCAACCTGACGCCGACCCGCAGCGTCACCACCACCGCCCTGCAGGCGCTGGCGCTGCTCAACGACGCCTTCATGCTGCGGCAGGCCGGCCACCTGGCGGCACGGGTACGGGCCGACGCCGGCGAGCGGCCCGAAGAGCAGGTCCGCCGCGCCTTCGCCCTCACCCTCGCCCGCTCACCGTCGCCCGCCGAGCACCGCGCCGCCGTCGCTCTCCTCGGTCGCCACGGCCTGCCGGCGCTGTGCCGCTTCCTGCTCAACGCCAACGAGTTCGTGTCGATCGACTGACGGGGTTCCGCCATGCCGCCACCGCCTCTCGCACTCAGTAATTCCTTACTCGTCCCCATGACCCGGCGGGAGATGCTCGGCCGCGTCGGCGACGGGTTCGGCGCGGTGGCGCTGGCGGCGCTGCTGGCGGACGAGGCGCAGCCGGCGGAGGCGCCGCACCACCCGCCCAGGGCACGGGCGGTGATCCAGATCTTCTGCCCCGGCGGGCTGAGCCACGTCGACACCTGGGACTATCGGCCCGAGCTGGAGAAGGCGCACGGCCGGCCGTTCGACCCGGAGCTGGGCAAGCAGACGTTCGCCGGGGTCGGCGGCAATTACGCGAAGAGCTTCTGGCGGTTCCGCCAGCACGGCGGCTGCGGCCGGTGGATCAGCGACCTGTTCCCGAAACTGGCGACGCACGTCGACGAGCTCGCCTTCCTGCACTCGATGCAGAACAAGTCGGCGCTGCACGGGCCGGCGATGTTCATGATGAACAGCGGGTTCATCCGTCCCGGCTTTCCGAGCATGGGCGCGTGGGTGACGTATGGGCTGGGCAGCCTGAACGACAATCTGCCGGCGTTCGTCGTGCTGCCCGACGTCCGCGGTCTGCCGCCCGGCGGGGTGCTCAACTGGGCCGCCGGCTTCCTGCCGGCGGTGCATCAGGGAACGGTGCTCGAAACCGGCGCCGACCGGCCGCCGATTGCCAACCTGTTCCCGGCGCAGCGACGGCCGGCCGACGAGGAGCGCGACGGCCGCGCCTTCCTGCAAGCGCTGAACCGCCGCCACGCCGCCGACCGGCCGGCCGACACGCTGCTGGAGGCCCGCATCGCCAGCTACGAACTGGCGGCGCGGCTGCAGCTGAGCGCGCCCGAGGCCGTCGACCTGGCGCGGGAGCCGAAACCGATCCACGCGCTGTACGCCCTGGACGACCCCGACGTCGGGCCGTTCGGCCGCCAGTGTCTGCTGGCGCGGCGGCTGGTCGAGCGGAAGGTCCGCTTCGTGCAGATCTTCTGCGGCGCCGAGAACACCAGCAACAAGAAGATCCGGCCGAACTGGGACTCGCACGAGGACATCGTCCGCGATCACGGCTACTGGGGCCGCGTCCTCGACACCGGCGCCGCCGCGCTGCTCACCGACCTGAAGGCGCGCGGGCTGCTCGACTCGACGCTGGTGATCTGCACCTCCGAGTTCGGCCGGCAGCCGTTCATGCAGGGCAAGCAGAAGGGCCGCGACCACAACCCCGGCGCGTTCACCGCGTGGATGGCCGGCGGTGGGATCAAGGGCGGCACCAGTTACGGGGCGAGCGATGCGTTCGGGTTCCAGGCGGCGGTCCACCCGCTGTACAGCTACGACCTGCACGCCACCGCACTGCATCTGCTCGGCATCAACCACGAGCGGCTGACGTTCTATCACAACGGCATCCGCCGCCGGCTGACCGACGTCCACGGCCGCGTGCTGCGCGAGATCCTGGCGTAACCTTCACCGATACGGATTGTTTTGGAATCGGGTAAATCAACCATGACCGCCGCTCGACCGACGCGCCGCAGGTTCCTTCACGCCACCGGGGCGGTGGCGGGTGCCGTCCTGACGTCCGCCGCCGCCCCGGCGATGAAACCGACGCTCCACGCCTACCGGGATTACGGCTGGCTGCGCGGATTCGGCATCGTCCCGTCGTGGGGCGCGCGGATCGAGGAAGCGTGGTGGTTTTACGACCCCGGCCGGTTCCGCGAGGAGGTGGCGCTGGCGAAGCAGGTCCATGCCAACTGCATCCGCCTGTGGATCGAGTTCACCGCCTGGATGGCCGACCCGGACAAGATCACCGCCCGGTTCCTCGACGCCGTCGCCGGTATCGCCGAGAACGGCATGAAGGTGATGCCCTGCCTGTTCAACCGCTGGCACGACGCGCGGTTCGACTACGGCGGCAGCCAGGTGCTGATCGACGCGGCGAGTTGGCAGCCGCAGCTCGCCTATGTCCGTGCCCTGGTGAAGCCCCTGGCGACCGACGACCGCATCCTGCTGTGGGACCTGTGCAACGAGCCGGCCGCGCGAGATCCGAAGACGCCGGAGTACGCCTGGCTGAGCGACGTCGCGGCGACGGTGCGGGCGTGCGGGGCCCGGCAGCCGATCACCATCGGGACGATGACCGGCAGCAACGTCACCACCTATGCACCGCTGGTCGACGTCCTGTGCGGCCATCCGTACGCGCACGATCGGGCGGGGCTGGCGGCCCTGATCGCCGAGTTCCAGACGATGCAGAAAGCGACCGGCAAACCGTTCCTTGTCAATGAGACCATTCCTGGCGCGCTAGACGATCCGGTCCGCGCCGGCGTCACCCGGTTTTACACCGAGATGCTGTCGGCGGCCGGGTTCGGCTGGATGGGCTGGGTGATCCGGGAGGGCAAGGCGATCTCCACCCGCCGCGACCGCCACGACGCCAACGGCATCCACGGCGGGGGGTTCCACCCGTTCTTCACCCGCGACGGCAAGCTCCGCGGCGGGCTGGAGTTCTTGACCGAGAAACCGAAACGGTCGCCGCCGTGGAAGACGTGACCGGCGTCGCCCGCCGCCCTACCGTTTTCCCGGTGACGTGGTGGCGTCGCCTGCCCGCGGCTGGTAGATTCAAAGGCCGTGATCGTCCGCCCGCCTCGCGCCTCCCGACGGGTGCCCCGCCATGACCCCCGCCGCCTTGCTGCTCGCTCTCGCTCTCCCCGCCGCCCCCCCGCCGGCCCGCGCCGACGAGGTCGCGTTCTTCGAGACACACGTCCGGCCGCTGCTGGCGGCGCGGTGCGTGTCATGTCACGGCGCGAAGAAGACGCCCAAAGGGGGACTGCGCCTCGACACCGCTGCCGGCATCCGCCGCGGCGGGGAGAGCGGTGCGGTGCTGAACACTGCCGACCCCGAGGCGAGTTTGCTGCTCCGCTCGATCCGCTACAACGGCGACCTCAACATGCCACCGGGCGGTAAGCTGCCGCCGGCGGAGATCGCGCGGCTCGAACGGTGGATTCAGCGCGGCGCGGCGCTGCCGGACGAGAAGACCGAGGCGGCGGTGGTGAAGATGCCGGCCGACGGGCCGGTCCGCTCGACGCACTGGGCGTTCCAGCCGATGCGTGATCCGCCGGTGCCGCCGGGCGATGACAGCACCATCCGATCGATCGCTTCCTGGCGGTGCGCTCTGCGCGCGCGAGCCTCAAGCCGGCGCCGCCGACGGACCGGGCGCACCCTGCTCCGCCGCGTCACCTACGACCTGATCGGGCTGCCGCCGACGCCCGACGAGGTCGACGCCTTCCTGGCCGATCGCTCGCCCGATGCGTTCGTCAAGGTGGTCGACCGCTTGCTGGCGTCGCCGGCCTACGGCGAGCAGCTGGGGCCGGCACTGGCTCGACGTCGCCCGCTACGCCGACTCCAACGGGATGGACGAGAACCTCGTGCAAGCGACGGCGTGGCGGTATCGCGACCACGTCATCGCCGCGTTCAATCGCGACCTGCCCTACGATCGCTTCGTCACCGAACAGCTGGCCGGCGACCTGGCCGCCGAGCCGACGCCGGACGGGCTGGTCGCCACCGGCTTCCTGGCGCTGGGGCCGAAGATGCTCGCCGAGGACGACCCGGTCAAGATGCAGATGGACATCGTCGACGAGCAGATCGACACCGTCGGTAAGACATTACTCGGCATGACGCTCGGCTGCGCCGCTGCCACGATCACAGAGTACGACCCGATCTCGACCGCCGACTACTACGCGGCATGGCCGGTATCTTCAGGAGCACGCGCGTCATGGACAACTACCGCGTCGTCGCTCGCTGGTTCGAGCGGCCGGTCGGCACGCGCAACAGACCGAGCGGTTGCTCGCCCACCGCCGCACCGTCGACGCCGCCCGCCAGGCGGTGAACGAGGCGACCCGCATCGCCGACGAGGCGGTGCGAGCGACCCTCCGGCCGCAGGCGGCCCGCTACCAGGAAGCGGCGCGCCCTGATCCGTCGGCGCGCCGCGCGCCCTGCCGCTGGTCAGCCAGATGGCCGACAAGCGCGCCGGCCGGCGCGCGATCGTGATCGAGGCCGAGGCGTACACCCGCGGCAACGTGAAGAAGGAGTTCACCGGCTACGGCGAGAAGATCGGCGTCATCTACAACGCCGGGGTCCTGCCGAACCTGGCCGAATATGACGCTACTGTCATGAACGAAGGTGTCTACCAGCTGGAGCTGCGGCATGCGGCGGCCGAGGCGCGGCCGGTGCAGGTGACGGTGAATGGCGCGGTGGTACGGACCGACGCGGCGGGCGACGTCACCGGGACGTGGTTCCCCGACTCGCAGCGGTGGTCGGCGGTCTGCGTCGTCCGCCTGTCCGCCGGCAAGAACCTCGTCCGCCTGTTTCGCGACGGGCCGTTTCCGCACCTCGACAAGCTCGCCCTGGTACCGCGCGACCTGCCGCACGGGGT
Organism: Gemmataceae bacterium; assembly: GCA_046350215.1. Taxonomy (GTDB): domain Bacteria; phylum Planctomycetota; class Planctomycetia; order Gemmatales; family Gemmataceae; genus JAXMAU01. The sequence continues at coordinate 103,180 of JAXMAU010000006.1, read as the reverse complement.
GACAGCGCCCGTGCCGGTGACGGCCGATGCCGTCGCCGCCGAGTTCAAGGTGGAGTCGACGTTCCTCCAGCAGTGGGCCGACTTCCTGGCGAAGCACCCGACCGCCGATGCGCTCGCCGCCGCGGCTGGCGATCCGAATGGGCCGTTCGCGCTGCCGAAGCCGGCCGACCGGCTCTATCCCGCCGCGACGCGAGTCGAGGTGCAAAAGCGACGCGATGCGCTGGCCCGGCTGGAGAAAGTGGCGCCGACGTTACCCGAGGCGATGGGCGCCACCGAGGGGACGGTCGGCAACGTCCGCGTCCACTTCCGCGGCAACCACCTGACGCTCGGCGCCGAGGTGCCGCGCCGGTTCCCACGCGTCCTCGCCGGCGACGCGCCGCCGGTGATCGATGCGCGGCAGAGTGGGCGGCGCGAGCTGGCGGCGTGGCTCACCCGGCCCGACCACCCGCTGACCGCCCGCGTGCTGGTGAACCGGGTGTGGCACTGGCACTTCGGCGGGGGACTGGTGCGGTCGACCGACAATTTTGGGTTACTCGGTGACCGTCCGACGCACCCCGAACTGCTCGACTGGCTGGCGCTGCGGTTCGTCGCGGACGGCTGGTCGATCAAGGCGCTGCATCGGCGCATCCTGACGTCAGCCGCCTATCAGCGATCCTCTACGTGGGACGAGACGGCGGCCACGCGCGACCCGGACAACCGGCTGCACGGTCGCTGGAGTCGCCAGCGCCTCGACGCCGAGTCGATCCGCGACGCCATCCTCGCGGTGAGTGGCTCGCTCGACCGAACGATGGGCGGATCGCTGATGCAGGGGGCGAACCGCGGCTACGTCCCCGGCTACCCGAACGGTGTCTACGATCGGTACGACGCGCCGCGGCGGTCGGTCTATCTGCCGGTGGTACGGAGCATGCTGTACGACGTGTTCCAGGCGTTCGACTTCCCCGACCCGAGCGCGCCCAGCGGCGAGCGGGCCAGCACCACCATCGCGCCGCAGGCGCTGTTCGCGCTCAATGGCCGGCTGATGGCCGACGGGTCGCGTCAGTTCGCGCAAACGCTGCTGGCCGTCGACGGTCCCGACGATCGCCGCGTCGCCCGCGCTTACGACCGCGCCTTCGGCCGGCCGGCGATCGCGGACGAGGTCGCCGCCGCCCTCGACCTGACGCGGCGCCTGGAGGACGAATGGGCGCGGCAGGGCGTACCTGGCCCGGATCGCCGAGCGCGGGCGTGGCAGGGGTTGTGCCGCGTGCTGCTGTCGTCGAGCGAATTCATCCACATCGAGTAATACATTATCGGCAAGGGATCACCGATGCAATCGCACGGGCAGGCGGGCGGACACCTGACGCGACGGGAGATGCTGCGGCAGAGCGGCACCGGGTTCGGTGCGCTGGCGCTGGCGGCGCTGCTGGCCGACGACCAGGCCCGCGCCGCCTCCCCGCCCGACCCTCTGGCGCCGAAGCCGTCGCACTTTCCGCCGCGGGCGAAGCGAGTGATCTTCCTGTTCATGCACGGCGGGCCGTCGCAGGTCGACACGTTCGACTACAAGCCGCGGCTGGCGCGCGACCACGGCAAGCCGCTGCCGTTCGCCAAGCCGCGGGTGGTGTCGAGCGAGACGGGCAATCTGCTGGCGTCGCCGTGGAAGTTCGCCCGCCAAGGCCAGAGCGGGGCGTGGGTGAGCGAGCTGTTCCCGCACCTGGCCGGGTGCGTCGACGAGATGTGCTTCTTGCACGGCATGAACGGGTCGAACTCGCGGCATGGTGGGGCGCTGCTGGAGCTGCACACCGGCAGCGACACGTTCGTGCGGCCGAGCATGGGGTCGTGGATCACCTACGGGCTGGGCACCGAGAACCGCAACCTGCCGGGGTTCGTCACCCTCTGCCCGACACTCACTCACGGCGGGGTGAACAACTGGAGCGCCGCGTTCCTGCCGGCGGTCCACCAGGGCACCCCGGTCGGCACCGCCAGCGTCGCCGCCGAACAGGCGCGCATCCCGTTCATCCGCTCCGACACGCCGGCGGCGGTGCAGCGGCTGGAGCTGGACGCCGTGCAGCGGCTCAACCGCGCCGCGCTGGTGCGTAGCGGGCCGGACGCGGCGCTGGAGGGACGAATCGCGGCGTTCGAGCTGGCGTTCCGCATGCAGACGGCGGCGCCGGAGCTGCAGGACCTGTCCGCCGAGACGACGGCGACGAAGAAGCGCTACGGACTGGACGACCCGACCACGGCGAACTTCGGCCGGCTGTGCCTGATGGCGCGACGGTTCGCCGAGCGCGGCGTGCGCTTCGTGCAGGTGACGCACAGCTACAAGTGGGACCAGCACGGCAACTTGAAGGCCGATCACGGTCGCAACGCCCGCGAGGTCGACCAGCCGATTGCCGCTCTTTTAAAAGATCTCAAAAGTCGTGGCTTGCTCAGGGACACGCTGGTGGTCTGGGGCGGTGAGTTCGGCCGTACCCCGGTGGCACAGGGCAGCGACGGCCGCGACCACAATCCGCACGGCTTCACGATGTGGCTCGCCGGCGGTGGGGTGAAGCCAGGAATGCGGCACGGCGCCACCGACGACTACGGCTATTACGCCGTCGACGGCCGCGTTCACTTCCACGATCTACACGCGACGATCCTGCACCTGCTCGGGCTGGAGCACACGCGCCTGACCTACCGCCACGCCGGCCGCGACTTTCGCCTGACCGACGTCCACGGCGAGGTGGTCAAGGCGATCCTGGCGTGATCCGCCGAGTCGCGAGGAGCTTCACGATGCAACCGACGCCAGCCGCCGTGCCAGCCGCGGAACCTCGAACCGAGGACGCGCCGGATGACGGGCACGGCCACGACGAGGAGCATGCGCACCTGGTGGAGTGGCTGGACCTCTTGAGGATCGGCCTGGTGGCCCTCGCAGCCGTCGCCAGCTGGTTCGGGTGGTCGTGGCACGTCGCCGGCGTCGACGCGATCGGCCTGGTGGCGACCGTGGCGGCTACCCCATCTTCCGAGGCGGTCGCCAACCTCCTGGCTCGCCGCATGACGATGGAACTGTCGATGACCATCGCCGGCCGCGGCCCGCGATCGGCGAGGTCTTCACCGCCTTGGTGATCGTCCTGTTCGTCCTGGTCGCCGAGGTGCTGGGGAGCTGACCGTGGCCGGGGCCGGCAGGCCATCAAGGATCTGCTGACGCTGTTGCCGCAAACCGCCGTCGTTCGTCGCGGCGACGGGACGCACGAAGTGGCGCCGCCGACCTGCGGACGGGCGACGTGGTGCTGGGCCTGGTGCCCGCGTCCCGGTGGACGGCGAGGTCGTGGCCGGCAACTCGTTCGTCGACCAGGCCCCGATCACCGGCGAGTCCCTGCCAGTCGAAAAGCTGCCCGGCCAGCCTACGCCGGGACCATCCTTATCGGGCGTGATCGAGGTCCGTACCGCGGCGTCGGCCGCGACACCGCGTTCGGCAAGATCGAGGCCGTCGAGCGGGCGAGAAGTCCGGGCGCTGATCCAGAAGACCGCTGACCGCCTGGCCGGCTACCTTGTGTATTTCGCCCTCGCTGCCGCGCTCACCTTCGTCCTCACGGCGACGCCGCGCCACCATCTCGGTGGTGATCGTGGCGGGGCCTGCGGCATCGCGGCGGGTACTCCTGGCGATCCTGGGCGCGGTGGGCCGGGCGGCCCGCCGGGGCGATCATCAAGGGCGGTCTGTACCTGGAAGTCCTCGGCACCGTGGACACTGTGGTGTTCGAAGGGCACACCACCCTGGGTCGTCCGACCAGCCCGGGCCCGCCGTGTCCCGACGTCCGGCAGATCGCGGTGTCGTCCGCCGCCGTGGCCGAGGTCCGAACACGCTGGCCGGGCCGTCCTGCAAAAGCGGACGAGATGGCTTAACGGTGAACGAACCGGAGCGGTTCGACTATGTCCCCCGGCATCGCCTGCTCCTGAACGGCGAGTGATCGTCGTCGGCAGCCAGGCGTTCCTCAGGATCGGGGCTACGACCTCGCCTTCGTTCCGGTCGCCGGCCAGGCGTCCGAGGTGCTGGTGGGCCGCGGCGGACAGTTGCTCGGCCGCCAGATCGAGGACGCCGCGCGAGCCGAGGCGGGGCAAGCAGTCGCGGCGTTGCGGCGGATGGGCCTTCGCACGGTGCTGCTCACTGGCATGCCGCCGTCGCTCAGGCGGTCGGCAGTCAGCTGGGGCTGACGAGGTATTCGCCGACCTGCTCCCGACGAGAAGGTGGCGCGGATCCGCGCGCCCGCGCGCGGGCCAGCGTGTCGCCATGATCGGGGATGGAATCAACGACGCCCCAGCTCCACCGAGGCGGACGTGGGCGTGGCGATGATCGGGCACGGACGTGGCCCGCGGAGCGGGTGCTGCTCGGGAGACCTGCGGCTCGCCGAGACGATGCACGGCCGCCGCTGCCGCATCATCTGGTTCAACTTCGCCGGGACGCTGGCGGTGGATACTGTCGGGATGGGGCTGGCGGCGTTCGGACTGCTGAACCCGCTGCTGGCCGCGTTCATCCACGTCACCTCGGAGCTGGCCTTCATCCTGAACTCCGCCCGCTGCTGCCGGTGGAGCGTGCGGCTCGATCGAGGTTGATGGTAAGGCCTCGACGAAGCTCACCGGCGCGCAGGCGCGGCCGGGCAGCGCCGCCGTCCGCTGGCGCCGCGAAGAGCACCTCGCCGTTGACGACGACGTGTTCCATGCCGACCGCCGCCTTGCCATCGGCGTAGGTGGCGCGATCGGCGACGGTGTCGGGGTCGAAGACGATCACGTCGGCAGCGAGGCCGGCGCGGAGCAGACCGCGGTCGGCCAGGCCGAACCGCCGCGGTGTGCCGCCAACCGCTGCACCGCTGCCCGAATCCCGGGTGCGTTGCGAACGCAAGCCGAGGTAGGGCGAACAGCCGCGGCCGCGCGGGCGGCCGGCCGCCGGTGAAGATACCATCGCTGCCACCGAGCATGCACGGGTGCTGAATCAGCGCATCGTCCGCTTCGCCGCGCACCCGGTGCGGCGACGCACCCGCCGCCAGGTTCGACGCGATCAGCAGCTCACACAGGAACCGGCCTATCCGCTCGCGCGCATCGGTACCGGCCGCCTCCGGCAGCGTCATCCCCTCATAGCGACGCCATTCCGGGGCGGAAATGTAGCTGAGTCGGGTGGTGTCGAGCGGGGAGTCGGGCGAGGTGAACCAGTCGCGCAAGCGCGGCCAGTGGCTCTCGTCGCGCAGCCGCGCCAGCGTCGGCTCGATCCCGCCCTCCTGCACCCACGGCGGCAATGTGTACATGCCGAGGATCGAGCTGCCGGCCAGGTAGCAGTACAGGTCGAACGTCACGTCCACCCCCGCCGCCCGGCCGGCGTCGAGTTTGGGTAAGACCATATCGGCGCGGCTGTTGAAGTGCGAGATGTGGACGCCGACGCCGGCCGATTGGCCGATGCGAAACACCTCGTCCATCGAGGCGATTACGCCGGCCGGATCGTATCGCCGCATGTGGGTGACGTACACCCCGCCGAACGGCGCGATCTCCTCGCACAGCGCCGCCAGCTCGGCCTCGTCGGCGTAGCGGCTGGGGATGTAGTCCAGCCCGCTCGACAGCCCGACCGCGCCCTCTTCCATCGCCGCGCGGACCAGTCGCCGCATCTGCCGCAACTCGTCCGCGGTCGGCCGACGGGTCGCCAGGCCCATCACCTCGAACCGCACGTTCCCGTTCGGCACCAGCGTGACGACGTTGACCGCACTGGTCCGCTCGAAGCACGCCAGGTACTCCGCCACGCTCGCCCAGCGCGGCCGGTCGCCCGTCAGCCACTCGTATCCGCCGCTGAACCCGGCGGTGTAGTGGCACATGTACGCCAGCGTCGCCGGCGATGCCGGCGCCATCGCAACGCCGTCCTGGCCGAGTACGTAAGTGGTTACTCCCTGGCGAACCGCTGGCTCGTGGAGCGGATCGGTGAACAGCGCCAGGTCGCCGTGAACGTGGGCGTCGATCAGCCCCGGCGCGACCACCTTGCCGGCCGCGTCGAGCCGCTCACGGGCTTCCGCGCCGGCCAGCCGGCCGACGGCGGCGATGCGGCCAGCGGTGATGCCGACGTCGCCGTGAAACCAGGGAGAGCCGGTGCCGTCGACCACCCGGCCGCCGGTGATGAGCACGTCGAACATGGTCGCCTCACGCCAGCAGTTCGTGCCGCACCCGCCCGTCGCCGGCGATCGGCATCGGCCGGCCGAGGGTGTCGGGCACCGTCGTCCCGGCGTCGATGCCGAGCAGGTGGAACGTGGTCGCCAGCACATCCTTCGGTGACACTGGGGTGTCCTTCACCTCCGCGGCGTGCCGGTCGGTGCTGCCGACCACCTTCCCGCGCGGCGTGCCGCCGCCAGCCAGCACCACGGTATACGCCCGCGCCCAGTGGTGCCGCCCGGCGCCCTTCGGCTTGCTGTCGATCCTCGGCGTGCGGCCGTGCTCGCTCATCCACAGCACCAGCGTGCTGTCGAGCAGCCCGCGCGCCTCCAGGTCGAGCAGCAGCGCCGGGTACGCCAGGTTGAACCCCGGCAGCAAGTATTCCTTCAGGCGCGGGTAGTGGTTGTTGTGCGTGTCCCAGGCGCAGTTGGCGAACTGGCCGAAGCCGTCCCAGAAGACGGTGACGAAGCGGCACCCGGCCTCCACCAGCCGGCGGGCAGCCAGGCACGACTGACCGAATAGCGTCGGCCCGTAGCGCTCGCGCACCGCTCGCGGCTCGCGGCCCAGGTCGAGCGCCGCGCGCATGCGGCCGGAGGTGAGTAGCGCGAACGCCTGCTCGCGCCGCCGGCGGTAGGCCTCGCGGGCCTGCCCCACGTCGAGCCGGCCGACCAGCATGTGCCGGTCGTGCAGCCGGTCGGCCGACAGCCCCTCGACGCGGTTGCCGAGGGTCGACACGGTGAACCGGCCGGCGAAGGTCGTCTCCTGAAACGGGTCGAGGAACGTTCGCGCCTGGCCGTCGGTGTAGCGCGGCGCCATTTTCGTGCCGATGCCGTCATAGTCGGTCCAGACCGGGTCGTGCGCCTGGCCGAGAAAGGCGGCGAACGGTCCGGCGTTGACGTTCAGGTCGGTCTTCGAGTTGAGCAGCCACGGCAGCCCGACGTTGCGCGGCACCGGCGGCACCCGCCCGCCGGCGCGCAGGTCGTCGACGTAGTCCACCACCGAGCCGATGAACGGCCAGTGCCGGCTGTCGCGCGGCTTGTCCTCCAGCGCCGGCGTGTAGGTCGGAATGCCGCTCAACGCATAGGCGACGCCATGCTCGGGGTACGGGTGCGTCATCGATCGGACGACGGTGAGCCGGTCGACGATCGGCGCGACAGCCGGGATGCCCTCGCCAATGCGGACGCCGGGCAAGCAAGTGTCAATCGAGCGCATCTCGCCCTGGATCTCGGCCGGCGCGTCGGGCTTGGGGTCGAACATCTCGTGCTGCGGCGGCGAGCCGTAGGGGAACAGCAGGATGCACGCCTTCGCCCGACCGAACGCGCGGTCGCGGCCGGCCGAGGCGTCGGCGGCCGTCGTCAGCGCGGCGGCGGACAGGGCGGAAGTACGGAGGAAGTCGCGGCGGGTGGGTCGGTGCATGGCGGGGTCTCGTCCAGTTCGCGACCATCGTACACCCCCGCTCGGCACGACGCCAGCAGATAGCGAAGGGAACGGCGCGGGGGCTAGAATAGCCGGCAGTCCCCGTTACCATGACCTGACCACCCCGCGGGAGAAGCGGATGAGCGAGTATCAGTATTACGAGTTCATGGCGATCGATCGGCCGCTCGACCCGAATGCGATGGCGGACCTGCGGCAGATCAGTTCGCGGGCACGCATCACGCCGACCAGTCTGACCAATGTCTACAACTACGGCGACTTCCGGGACGACCCCGATCGACTGATGGATCGCTATTTCGACGCTCACCTGTACGTCGCCAACTGGGGCAGCCGCCGCCTCATGCTGCGGCTGCCGGCGGCGGCCTTCCCGCTGGCCCTGGCCAAACCCTACGCCATCGCGGAGACGATGACAGCACGAGCAACAGCGGACCATGTCATCCTCACCCTTCAGACGAATCCCGAGGAGTGGGGCGGCAGTTACGAGGAAGGCGAGGGGTGGCTGGCGCCGCTGCTGTCGCTGCGGTCCGAGCTACTCGCCGGCGACCTGCGCTGTCTCTATCTCGGCTGGCTGGCGGCGATCGACGAATACGTGGTGGAGGATGAAGACGTCGAACCGCCGGTGCCGCCGGGCTTGCAGCAATTGTCGGCCCCACTGACGACGCTCGCCGAGTTCCTGCGGCTCGACCCCGACCTGCTGGGCGTGGCGGCGGCCGGGTCGGTCGGGGAACCGCCGGTCGGTCCGACCACGGCCGATCTGGCCGCCTGGATCGCGACCCTGCCGACCGGGGAAAAGGACCGCATGGTGATGCGCGTGATGCAGGGCGAGGGGAGTGCGCTGGCGGGTGAGCTGCACCGCCGGTTTCGCGAAGGGCAGCGGCGCACCGCCGCGTCAGAGCGACCCGACGCCCCGCGCCGGACCGCCGGCGAGCTGCGCGCGGCGAGCGAGCGGGCCGCCGAGGAACGCAAGCGCAAGGAGGCCGAGCGGGCGGCGCGCGCGCGGGAGCGCCGTGCCCGTGAGCTGGCGGCGGCGCGCGAGCAACACCTCGACACGCTGGTCGGCCGCGAGGACGAGTTGTGGCGACAGGTCGATCAGGCCATCGCCGCCAGGCTGCCGAAGGAGTACGACCGTGCCATCGAGATGCTCAAGGATCTGCGCGACCTCGCGACTCGCGCCGGGCAAGCCGAGGGCGTGACCGCCCGCATCCGCGCGCTCCGCGAACAGCATCAGCGCAAGCGGACGCTGCTGAAACGGTTCGACCGGGCCAATCTGCCGCAGTGACCGGGATAGCCGCAGGTCAGCCGGACGGGCGTCGATTCCGCCGAATGCGCCTATCCGGCAGTCTTTACCGATTGGGTCGTATAATCACTTCCCAAGGATCCGCGTTCCCGGCATGAATCCACACGGCCCCATTCGCCGCAAATCGTGCCAGTGAATAGCATTGCTGGACGCGCACCGTCCGCCGCATGGTCCGCGGCATCGTTCTTGCATGGTTGACCGGATTGGAGCTTCGGCGGTCAGAGGAAGAACGACGATGGCACGAACGAGCCGACTACCACTGTTGCTCACGGCCGGGCTGGCGCTGGTCATCGCCGCCTGCCGCCAGACGCCGCCGACCGCCTATCTGCCGCTGCCCCCACCCCCGCCGCAGGTTCGCGGCGTGCCCGCGTCCCCGCTGCCCACCCCGAACTGGGACAACCACCCCGTACCGATCGCCCGTCTCGCCCCGCAGCAGCCACCGCGGTCCCCGCGTCCGGCGGCACAGCCGGTGCGGCCGGTGGTGCAGCCGGTGTCGGGGTCGAACGGGCTGCCGGGCGATCGGGTAGCGTGGGTCGAGGCGCCGCGGCTGCGGGCGGCGCCGACCGGCGTCACGCCGTTCCTGGCCGACGTCGAGTCGCGGCTGCCGCCGTCGTCCGGGATGCAGTACCGCGACAAGAGCCGGGTAACCTGGTGCCACGAGACGACCCACGGCGTACACGCCGCGCTGCGCATCCGCCACGGCAAGCCGGCGTTCTACGTCGGCGACGGCCGGTGTGCCCTGGTCGACTCGCTGCCGCTCACCCTCACCGAGATCGCCGCCGCCGTCCCGCCGCAGTTCCGCGGCGGGCGGTTCCAGGTCTACCTCGTCAGCCAGCGGAAAGACTGGGACCGCGAGCCGCTCTACGTGTGGGACGAGTGGGTGGCGTACAACAACGGCACCACCACCGGCATCGAGGAGGGCGGCCGCGCCGGCGTGCGCGTGGCCGACGACGCGGTGGCGTGCCTGGAGATGTCCGGCTACGCCCTCGCAGTGGCCGCCGCCGCCCGCCGCAAGGGCGTGCCGCTCAACGACTCCTTCCGCGAATTCCTCGCCTGCGAGCTGCGCCGCTCGCTCGGGTTGTACGCCAGGGCGATCACCCTGCCGGCGTTCGCCTGGCACGATCGGCGGCTGGAGCGCGTCTGGCGCGACGGCGACCCGTTCATCGTCGACGAGCTGCGCGCCCTCTACGGCGAGTCGCTCACCGTCGGTCATTTGCTGCCGTAAGCCCGTCCCGTCCGGCCCGATCCCACCGCGCCGCGGGGTCGCCAGCGCCGGCCCCCATTGCCACAGACAGGATATTGGGGTAGAATTGTACTATACTACCCTGTAGTGCCATTGCCCTCGCCTACCTGCTTCTCCTGCGTCCAGTTTCCAAGGGAGAATCGCTATGTCTCTTCACTGCATTCGTGCCCGGCTCACCGGGCGTGCCACCCGGCTGGCGTTCACGCTGATCGAGCTGCTGGTGGTGATTGCCATTATTGCCATCCTTATCGGGTTACTGCTCCCAGCTGTCCAGAAGGTCCGCGAGGCCGCCGCTCGCATGCAGTCGACCAACAATTTGAAGCAGATCGCGCTGGGGGTGCACAACTATCAGGATTCGATGCAGCGGCTGCCGCACAACGGCACCCAGGAGTACACCTGGTGGGCGTTCGGCCCACCGTGGAACGCCAATCCGCCCCGACCGGCCATGGGCGAGGGCTGCAGCTGGTTGTACAAGCTCCTGCCCTACATCGAGCAGGGCAACCTGCACGCTAACTGGAGCTTTACCACGCCGATCAAGACGTTCCTCGACCCCGGCCGCGGCGGCGTCGGGCTGGCGGTCGATCCGTACAACGCCGGCGGCGGCTGGGACGGCATCTGGAAGGCCGGCCCGGTGACCGACTACGCCGGCAACGCCATGGTCATCGGCTCCGGCATGAACACCCGCAAGAACAGCGGCGGCGGCTACGACCCGGGCGACTGGACCAACGGCAACCCGGCCAGCTGGAACCGCAACAGCCGCGCGCTGCACACCATCTCCGACGGCACGTCGAACACCGTCCTGGCCGGCATCAAGGCGATGGCCACCCAGGTGTACACGTCCCGCGGCACCGGCCAGTTCACCATGTCGAATGGAGCCACCCGCGACCGCCTCGACGCGCCGATCACCGCCGCCGGTATCTGGGCGGGCTTCGACCTGCTCCGCGGCCAGGGCCCGGACACCGTCGACTGGATGGCCGGCGATAACGGCGGCACCACCGTCTACGTCGATTACTTCCCGGGCAACAACCACAAGATCAACCCCGCTCATACCGGCTGGTTGCGCTACACCTTCGAGGTCAAGCGAGACGCTCCGGACCTGGATGCCTATAACCGCTGGGGCAGCCCGTATGCCGGCGGCGGGCTGTTCGCCATGTGCGACGGCAGCGTTCGCTCGATCGCTCACAACACCGGGTTCGACATCATCATCCCGCTGCTGACTCCCGCCGGGGGCGAGATCGTCAGCGGTAACTGACCCCAGCGGGGCGCGGCGCTCGCCGCGCCCCCTTTTCCCAACCCCCGGCCACGGAGGTGGCTCTTATGCGCGCCCTGAGCTGGTTGGTGGTGTTGTTCGGGCTGGGCCTGGCGGTCGCCGGCTGCAGCCGCGATCCGTCCGCCGGGCCGAAGGTGGATGCGTTCACCGGCCACCTCGTGCATGACGGCAAGCCGGTCAAATTCTCCTCGGACGAGAAGGTGTCGCTCAAACTGTTCCACGAAAAGGGCGAGTCGTTCGGCATCCCGCTCCAGCCCGACGGCTCGTTCAAGATCGGCTGGATGTTGACGGGCAAGTACGCCGTCACGCTCACGCGCGAGCGGACGGGTTCCGGCGCGAAAGGCGGCCAGAAGACCTACACCGTGCCCGGCGGCCTGACGATCGAGACGGGCAAGACCGACTATGCCCTCGAACTCGGCAAGGGCTGGAAGCCGTGATCGGTCCGCGCGAACGCCGACGCCCATCGTCCTGACAAGGTAGGACGATGGGCGTCTTGCCTTCGGCGCCATTCGGATCAACCGTCGCAGGTTGAGTCGGCGCACGCCGCGCGCACCAGCCGGGCGTTGTGCAACAACGCCTCCAGCCAGTAGTTCATCCGCTCGGCGTGGACGACGTCCTTCCAGTGCCTGAACAGGCCGGCGTGAACGCCCAGCGGGATGCGGCCCTCCTGGGGATGGACCTCGATCATGAACGACACCCGCTCCGCCGGCAGCGTTGCCAGCGTGGTGCGAACGATCGCGCGCAGCCCCACCGGGCCAAACATTCCCCCCACCAGCGCGCGATCGTGGTGGACGAACGGCAGACGCACCTCCTGCAAGAAGCTGAGGTGGTCCGACACGCCGTAGCGGCTCAGAGTCGAGAGCGGGTGGCCGTCGTGCAGGTGAAAGTGCAGCGGTTTCCCCAGCCGGGCGATCCGCTCGATCAGCCGGAGGACGGCGGGTAGCGCCTCCGCGGTCGCCGCCTGGATGCCGTCCAGGTGCGCCGCCAGGTCCGGCGCCGTTTTCAGAGCGCAAATGTCGACATCACCGACCCGCTGCCGGTAAGCCGTGCGGCAGACCTCGATGCCGACGTGCGACACGTCGATGCAGCAGCACACGCGCGGCAGGTCCGCCGTCCGCTCGAATAGCGAGGCGAAGAAGTCCGGCGTCAGGCCGACGGCGTATTCGACAAACAGCAGCGGAGCGTGCGGCAGGTCGGCGAGCGCCCGGTCGGCGGCACGCAGCGCGTCGATCGTTTGCTCCGGCGCATCGGCGAACTGCCGGTGGTCATGGACGACCATGCCGTACACGTTCCCGGCCGCCCACGCGGCGAACGCCAGCACACGGGCCAGCCCCTCCGGCCGCAGCAGGTTGATGTCGCGGGGCAAATGCACCGTACACGGCCGGCCGGCGGGTCGATAGGCCAGATGCTGCCGCAGCTGCTCGGGGCTATCGGGATACAGCTCGCCGCCCAGCCCCGCCTCCTGCAACCGGGTTTGCGCCAGGCGGAGCAGCGTGTCGTCGCCCTCGATCCCCTGTTTACTCAGCATGGTCAGGATCATCGGCGCCGCCATTCATCCCTCCGTAATATCGCCATTGCAATCACAACCCCTGCTGGGGTCGCGACTGGACGACGAAAATCTCCTCGCCGACGCACACCCCTTCCACGTCCTGCGGCCGGCCCAGCCGCTCTTCCAGATAGGTGGCGATCGCCGCCAGCCGTTCGCCGAGCGAGCGGGCCGCCGTCGGGTCCGCGGACAGCGGGATGCGCGAATAGTCGAGCCGCTCCGCACGGACGGCCCCCGTCCCGTCGTCCGCCGCCGGCCGCAGGGCGAGGCTGAACGTGGCGCACGCCCGCAGCTCGCCGCCCCCGGCCGGCCGACGGGCGAGCAAGCGATACGGTGTGCCCGGCAGGGCGGCGGAGGCGAGCGTTTCGCCCAGGCCGACCGCCAGCTCCGCCAGCGCCTCGGCGCGGTCGCCGGTGAGCGGGTTGGTGGTGTGCAGGATGAACGAAAGGTCCGGCGTCACCAGTTCCTGCACCAGCACCGCCATGCGCACCCGGTCGTGCGGAATGCCGGCGCGGCTGCGGCTCAGCGCGGCGCGGCGCGTCCAGAGCGACGCCCACACGCGGCCGATCGCCCGCGGCAGCTCCGGCAGCGCGACGTTCACCACCGAGTCGTACAGCCCGGCGCCGGCGAACTGTTCCAGATCCTCGCCGTTGGCGCTCGAGCGCACCGCCAGCCGGGCCGTCGGGCCGAAAAACGCGGCCGCCGCCTGGCCGACCTCGTCCGCCACCCGCAGGGTCGACAGCAGCTCACGCAGCCGATCGAACGCACCATCCAGGCGTTCGGCTGCCATCTGAGTAAGCTGATACTGAATATCGCGATACTCACGAGCGATGGCGGGGCCGACTCCAGGGATCGCTCCATCGCCGCGAACGGGAGGGCAAGGCCACGCGGCGCACGGAACAACCCGCCGGAATCGCCGGCCAACTCCAGCAGCCGCCGAGCGCCGGCCGCCTTGGCGCCGCAGGTGGCTGGTTCCGCCCGATCGAGCGGGAGCAAGCCCGCCTCGCCCGTCAGCACCACGTCAGGGACGGCGACCGCGACGGCGGCTGGTTGCGGCTCACTGGCCGTGAGCGAGGCCTCCTCCAGCGTCACTCCGTCCGGGGTGACACGCAGCCGCACCGTTTTGCCGACCAGGTGGCGGAAGGCTTCGAGCGGGTTCGGCCCGTATCCGACGGCGAACGGCAGCCGTGCCTGGCGAGCACGGACGCCGAGGTGCGACAGCATCGGGATCGGATGCGCCAGGACCACCCCGCGCACGCCGGCCGGCAGGTCGGCGTCGCCGTCGGTGTGCTCCAGCAGCACCACCAGCGGACCGGCCTGCCCGTCCACCTCCGCCAGCGTCCCGGCGGCCATCAGCGTGCCGCACGCCTCGCCCGCAACGATCGCCTCCCAGGGCGGCAGTCGCAGTGCCTCTCGCGCCGTTCGCACGCCGACCTCGACCAGCCGCGACAGCTGGAACACCAGGTGGCCGCGTATCTCCCCCTCGCTGAACACCCGGATCGCGTGCTCCGCCACCCCCAGCGCCCGGCCGAGGGCCTCCGCGCGCGGCGGGAACAGGCGGCTCACCCGGTCGCTGTGGTCCTCGGCCAGCCGCCGCGTCCGCTCCAGCGTCGCCAGCAGGCGCACCAGGTGGAAGCGATCGGTCGCACAGAAGCCGACCGACCAGGCGGCCAGTTCCGAGCGCACGGCGGCGCACTCCTCCGGGTCGACCTGGCTCAGCCGCAGGTTGTCGACGGCCAGCGGCAGCGCACGCAGCAGCGCCGCCCACAGCGCTGGCGGCGACGCCGCTTCGAGCCGGTTGGCGCACTCGCTCAGCAGCGTGAAGGCGAAGTCCTCCAGCCCGACGTCCGCCATCCGCAGCTGCGACCGCCGCAGCGCGCCCTCTCGCCCCGCCTGGTCGGCGAACCGGCCGCGCAGCGCGGTCAGCCGCTCCAGCAGTGCGAATAATCCGTTATCGGAAGCGAATCCCTTCGCCTTGAGAGTGAGAAAGTCGGCAACGGCGGCGGCGCAGACCGGGTCGCCGCCGAGCGCCTGCAGCCGCGCCTCCAGCGCCGTGGCGTTGAAGAACTCCTGCAGCTCGCCGTGGAACGTCTCGAACTCACGCACGAACGCCGGTGGATAGTCCGCGTCCGGCGCGGTGATGCGGGCGAGCAGCTCGGCTGACGTGCGTAGGTCCTCCGGACCGGCACAACGGTGCAGCTTGTTCTGTAGCCGGGTCTTGATCTCCCGCTTCAGGTCAGACGGGATGTCATTGCGGTGAGCGATGTCGCGGATGCGGGTGAGCGGTTCGGCGCGGCGGAACTCCTCGCCCCAGGTCGGCAGGTGCGGATAGATGCGCCGCAGAATCCAGGTCGTCTCCGGCCCCGCCAGCTTCTCCAGCGCCGTTTCGATCTGCTGGGCCGCCTCGGCGTGCCGGTTGGGTCGGAAGTGACCACCGTCCTCGGCGCACGCCACCTCGCCGGTGCTCAGTTAGCGGAGGAAGATCGCCACCGTTGCCAGCTCGCCGACGGTCGGCCGAAAGGTTGGGTCGGCGAAGCGGTCGCGCACCCACTGCAGCCGGCCGCGCCAGCTGGTGTGCTCCGTCGCCGCCGTCGCCAGGGCGCGCAGGAACGCGCCGTCGTCCTCCGCCCGAGCGAGAGGCGCGGTTGCGGCCACTCCGTTCGCCGATTCCGCGCCGAGCAGCCCGCGCAGGCGCGATGCCGCCGCGACGAGCAGGTCCGGCGGGTCGGGCCACTGTTCGAGGATCAGCGCGCCGCGGTAGCCGCGCTGCCGCAGGCGGTCGAGAAACCCACGCACGCCGGCGTCGTTGCTGCGCGACGGGCCGGTGAACAGTGTCAGATGGGTGTCGGCGTCGCCGTAGTTTTCGTGAACATGCAGGTGAATGAGCGGCACCTCGGGAGCCAGCGCGTCGAGGTAGCGGAGGTAGTCATTGCGCGTCGCGGCGCACAGGTTGGCGTGGCCGAGGTCCAGGCACATGCCGACGTGGGCAGCGGCGGCGGCGTCCCACTGGCGCAGGCGGGCGAAGGTGCGGTTGAAGTCGTCCGGCGAGGTGTGCGGTGTGTTCTCGATGCTCAACCGTACCCCCGCCGCGGCGGCGTAGCGGATCGTCTCCGCCAGGGCGCGGACGTAGGCCGTCGCCCCCTGCTCCATGTACAGGTGCAGGTTGACCAGCTCGGCGCCGATGTCGCGGGCGAAGTCGACGCTCCGCCGCAATAGCGCCGCCGCCTCGGGAGCGAGGGGATTGGCCTGCCACGGAGCGTGAACGGTGAAGCGAACGTCGTGCGCCTTGCCGGTGTCGCGAATCCACGCCCGCGTGCCGGCGTCCATGTCGGCCTCGTCCCACCCGCTCACGCTGCCGTCGCCGTTGGAGCGCTTGTCGGCGAACCACTCGAAGGCGGTGAAGCCGTGTTCGAGGGCGAACTCGAACGGCCGCATGCGGTCGCGGCAGGAGATGGCGGTCTGGTTGCCGATGCGAATCGCCGGGGTCATGAATCCCTCCATCCGTGGCCGGTGATCGGGGAATGCGCCGCCGCGTCCGCCGGTCACCCCGTCAGCCCCACCTGCGGCCGCGTCTGGACGACGTAGAACCGCCCGCCGGCGACCGCGCCCTCGACGTCCTGCGGCGAACCCTGCGCCGCCTCGACCTCCAGCCCGACGCGGGCGATCGACCGCAGCAGCTGGTCGCGAAAGGCGCCGTCGCGGATGAGCGGATTATTCAGGTAGTCGATTACTCGATGTTCGGGGTCCATCGCCGGGAAGCTGTCGTACAGCCCGGCGCCGGCGAACCCTTCCAGGTCCTCGCCGTCGGAGTCGGAGCGGAAGATCACCCCAGTGCCGTACAGGCCGACGCTCTTGCTCGGGTACGACACGACCTGGACCGACAGGTCGTCCTTGCGGCAGACGAAGCCGAGGGCGCGGCCGGGGTAGTTGCCGACCAGCGTCTCACCGAGGCCGAGCACCACTTCCGCGAAGATCTCGGCGCGGTTGCCGGTGAGAGGATTCGCCGTGTGGATGACGAAGGCGTAGTCGGCCTCCACCAGCTGCTGGATGAGCACCGCCATCCGCAATCGGTCGTGCGCGGCGCCGCGGGCGCGGCGCGACAGGTACGCCCGATCGTTCCACTTCGACGCCCAGACGCGGCAGATGGCGTGCCACGCCTGTTCCCACGGCACCGGCGACAGCCCGACCTTCTGCCAGGTTTCTTGCACCGCCGATCGCAGCTCCGCGGGCGCCGTCAGGTTGAGCAGCCGGGTGCGCAGCTGTTCGAGTACCGCGGTGGGGTTCGCCTCGGCGGTCGCGACGAGCGTTTCCACCTCGCGCCGCCGCTCCTGATTCGCCGGGTCATCCAGCACCCGTTCCATGACGCCGAACGGCAGGGCCATGGACGTCGGCAGGTGAATCCAGTCGCCAAGCCGGCCGCGCAGCCCGTTGAGATTACACGACTTGCCGCCGACGACCTCCGATGTGAACTGCTCCGCGGTGAGTACCCACTCCGCCGCCGGCCGCGAAACCGGCCGCGCCTCGGCCGGCGTTCTCTCTACCGTGCCCGGCCGATCGGCCGTTCGCGTTTCTCCCCCCTCGCGCACCTCCAGGTCGCCGCCCGGCGTGACCGACAGCGTGAGAACCTGGTCCTTCTTCTCCTTGAGCCGCTCGTAGGCGTCGCGGTCGTAGCAGGTGGCGAGGAGGACGTGGGCGTTGCGCGCCCGCACCGCGACGTGCGACACCAGGTCCGGGGCGTCGGCCGTCAGCACGGCGGTCACGTTCTCGGGGATTTCCTCGCTGCCGATCACGGCGTCGGCGATCAGCACCGTGGCTTCCGCGAACCGTTCGCCCTGGACGTCGAGCAGCCGGCGCGTCACCCGCACGCGGCCGACGGCGCTGGCGGGGCTGACGACCTGCCAGCCGCCCAGTCCGGCCTCCTTGCGCAGCAGCGCGTCGAGATGCCGCAGCAGCAGCGAGACGGTGAACACCGGCCCGCCGCGGATGACCTCCTCCGTGAACAGCGCCACCGCCTCGGCGTCCACCTCAAACCCTTCGCCCAGCGCCTCGGCCTTGGGCTGAAGACGCTGGTGAACAACGCCGGTGAACTCCTGCACCCAGCGGCCGGCGCGGTCGGCCACGCTCTTCGCCTGCAGCGCCCAGTCTCGCCCCGCCGCCGGTCCCGCCCGCAGCGCCGCCCAGTGGGTTGCGCACAGGTCCAGCTCGGTTGAGCGAACCGACAGGGCGAGATTGCGCAGCGCATCGCTCACCAGCGCCGTCAGCCGGCCGAGGTCGAGCCGCGACAGCGGCAGGCGTTCGATCGCGGCGCGAACCCGGTCCTCGAGCGCCAGGTCGAGGAACAGCAGGTCGCGGCGCGCCGTGTCGTCCTTCGCCGCGACGATGCACCTCGCCATGTCGGCGCGAACGGCGACGACCGCGGCGGGGTCGTCCTCCTTGGCGGTGCGCAGGGCGTCGAGCTTCTTCGTCACCTCCGGACTGAGGTGCCGGGATGCGGTCCGCACCGCGCTGTCGAGGTCGCGGCCGGAGTGGACCGACCGCAAGATGCGCAGGAAGTTCTCGAACTCCTCGATCAGCTTCGCCTTCTGGTCGGCGTTGAACGTCGGGTCGGTGACGATCGGCCGCTCGAAGCTCCGCAGCCGCTCGCGCGTGACGCCGCCGTCCTGCAGGGTCTGGTAGAAGACGTCCCGGTTGCCGTCGCTGCGCAGAAACGCCAGGTAGGCCGCGCAGATGACGACGTCGTCGGGCGTGGTGTTGTTGTGGAGCTTCTGGTGCCACTCCTCCATGAAGTGGCCCTGCGTCTCCTTGATGTGGTTGCGGTGCATGATGTGCAGGATCTCGTCGCGCACGCGCTGCCCGTCACCGCCGGGGCCGAGCGTGGTGAGCATCAGCCGCGCCCACAGCGGCGCGTCGACGCCCTGCCCCACCGCCGCGGCGCCTTTGGCCCACACGCCAGCCAGGCGCCGCGTCAGCCGATCCTGGGCGTGGGCCAGCTCGCGCGGCTTGGTGTTGTAGCGGCGCTGCCAGTCGAGGTGACGCGCGGCGCTGAAGCGCAGCCAGGCGAACAGCAGCGTCAGCGCCTCCTCGTCCTCCGCCGCATCGTGCAGCAGGTCGTGGCACAGGTGGAAGCGGTGCATCAGCGTCCACGAGGACGCCCCGATCTCCGCCCCGACGATCCGCCCCGCCAGGTCGCGCAGCCGCTCGGACGGCAGTCGCGGGTCCGGGGCGCTCACCTGGAGCGGTAGAAACAGGTCGCCGCCGCCGCTTCGCAGCCACGCATTGTCCTGACGATGCAGGACGAAGCGCAACCCGCACGGCGGAGGCGTTCCCGGCGTCGGACGCCATTCCCAGGCCAGCCATTGCAGCCCGTTCCGTTCGACGAACGGACTGCGCACCGCCTGTTCCGTAACCTGCGCGGAGCCGGCCGGGCGGACGTCGTCGGGCGGCAGCCGCCACTCCGACGGGAACCGCGGTGCCAGCCCCCAGTGCAACGCCAGCGGTCCCGCCGCGTTACTGACGAGACTCACCCGGATGCCGTCGGCGGTGGCGTCCACGCTCGCCGCCAGCTGGCTGCCGTCGTCGAGGACGAACAGGTGACGCCGGGCGTCGGTGCCGGACGGAACCTCCGCCAGCGCAGCTTCCAGGGTGGGGGCGGGCGCATTGCCCGGGGTTGGGTTCGCCATGAATCCGTTCTCTCGTTGCTCGTGGTTGGATCTGAACAGACGCACCCGGTTTCGGCCTCCTCTTCCCACTCGGCCCGCCGCTCCTCTCGCGTGAGCCGCAGCGTGGCCGACTCGCCTCGATTCGCGAACGTGGTTGGAATCCGTATCAATCATTCTGGCCGAAACACCGGCGATCGAACCAGAGCAAATCGGATGCCAGAACCGATGGGTTCGGTCGGACGCGGGATGGCGATGCGGCCGGCAAGTTGTCGTTTTTCCACTTGTCCCCCTCCGGTTTATGTTAGACAAAGGGGACACACCTGATCGTCGTCCCCGGAAGACGCAGCCATGAAACGCCCGCACGACGCGGTGCCAACCAGTGATCGGCCTGTGCCTCCGCCCCCGAGTCGCCGGCTCACGGCGGTCGTCCTGCTCCTCCTGACCGGCGGGGCGTTCGCGGTGACGTTCCTGGTCGTGCGTCTGGCGGACCATGCGCCCACGCCGAGCGACGGGATGGTGTGGGTGCCGGGCGGCGAATACTCGATGGGCACCGAGGACGAGCGCGGCTGGCCGGACGAGAAGCCGGCGCATCGAGTTCGCGTCGACGGCTTCTGGATGGACGAGACGGAAGTGACCAACGCTCAATTCCGCGCCTTCGTCGCGGCGACCGGCCACGTCACGACCGCCGAGAGTACGCCGAGCTGGGAGGAGGTTCGCAAGTACCTGCCGCCCGGTACGCCGAAGCCCGCCGCCGACCGCCTGGTTCCCGGATCGATGGTCTTCACCCCGCCGCAAGGCGAGGTCGACCTGAAGGACTTCACCCAGTGGTGGCGATGGACGCCCGGCGCGTGCTGGAAACATCCCACGGGGCCGAATAGCGGCATCGACGGCAAGGACGAGCACCCGGTCGTCCACGTCTCCTGGGACGACGCCGCCGCCTACGCCCGCTGGGCCGGGAAGCGTCTGCCCACCGAGGCCGAGTGGGAGTTCGCGGCCCGCGGCGGGCTGGAGGGGAAGCCCTACGTCTGGGGCGACGAACCGCCGGACGCGGGACGTGCCAATCTGTGGCAGGGCAAGTTCCCCCACCACAACACCGCCGAGGACGGCTACGAACGGACCGCCCCGGTGAAGTCGTACCCGGCCAACGGCTATGGACTGTACGATATGGCCGGCAACGTCTGGGAGTGGTGCGCCGATCTGTACCAGCGCGACCTGTACGCCCAGAGAAAGCGAGATGCGGTGACGGTCAACCCGCAGGGACCGGCGCAGAGCCTGGACCCGCGCCATCCCTTCGGCCCGTCCCGGGCACAGCGCGGCGGGTCGTTCCTGTGCAACGACAGCTACTGTTCGCGCTATCGGCCCAGCGCCCGGCACGGGTGCAGTCCCGACACCGGCATGTCACACGTCGGCTTCCGCTGCGCACGCAGCCATTGACCCTTTCTTCCATGATTCGCGAGCCAGGGTGGCTCTTTTCACCTCAGAGGGTAACGAATGCTCCGTCTGTCGAAAGTGACGATTCTGGCCGCGCTCGCGCTGGGCGTGGCGGGAGGCTGGCTGGCCGGATCGGGCCAACTCTCCGCCCTGTTCCGTTCCGCCGGCCGAGCCGCTCACGCGGCCGCGCCGCCGAAGGCTGACCCGTCGTGTTGCTGCGACGGCGCGTGCCCCCAGTTCGTCAGCGCCCGCGACGACCGGAAGGATACGACGACGAAAAAGCCGCACATCGTCATCATCTGGGGCGATGACATCGGCCAGTCGAACCTCAGCTGTTACACCAACGGCCTGATGGGCTATCGCACCCCGAACATCGACCGCGTCGCCAAGGAAGGCATGCTCTTCACCGACTACTACGGTGAGCAGTCCTGCACCGCCGGGCGGGCGGCGTTCATGCTCGGCCAGTCGGTCTTCCGCAGCGGTCTGAGCAAGGTCGGCCTGCCCGGCGCCCCGCTGGGCAGCCGCAAGGAAGATCCGACCATCGCCCGGTTGCTCCAGGGGCAAGGCTACGCCACCGGCCAGTTCGGCAAGAACCACTTCGGCGATCGCGACGAGCACCTGCCGACGATGCACGGCTTCGACGAGTTCTACGGCAACCTCTACCACCTCAACGCCGAGGAGGAGCCGGAGCATCCCGACTACCCCAGCGACAAGGACTTCCCCGGCTTCCGGAAGAAGTTTGGCCCGCGCGGCGTGCTCGACTGCAAGGCCGACGGCAAGGGCGGCCAGACGATCAAGGACACCGGACCGCTGACGCGGAAGCGGATGGAGACGATCGACGAGGACATCGCCAATCGAGCGTGCGAGTTCATCGAACGGCAACACAAGGCCGACAAGCCGATGTTCGTCTGGGTCAACTTCACGCACATGCACTTCCGCACGCACGTCAAGCCGGCCAGCAAGGGGCAGTCGGGCCGCTGGATGGGCGAGTACGCCGACGCCATGATCGACCACGACCGCAACGTCGGCACGGTGCTGAAGAAACTCGATGAACTGGGCATCGCCAAGGACTGCATCGTCATGTATTCGACGGACAACGGCCCGCACCTGAACACCTGGCCGGACGCCGCCATGACGCCGTTCCGCAACGAGAAGAACAGCAACTGGGAGGGCGCTTACCGCGTGCCGTGCCTGGTTCGCTGGCCGGGCAAGATCAAGGCTGGCAGCGTGTCCAACCAGATCGTGTCGCACCTCGACTGGATGCCCACCCTGCTCGCCGCCGCCGGCGACGCCGAGGTCAAGCAGAAGCTGCTCACGGGTCACGAGGTAAAGGGCAACAGCTACAAGGTCCATCTCGACGGCACCAACTTCCTGCCGCACCTCACCGGCAAGGCGGAGAAGGGGCCGCGCACGGAGTTCTTCTACTTCAGCGACGACGGCGACCTGACCGGGTTGCGTTATGACAACTGGAAGATCGTCTTCGCCGAGCAGCGGGCCGCCGGCACGCTGCGGGTCTGGGCCGAGCCGTTCGTGAAGTTGCGCGTGCCGAAGATCTTCAATCTCCGCCTCGACCCCTACGAGCGCGCCGACATCACGTCCAACACCTATTACGACTACATGATCGACCGGGCATTCCTGCTCGTGCCGGCACAACAGATCGTGGCGAAGTTCCTGCAGACGTTCAAGGAATACCCGCCGCGTCAGAAGGCCGCCAGTTTCACCGTCGATCAGGTCATGGAAACGCTGCAGCGAAGCGGCGGCGATTAATACGGGCCGGGAGTACCGAAAACCGGACGTAGCCAGACGGCACACGCCCAAAAGAGAACGCCACTTGCGTCAATCGCAGGTGGCGTTTTTCGTGTCAACTCCAGACCTCGAATCAGGCAGGGGATCCGTCTGCCGAGCATTCCGTCGCCCCTGCGGTTCGGGTGAATGAAGTGACACCGCAACACCGAGAAACGGCGCCATCCCATGTCGACGATGCGCGTCGCCCCGTTGGGGTGGTCGTTGACACGCACGCGCCCCCGGTTCTTTTAGCGCCCGGTGAACACACCGGGGGCGGATGCGGGCCGCCCCGCTCGGGTGGTCGTCGACACGCACGCCCTCCGGGGGCGGATGCGGGCCGCCCCGCTCGGGTGATCGTCGACACGCACGCGCCCCCGGTGTATTCACCGGGGGCTAAAACCAAACCTCTCAACGGTATTGCCGTTAGGCCCTGATGGTGGGGCTGCGGACGGCGGCAGGGCGCAAACACACCGGGCCGAGAACCCCATCGCTGGAGTTCCCGGCCCGGCGTGTGTTCGGTCAGATCTGCCGGCCGAGGGCGGTGTCAATCACCACAGCCGTGCTCAGACCGCCCGACTGGATCAGGATCGTGAACCGTCCCCTCGGCAGTTTCAGGCCGGCGATCGTCATCACCCCGTTGACGACGGAGACGGTGCCGGTCATCGCTGTCCCGACCACGGTCCAGGTCGCCGTGCCGCCCACGTTGAACCCGGGCACCACAGAGTTGTCCGCCCCGCGAGCATAGGCGGTGATCGTGAACGGCATGAAGGGCGTCGGCCGGCCGGCGGTGACCGAGGCCGTCAGCTTGATCGCTGCCCGTACCTGGAAGGACCCCGACGCAGCAGCCGTCGAGGAACTGTTGTAGTTCCCCGCCACCAGGTCGGTGAACGTTGCCGTGAGGGTGTAAGTCCCCACCGGCAGCGAGGCCAGGCTCACCACCGCCTTGCCGGCCGTGTTGACAGTCACCGGCGAGCCGAGAGCAACCGGACCGGCCCCACTGTCATAGTAGAACTGCACCTGGCCGGTCGGGACGCCGCCGCCCGGAGCCACGGCGGTCACCGTGGTAGTGACCGTCACCGCCTGGCCGACATAAATGGCCGTCAGGGCTTTGCTGAACACCAGCGGCGCGACCTTGGTGTCCGCCTTATCCGTCTGGTGGGAGACCGCAAACGTGCTGCCGCCGTAGGTCACATTGCCGTTGTACTTCGCCGTGACGTTCTGGGTGCCGACCGGCAAGTAGAAGCGGGCGACGGCCAAACCCGTGGTCGCGTTGATCGCCACCGTAACCGGGGCGCGGCCCGAATCAGGGGTGAACGTCACCGTGCCGGATTTGATCAGGACATTCGTAGCGGCATCCCGGACCGTCGCGGTGTAGGTCACCAGCTGACCGTACTTCGAGACGGCGAGCGACTGCGTCAGCGTCGTGGTCGACGCCTTCAGCACCACCTGCGTCACCGTGGCGGCGGTCGTCGACGCGGTGTAGTTCGTCGACCCCTGGTAGATCGCCGTCACCCGGTAGGAAGCGGCCGTCGTGAAGGTGTACTTCAGAATCCATGCCTGGTCGGTGGTGTCGTAATTCACCGCCTGCGTCAGCACCGGCGGGGCGATCGGCCGACCGAGGGCATCCAACTTGCTGATGACGAACTGCACCGTGCCGGCAATCGGCTGACCGGTGCCCGCGGTGCCCGGGAAGACCGCGTTGATCGTCGCCGTGAACTTGACTTCGGACCCCGCCCCGGACCGTGGTAGCGAGCTGACCAGGCTGGTGGTCGTGGCGGTGGGGTTGATCGTCAGCGGCGTGGTGCCGTTGCTCTTGCCGTAGCGGGTGGTGCCGCTTGGCGTCACCGTATCTGTGAAGTTCGCCTGCACGGTGTATGTTCCCACGTTGAGGAACTGCCGTGCCGTCGCCTCGTCGAGGACCACCGTTGCCTTGCCGGCCCCGTCGAGGGTGATCGGTGCCGAAGTCCACACCACGGTCGAGCTGGCATTCAGGATGGTCAGCACCACCGAGCCGACCGGCACGCCATTGCCCGAGGTCACGCTGACGTTCAGCGTCACCTTCTGGCCGTACCTGGCGGTCGACGGCTGCACGGCGACATTCGTCGTCGTCTGATGGAGCGGGTCCACCGTAATGGTGAACGTCTGCGAGGCGCTCAGGTCGACGCCGTTGTTGGCGGTGCCGCCGTTGTCCCGGATCTGCACGTCGAAGGTGAAAGTGCCGCTGGCCTGGTCGACCACGGTGTAATGCAGGTTCCCCGCATTGTCGATGGTCGGGGGAGCAGTCAGGAGACCCACCCATCCCTGGACGTTCGAGACGACGTAGGGATTAAGCGTGGCGATCGTCTGCGTCACCTCATCCAGGGCAGTCGCCGGGCCAGGGCTGAAGGTGCCCAGCCAGGTCGACTGCGGTACCGTCACCGCACCGGCGTCGCCGTCCACCGACGGCAGGACGTACTTCCCACCCACCACCGGCAGGGCGGGGTTGCCGGTGAACGACGGCGCGTCGTTGACCGGGGTGATGGCGAACTGCACGGTCGTACTGCCGGTGCTGAAGGCGGTCGTCCCGCCGTTGGTGGTGGTGTCGACCAGGCTGCCGTCATCGCCGCTGGCGGTCAAGCCGCTGGTCAGGTCCCACGCCCGGAAGGAGAACGTGGGCGGCGTCGACGGCGACGGGAAGGCGGTGTTGTAATCCACTTCGGGGACAAAGCGGATCTTGCTAGCCGCCACCGCTTCGAGCACCAGGGCCACGCTGTCGCTCAGCCCGATGCTGTCCAGGCTGAACCACGTCGTCCCTCCATCCCGCGAGTATTGCCATGCTCCCGCGGGCGCCCCGCTGGCGTCGAGCGTCCCGTCCATCACGCCGGTGATAGCGATGCCGCGAGCGGCATACGGCGGGGTCGAGCCGGCGGTCTGGTAGAGCGGATCGTCCGGATCAGTGATCAGGGTGCCTGGCGAGGTCGGCGTCAGCCCCAGGAAGGTCGGCAGATCGACGCCGGCATTGGTGAACGCATCCTCCAGAATCGACGGGAACACCGGGGCCGGCGGGGCGTTCAGCGCCGGGGCGTCGTTGGCACCGGGCTGGTAGAGCACCCGCGTGGTGAACACGTCGTCGGTTTCACCGTTGGTGAAGTTCTGGTTCTGGTCCATCTTGTTGCCGCCGTAGTCCGAAATGTCCGGACCGATCGACAGGCGGTAGAAGCCAAGACCCTGGTCGGTGGCGAATTCGAGCCGGTAGACATTGTGAGGATTGGCGCCGGTATAGTCGGTCACCGCCCTCACGATCACCGGCGCCCCGGTCGGGCCGGTCAGGGTGAGGATGTCCTCCAGCGTGAACGTGGCCGGGTCGACCGGACCGCTGAAGGTCACGTCCATGGCCATCAGCTTGCTGTTGGGATTCCCGGGATTCCTGGGCACCGGGGTGACCGCCACGACGTGCGGGCCAGCCACCGGGTTGACAGCGTACTGCGACAGCGGAGCGCCGTTGGCCAGCTTGATGCTGTCGTTGAGGCGGATGGCGAAGGTGGCACGGCCGAAGGAGGTGGCCACCAGCATGTTGCGGCCATACGGCACGTTCTTGTAGGTGCCGTCGAGCGGGTTGATCTCGCCGACCGCCAGGTCGAGGTCGCTGACGTCCACCGACGGCAGCAAGCCGCCCTCCTGGATGGCGCCGTCGGTGGCGACGTCCGGGAAGTAGGTCCAGGTGACGCCCTTGTCGAGCGACCGATAGACGCCGCCGTTGCCGCCGACATACAGCACCGGATGCGTGCCGCTGTTGGGGTCGGTGAAGTCATCTGGGATGGCAAACCGCCAGTCGGCCTGGATCGACGTCAACGACTTGAGGGTGGCAATCTGCTGGCTGGGGTCGTTGAACAGCGTCCGCTTCATGGCGGTGCTGAACAGGTTGCCGGTGATGTTCACCCAGCGGGCGTTGGCGGCGCCGGCATCGGCCATCCAAAACACCCCACCGGTGGTGACGGCGTAAGCCTCGCGGCTGCCGCGCCGCGTGCTCGGCACAATGACCTTGACGGCGCTACCATCCAGCCCGGCCGACAGGTCGGTCCACGGCCGGCCGCCGGTGAAGGTGACAAAGATCTTGCCGCCGTTGGTGCCGACGTAGATGAAATCGCTCAGCGGCGCATCGACGGCGGTGCCCGGCGCACCGAACGCCATCGCCACCGACTGCGTACCCATCTCCGCCGTGGTGGCGATCTTGAACCACTGCTTGCCGTAGCCGAGGTTGAAGCCGCGCGAGTCGGACGAGATGAACACGTTGCCGGTCGACGAGCTGATCAGCAGCGACGACGGATCGATCGGGTTGACAGCAAAGTTGATCGTGCCCAGGTAAGGCCACTGGCCCCGATAGTTGGGACCTTCGTCGCCCGGCTCGATCAGGCCGGTGGTGCGGCTGATCATGGCCAGTCCGGGGCCGACGTACTTGAAGAAGTCCGTCGCCGCGGTGCCGTCATTGACGCAGCATGGCCAGCGGTACTGGTACATGGTGCCGGAGCCGGTCTGATCGGTGGCCACGCCGGCACCGTCGCCGGGCGTACCACTCCAGTTCAGGTTGCCGCTGTCCAGTGTGCCCGGCCCCGACTGCGGATAGCCGTCGTCCTGAGCCATGCCGTAGAACAGCGCGCCGGCCGCCTCGGCCGCCAGGGTGCTGGGCTGCACGGCGCCGTAGTAGAACTGCGACACCTGCAGGTTCCCGACACGGGTGCCGGTCGGCAGCGACGCGAAGCCGATGGTGTTGAACGCGCTGCCGTCGCCGTAGTCGGTGCCGGTCCACACCGAGTGGTCATTGCCGCCGATCAGTCGAGTGCGGCCGGTGAGCGGGTCCTTGATGGCCAGCAGGCGGTGCTGGTCGGAACCCGCCAGACCTTCGGTTTCACCATTCATCCACCGGGTGTTTTGGCCGGTGTTGGTGAACCCCGTGACGTTGCCGAAGAACCAGGTGGAGTCGGTCCGGAACCGGCGGTCCGGGTCGCGGAGCATGTTGAGGTACGGCCCGAGGTGGGAGACCAGGCCGTAGCCGGGGTTGGTGGCGGCGTTGGCGATGTTCACGCCGCCGGTCGTGGCGGTCTGGATCAGGCCGCCGTCGTTGTTGCTGTTATCGAAACCCGTCAGGTTGTGGGCGTCCTGGGTGGTCGTGGTGTCGATGCGGATGATCTGGTAAGGGACGCCGCTCCCCATGCCGCCAAGGTAGACGACATTCGGGTTGTTCGGGTCGATGGTCATGCAGATGTCGTAGTTCCCCTGGGCCGAGAGGGCGCCGGGCGGGGAGAAGGGGTCGTAGTCGCGGGCGATCGTATCGTCGTTGCTCGGCAGGAACAGCTGACTTCCCCCGGCGGCCCCCCAAACGCGCGTCGGTAGCCGCAGCCGGGTCCAGTTCTGACCAAAGTCCTTGGTCATGTAGACGCCGTCCAGGGTGCCGCCCTGCGTCACGACGGCGGCGTACAGCCAGCCCTGGTAGATGGTGTCGAGGAACTGCACGCCGGTGAGAGCCGGTGAGGCCAGGACGATCCGCCCCTTGTTGCCGTTGGGGGTATTGGCGGGAGCGTTGATCGGAATGGCGGCCTCGGTCTGCACGTCGGCACGCAACGGCGAGCCGAAGCCGCCGGTGGCCTGGACCATGGTCACGCCGGTGGTGGCATTGGTCATCATGAAGATGCCCTGCCCCCTTATCGCCCCGTAGAGGATCTGCAGGTTGCCCTTGTCGTTGGCGCTGCCGGAGGCGAGCACCACATCGGTGGCCTCGCCGCTCTGCAGCCGGAACCACGTCTTGCCGGTATCGAGGCTGCGCCAGATGCCGTTGCTCATGGCGGCGTAGACCGCCACCTCGCCATTTTGCAGCGGAGTCGGGTCGACGATCACCTTGTAGGCATACTGGCCCGCGAACAGGTGGTTGCGGCGGCTGTCGGAGATCGGCAGGATTTCTCCCGACGCATCGGCGTTATTCGTGCTGTCGAGCACGCGCCAGGTGCGACCGCCGTCCAGCGAGCGGAGGAAGCCGACGCCTGCCGAGCCGGTGTCGCCCTCGCCGGTGGCGACGAACACAATCGACTGGTTGGGGTCGTTGTTCCGCCCGTAGATGGCGATGCTGCCGGTATTCAGGCTGTTGCCCGGCCCCAGGTCGGTGAGCGGCACCCAGGTCGGGCCGATCGACGAGGTGGTGAAGAAGTTGCTCGTCTTCCACACGCCACCACTGGCACCGGCGGCGTACACGGTGTTGCCCGACGGGTCGGACGGGTCGACCGCCAGCCCGCCGATACGGCCGGAGTTGTTGTTGCCGTTGAGCGCCGCCCCGCCGACCGCCGTCCACGACTCCTGCGAGATGCTGTCGGTCGGGTCCTGGGTGAAGATGCGGAACGAGGTGGTGAAGCGGTCGGCCACTGGCTCGCCCAGGCCGGACCCGGCCACCGAGTTGTCCAGCGTCAGCGACCAGTTCAGCAAGGTGCCGTCGAGGTTGGCCGACTTGCTGTAGATCCGCAGTCTCCAGTTGCCCTGCGAGTTGGTGTTCTTCAGCGCGGCGTCGAGCGAGTCCTGCGGGGAGTACGGGCCGGGCCCCACCGGAGTCAGGGCGATCGAGCCGGCGAAATCGATGTTGTTGAGAGCATTGTCCTGAAGCGTGGTGTTGTTGAACCCGCTGCTGGCCGACACGCCGATGTTGGTGAACAGCCGGACGGTGGTGTTGTCCGGGGCGACCAGCTCCGCCGTCAGGTCCGGGTTGTTGGGGTGGTTCAGCGAGAACGTCAGCCGCGCCCCCTGCACTGCGAAGCTCTGCGGCACGTTGATGATCGACTCGACCACCTGCCCGTGGCTGATCGGCAAGTTGACCGTGCCGGAGTTGAACGTGACCGGCAGGATGGTGCCGTTGTCCGGGTCGCCGCCGCGGAGCAGGTCGACGCCGGCGTTCTGGTTGATGTCCAGCTGGTTACCGTGGACGTCCTTGATGTAGTTGCCCTTGGCGTCCGGCCCGAACACCAGTGAGTAGGTGCCGCTGCGTGTCTGCGTCGGAATGTTGACCTGGAAGGTGCGGACGTGGCCGGTGTCGGTCTCGAACTGCAGGGTGAACGTGGCCCCGCTCGCCTGGTAGCCGCCGGTGACCGACAGCGGGCCCGTCGGCCGCACCGAGTAGGAGCCGGCGCGGTACAGAGTCGAGCCGGTGACCGCCCCGCTGGCGTCGACGGCCGTCACCTGGATCTGCGCCGGGATGGTGTAGATGCCGCCGTGGACGGTCAGGATGTCGCCGACCGTGTAGCCGGTGCCGCCGGTGACGCGCGTCTGGCCGATGGCCGGCAGGCCGACGGTGATCGGGTTGAGCGTCCACCCGTCGAGGGTGCCGGTCTGACCATTCGGATTGTTGTCAATGACCCGCAGGGTCCACGGAGCGGCGGCGAAGCTCAGGTTGAAGGTGGCGCCGGTGCCGGTGCCGCTGGTGACGCTGACGGTGCCGACCGGCTGGCCGTTGTACACGCCGCCGTCGAGGACCGTCACGCCGGTGATGGCGCCGGCGCTGACCGAGGTCACCCGCAGCTGCGCCGCCCGGGTGAAGGTCCCGCCCTGCACTGTCAGGATCGTGCCGACCGTGTAGCCACTGCCGCCGGCGGCGATCGTGGCCCCGCTGACCTGGCTCGGACGGTAGTTCTTGCCGTTGAGGGACGCCAGGCTGGTCTGCGCCAGGGTGAAGGTAGCGCCGTTGCCCGCACCGCTCAGACGGACACTGCTGACCGCAGCGGTCGGCATGGAGGAGTAGACGCCGTAGCGCTCGACGCTGACCGACGTGATTGCCCCGGTGGCGGCATTGACCCCGGCCACGCGCAGCCGGGTCGGGGTGACGGCGGTGCTACCCGCCACTTCGAGCAGGTCGCCCACCTGGTAGCCCGTGCCGCCGACGGTCACGGAGATGGCACCGGGGACGCGATTGTCGGGCCGGTAGAGGCCGGTGTACGGCTCCAGTCCGGTGCCGGTGGTGACGTTGGCGCTGGCGTGGTCGTCGAAGATGGTGCTGAACTGGGTGCCAGGCAAGGCGTTGGCCAGCGGCACCACGGTGCCGTCGGGAGCGATCAGCACCACGGTCAGGTCGGCCGTATTGGCGTGAGTCAGACGGACGCTGACGGTCAAGTCGTTGACCGCCAGGGAATCGGGGATGACCAGCGTCGAATCGAGGACGCCGCCCCGGGTGGTGGGCAGGTTGTAGCCGGTGCCGCCACTGGTAAGGGTGAAGCCAGTAACCTGGCCGTTGGCCACCGTGGCGGTCACGAGCGCGCCACTCCCGCTGCTGCCGGGGAGGCTCACCGTCGGCGCGGTGGTGTAGCCGATGCCGCCGTTGACCAGGGTCAGGTGGTCCAGCACGCCACTGAGCGAGGCGCTGGCGATGGCCTGAACGCCGCCGCTCAGGGTCGGCGGGGCGATCGTGATCGTCGGCACGGACTGGTAGCCCTTGCCGGGATTGGTGATGGTGATCTGGGTGACCACGCGCAGGACGGTCGCCGTGGCCGCCGCCCCGAAGCCGCCGCCGCCAATGAAGTTGACGGTCGGTACGGAGGTATAGCCGCTGCCGGGGCTGGTAATGGTGAGGCCGACGACCTGGCCGTTGGCGACGATGGCCGTGGCCGCCGCCCCGGTGCCGCCACCGCCGTTGAAGCTCACGGTGGGTGCGGTGGCGTACCCGTTGCCGCCGTTGGTGATGGACAGAGCGGTGACCACCTGGTCGAGGACGGCCGTGCCGGTCGCGGCGATGACGGGGCTACCGCCGCTGATGGTGACGAGCGGAGTCTCGCTGGGGCCGTAGCTGCCGCCGTTGGTGATGCTGGCGCCGTAGACGCCGAGCGAGAAGACCGCCGTGGCCGCCGCGCCGCTGCCGCCGCCGCCGGTGAGAGTGACCGGCATCGAATTGGCAGCGGTGGCGTCGGGGATGGCCGACGGCAGGTTGTAGCCGTTGCCGCGGTTGGTGATGTTAAAGCCGGTTACCTGGCCGGCGAGGTTGACGATGGCGGTGGCGGTGGCGCCGCTGCCGTTGCCGCCGGTGAAGGAGACGGTGGGGGCCGACGTGTAACCGCTGCCGCTGCTGGTCAGGCTCAGGCTGGTGAGCACGCCGCTGATCGAGGCGACGGCGGTGGCGGCCACGGTGCCAATGCCGGGCGGCGGGGCGATGGTGATGGTCGGAGCGCTGGTGTAGCGGCTGCCGGGGTTGGTGATGTTGATGCGCGTGACCACCCGTCGGATCACGGCGGTGGCCTTGGCGCCGCTGCCGCCGCCGCCGACGAAGGAGACCGTCGGCGCGGAAGTGTAGCCGGTGCCGCCGCTGGTGACGGTGATCCCGGTCACCCGGCCGTTGACCACGGTGGCGACCGCTGACGCGCCGTTGCCGCCGCCGCCGGTCAGCACCACGGTCGGTGCCGAGGTGTAGAAGCTGGTGCCGCCGTTGGTGACGGTGAACGAGGCGACCACCGAGTCGAGGACGGCCGTGCCGGTCGCCGTGGTGCCGCTCGGGTCGGTCGGCGGGCTGAAGGTGACGGTCGGCGTGGTGGCATAACCACTGCCGCCGCCGGTGACGGTGACGCCGGTGACGCCGTTGGAGAACACGGCGGTGGCCGCCGCCCCGGTCCCCCCGCCGCCGGTCAGGCTGACCGTCGTCGGCGAAACCGAGTAAGGCGTTATCGGCCCCACCGGGCCCACCACCTGCAGGACGTTGTCCGACGTGAACGTGGTCGGATCGATGTCGCGGTCGAAGGTGACGTCGATGACGCCGTTGGTGCCGTTGAGCACCAGGTTGTCGGCGGACGTCGGGTTGTCCGGGACCGTGCTGCCGGTGACATACGGGCCGGGGATAATGAGCGGCAACGTGTCAGTGGTGTACGGCAGACGGAACGGCACCCCGTTCTCCGGGTTGGGCACGGCGAACACGTCGCCGCCGGTGATCCGGGTGCCGGTGATGTCGAACATGGCGACCTGGCCGTATTTGATGAGCGGCATGGTCGTATACGGGCCGCCGAGGGCGAACTGCGTGCCGGTCGGCGGGACGCTGTACGACCCTTGCCGCAACACGCGGAAGGTCAGAATAAGCCCTGGGCTGGCCGGGCCATTCCAGCTCATCGGCGGTGAGCACCTGAATCTGGGCGCGTTGGAGTTCAGCCCGCCCACCGGGTGCCACCCTGGAGGGTGAGGATGTCGCCAGGCTTGTAGCCCACCCCGCCCTTGGGGAGTGGAATATCAAAATCGAGCAGGGTCGCATCGTAACCCAGCGCCATGGACGTGATGTGCAGGACCGTGGAGGCGCCGCTGGCCGTCGTGGCGTCCTGGTTCTGGTCGACCCGGTTGCCGATCGAGACGGTGGCGTAGGTGGTTGGGTTGGCGGTGCGGATCAGGTCCTTGATGCCGTTGGCGACCGGCGTGATGGCGTAGCTGTAGGTGCCGATGCCGGTCTGCGGAGTGACAAACCCGACCCAGAAACGCGTGGCCAGGCGAGTCGAGAAGGTGAGCGTGAACAGGGCGCCGGTCCCCGGACCCGTATTGACGTTCCCCTGGGATGGAGTGACCGGGGCACCTGTGTAGAGGCCGGGGTTGGTAATGGACACCCCGGTAATCGTCCCGCCGGGACCGATCGCCGTAACCGTGAGCACGACGCGGTTGCCGGCCCCGTTCACCGTGGTGCCGCCCGTAATCGTGATCGTGTTCCCGAGGCTGTAGCCGGTGCCGCCATTGGTGATGGCGACCGCGATAACGGATCGACCGTTGTTGACCCCGTTGCCCCAGTTGGCGGAGGCGTCGAGCGGGGTGACGGTCAAGTCACTGGAGCCGGTGAACACCTGGGTGGCCGGCGCCGGAGCAGGCGAGGTCACCGTGTTGCGGTACTCGACGACGACCTGGCCCGGGGTGAACGAGGTGACGTCGATCGGCCGATCCAGGTCGACCTCGAAGCCGGTGAGCTGCGGGGTGCCGTCGGTGGTCCGGTTGGTGGTGATCGGCCCCATGTCGCCGTAGATCAGCCGCGGGCCAGCGGCGAGGGTGACGTGGGCAGTCTTGATCGCCAGGCCGACGGCGTTCTCGTTGCTGGAAAACACCGGCAGGACGTGGCCGGCGTACATCAGCAGCCCCTGCCGATCGCCGAAGCCGGCGGAGAAGCCAGTGCCGTTGATGGTGCCGGTCTGCCCCTGGTTGCCGGGCACCGGCTCCAGGGTGATCACCTCATGGGTCAGGGCGTCGGTGGCTTCCTTCGGGGTGTTGAAGAAGGTGCTGTCGCTAAAGGTGTCGCCGCCGTCGATGCTGGCGCTGAACGAATTGGCCACACGAGCGCGCGCCGCGTCCCAGCGGCCGTCGTAGTACATCACGCCGACGGTGCCGGTGGTCTGGTCGACGGCGACGGTCGGACTGAACTGGGCACGATTGCCCTCGTAGGGGTTGTCGTCGATCCCGTCGCCGGTGATGTCGCGGAAGTCGTCATTCACCTTCACCGCGGCATTGACGGTCGAGCCGATGGTCGTGGTGGGGCTGAGGCCGTCGACGGAGATCAGGTAGACGTTGGGGTTCGCCACCTGGGTGGCGGTGGGGTAGATGTCGGTTTTGGTGTAGGCGATGTACAGGCGGCCCTGGTAGGGGCTGAACGAGCCGAGCGTGTTGTCCATCGCCACCGACACGTTCGAGGCAACGCCGCCCGGCCCGTACGGGCCGGTGTTGGCCTGCGGGTACGGCGCCTGGGCTGCCCCGGCCGAGGTTGAATCTCGGTTGGCGCCGATGATCCGATCGGTGCCGAAGCGTTTCCCGGCAGTGATGGTGGCTGGGGGAACGACGTGCGACCCGGCCCCGTCGTTACGCTGGATGTCTGTCGAGGTGAAGTGCAGCGACCAGCTGTCGAGCCGCTGGAACGGCGCCGGGTTGGTGCCGTCGGTCTTGTAGTCAGTGATCTCCAGCTGCCAGGTGCCGGAGACATCCGGGGAGTCGCCAGCCAGGCCGTTGAATGAGTCCAGGGTGTCGGCGCCGTAGAACGGGTTGCTGCCTTCCGGCCGGAAGTGGGCGACGTAGGGTGCGGTGGCCCCGGCATCGTTGATGAAGCGGGCGGCGTCCTCGTCGAAGACCGTGCCGATCTGCTGGCTGAACCCGTGGTCGCGGTCGGCGTTGACCACGCCGAGACCGACCGAGTCCGCGTTGTCCGGCACGCCGAACTTGTCGTTGAAGGCGTTGCGGCCGTCTTCCTTGCCGTCGCCAGTCATGCGGTTGTAGAGCAGACGAATCCGCTTGCCGCCCGGGGATACCAGCACGATGTTGAGCTGGCTCAAATTCGGATGCGTGAGGTTCAGGGTGACGTCCAGATCGCCGACGATGAACGTCGAGTTGAGAGCGACGGTCGCCTGGAACGCGCTGTTGCCCGGGATGTCGAACGACCCCGACGCCGGAGCAGCCGCATCGGTAACCCGATTGCCGAATCCACTGATGTTCGTGGTCGAGCCGGCGACGATGACGGTGTCGACTACCTTGTTCGTGGCAAGGCCGCCGTCGGGCTGGGTGTTGTCCAGCCGGATGTTGTTGTTGCCGAAGTCGTTCCAGACAAAGATCAGCTGCCCGCCCACGACACTGCCATCCGCCGTGCCCTGGGTGAAGGCGATCTTCGGGGCGGTGTAGCGCACCGGCACCATCTGGCCGCCTGGCGGAAGGGCGACGTTGCCGCTCCAGTACGTCTGCCCACGCCAGGTGGCCGCCTGGAGGTCGCTGACGAACTGCGACGTGCTGAAGATCCGTAAGCCGGTGCCGTCCACCGCGCCCGAGGCGACCACCTTGATCACGTTCGGGTTGAAGTTCGGGTACGCCAGGTTGCCGGACGGCGCGGTGTTGTTGGTGTTCCAGGCGACGTAGACCGGCGGGATGAGGCGGCTGGTCGTGTCGGCCAGCGTATCGGTCTGGGTTATCCCGGTAAGCGGGTCGGTGTAGGTGGGCAGGTTGTTGTCCACCGCGACGACCGGGTTGCAGATCGGGTCAGCCCCCACCCACCGTTCGAGGACCACAGGGGTGTACAGGGTACGGGCACCGGGAGCGGCGCCGGTGAAGGAGAACTGGTAGAAGACCAGGGCGCCGCTGGTGTTGGCGGCGTCACGCTGGATGGCGACGACGTAGATGTTGCCCTGGCGGTCCCAGGTGGCGGAAACATTGGTGACGACGGTGAAGCGCGGCTGGCCGGTGGTGCCGACATTGCTCCACGTCGCCAGGTTCGGGTCGGTCAGGTTGAGGTACTGATCGTTCCCGGGGTTGTTCACCGTGTCGGTGTTGAGGTAGCCCGTCCAGGTGTCGCCGCCGTCGGTCGAATAGGTGGCCCCGAGCCGGCCGGTCTGGGTCGCGTAGAACGCGAACACCTTGTTCGGGTTGATCGGGTCCTGGATCACCGTCGGGCTGAACCCGGCGATGTTGGTGGTGGTCGTTCCGAGCGGGACCTGCATGGTCGTCTGGCTGCTCACCAGTGCGGCGGGAAGCACGGCGAACAGGGTGCGGTCCTCCAACCCCTCCAGGGAAGGACGGGGCCGCCGAGACACCGGCAGCGGCCTGTTGCGAATGGTCTTGCCGCGGGGACGACGGGAGAGCGACCGGAGCCAGCGAGTCCACAGGGGAAGCGACATTGCAACCTCGAAGGAATTCCCGAGACGGTGTGAAGCGGGGTCTGTCACTCCAAAGAAGAGGCCGGCCAGCCAGCCGCTCCTTTGACGATCACGTCCCCGGGTAAGTTTCACCAAGCAGGAAAGTTGGACAGTTTAATATATGAACGCGGGTTGAACAAAAGCATGAGCAAATCTGCCGGTTAGCGAAAACTCGCGGGCACCCGGCGGCGGCAAATCCGGCGGCATGCGAGCGACCTGTCCTGGTCTGCCTGGCCCTCAGGGTCCCCCTAATCGGCTAACCCCGAAAAGGCAGGACGGGTTCGCTCTCCGGGCCTTTTTCACAAGAAGGCGATGCGGTTCGTGCGAGTACGTGCCGTCACTGGGTTGGCACACCGATGCGTCTGCCTCACCCGCCTGTTCCGCGCGTGCCGCTCCGCCGATTAACTGCTTCATCGCACTCGGGTAGACGAGCGGACACGCCGCCCCTGACAAATCGCGGCGTCCTGCGCGTCAGGCAAACTCCCCTTGCACCGACTATCGGGCTGGGGTAGCAATGAATGGAGGAGTCACCGCCGCAATCACCCGATTCTCACGACGAGAATGACGCGATTGCTCTTTCCGCGACCCCCGCCATCTCTACCTGGCCCTACCATGCGCACGCGGAACGCCTTCACCCTGATCGAGCTGCTGGTGGTAATCGCCATCATCGCCGTCCTGCTCGGTCTGCTGCTGCCCGCCGTTCAGAAGGTGCGGCAAGCGGCCAGCATGGCGACCTGCCGGCACCGGCTGCAACAGATCGGGCTGGCCCTGCACACTTACCACGACGCCCACGCGGCCTTCCCCCCCGGCTACCGGCAGGTGACGCCACCGCCGAACTCGGCGCGTACTTCGCTGGCCGATCTGCTCCTGCTGCCGTTCTTCGGAGTGTGGGACGTACCGCCGCCGGCGCTCGTCCCACAGCCGCAGGAACCGGGCTGGGGGTGGGCCGCCTATCTGCTCTCCTTCCTCGAACAGAATGCCCTCGCCAAGCAGATCGATTACAACCTGGCGGTCGAGGCGCCGACCATGCAGAACCAGCGGACCTTCCCGCTCAAGTCGTTCACCTGCCCGAGTGACGAATCGACGGGCTACTTCCTGGTGATGGCCCAGGCACGGTCGACCCACGGCAACGGCATCCTCGCCGACGCTTCCACCAACAGTTACGCCGCCTGTTTCGGGGCGATGGGGCAGTTGAGCAGCAAGCCCGACGACGGCAACGGGGTGTTCTACCGCAACAGCAAGACGCGGATTCAGGACGTCACCGACGGCAGCAGCAGCACCCTGGCAATCGGTGAGCGCTGCGCCCTGTTCGCGCAAACGCCGTGGGCCGGAGTGATGACCGGCGGGATCGCCCAGACCACGCCGGGCGCGCCGGTCTACACCTCGTACAAGACGTATGCTCCGAGCCTGGTACTGGCGCGGGTCGGCCAGAAGCAGCTGAACGACCCGGCCTGCGAGCCACACGACTTCTTCTCGCCGCACTTCGCCAGCGTCGCCTTCGTGTTTGCCGACGGGTCGGTCCACTCGCTGTCGACGAGCATGGACGTGACGGTACTGCAGGCCCTGGCGACCCGTGCCGGCGGCGAGATCGTTCCGGGCAGCTCGTTCTAGCCCGCGCTGCGCGAGAGGGAGGCGGAGATGCCCGGATCCATGATGCCGATGCGCTCTGCCCGACCGCTCCTGCCGGCGCTGACACTCTCTCTTCTCGTCCTGGCCGGCTGCAGCGAACGCCCGCGCGCGCCGGTGCTGCGCGACGACCCGGTTTATCAGAACGACCGGGAGGGGTTCCGCTTTCTCGCCCCGGAGGGGTGGGAGCAGCAGATGCGCGGCGAGCTACCGCCGACCCGAGTGACCAGGGAGCGGACGCTGGTCGACTATCGGCGCACGAGCGGTCCCACGGCCGCCTCGTTCCGCGTCTCCGCCATCGACCTACCTGCCACCGCCGACCTCGCCGCCCATCTGTCGACCTCGCCGGTCCTCAACATCCGCAAGTGGCGGGCGACGGGAACCCCGCAGGAAACCAAGGTCGGTTCCGCCGCCGGCACGCGCTACGAGTTAGCGGGCCGGGCGGAGGGTGAGGAGATGGCGCAGGAGGTGGTGGCCGTCCGCCGCGGCGAACGGGTCTACCTGTTCAGCTCGCTCTTCCCGATGCGCGACACCGAGGTCCGCCAGCAGCTGCGGCAGGTGGTCGCCAGCGTGATCTGGAAGCAGTAACGCCCATCCCGTTGGCTTTAGCCCCCAGCCGCTGCGCGACCCGAGTGGGTCGTGACGCGACGAGGCGCTGATATGCACGGACGTGACGCTGAGGGTGGAAGGGATCGTGATCTCTAGTCTGTGTCCCTCTGTGTCCTCTGGGGTGAGGTTTTCAAGCCCCGCCCGGGCTTGCGGATCTCCCACACCTGTTCGATCAGCTCGTACATCCGGGGGTCGTGTGCCCGCAGCTCCGCCCGCACGAACGGGTAGAAGTCGTTGGTGCCGAAGTACGCCTCGGTCATCTCGGCGAAATACTCGGTCGGGTTGGTACAGGCGTAGTGCCGCCGGCGACTGCCGTCGATGTGCAGCACCGAGTCGTACAGCTTGCCGCGCATCGCCTGGTCGTGGCACAGCCGCACACCGGGGTGATCGAAGCCGAGCACCTGGTGATGGTAGGCGTGCGCCAGCTCGTGCAGCACCATCCACGGCTGGCCGCGCGTCCAGGTGAGGAAGTTGCGGCAGTTGGCCAGCTCGACGGCGCCGGCCTTGTTCGGATTCATGTGGTGCTCGCGCAGCCACGCCTTCGAGACGTGGTAGCACATGCACGGGTGCTGCGGGTGGGCCAGCTCGACCCAGATCGGCACCCGTCGCAGCTTCGCCAGCGGACCGGCCGGCACCACGCGCGTGATCTGGTACAGGTGGCTGTCGAGCAGCTCCAGCGTGTCGCGCCGCAGCCGGTCGTGTTCCGGGGCGAGCAGGCGGTCGTGTACCTTCAGCGTCCAGCCGCGCAGCGACTGCGCGGTGTACCGCTCGTCGGGGTCCCACGTCGGCTTCCGCGGCGGAGGAGCGACGGCCGACGCCGGCGGCGCCAGCAGGAATAGCACGACCACAAGCAACCAGGATGATCGCAGCACAACCGGAATCCTCGGCAACGGGGACGGGTGTGCGTTAGCGTAGCGGATCGGCTGGGGAGTTGACAGCCTTGGGCGGACGGGTCGCGCCTTGGCGGTAGGAAAAGGGCCAGAGGCGTGCTGTCTCCAGCACGCCTCTGCTTATGGTGAACCGCCACTGCTTCGGCCGGATCAGGAGGACTCGGCGGGGTCGTGTGGGACCTCGTCGTCAGGCTCCTCGGCGAGGATGCCATACGACTCGTCGAGCCACCGTCCCAGGTCGATCCATTTGCACCGCTGGCTGCAAAAGGGGAAGCAAGGCCAGTCGGTAATCGAACCAGTCAGCCGGCGACCACAGATCGGGCAGGTCACACCGTTCATCGGCCGCTCACGGAGTGGGGCTGGACGCCTTCGACTCGGTTTTCGCCGGAGCCGCCGGGGCGGGGGTGGTAGAACCGTTACCGGCGGACGGGGCGGGCTTGCTGCTCGCCTCGGTCTCGGCCTTGGCCGCCTTCTTGTACGAATCGCTGCGGTAGTCGGTTTCGTAGAACCCCGACCCCTTGAACAGAATGGCGGCGCCGGTGCCGAACAGCCGGCGCAGGTGGTCTTCCTTGCACTCCGGGCAGGTCTTCAGCGGGTCGTCCTTGAACGACTGCATCTCCTCGAACCGATGGCCGCAGCCGTCACACTGGTAGTCATACGTCGGCATAAGGAACCCTCCGCGGGATGATGAATGCTGATTCAGGACACATCCGCCGCCGTCGAGACGATGACCCGCGCCGGCCGCAGCACGCGCTCGTGAAACAGGTAGCCCTGTTCGAGCACCTGCAGCACCGTCCCCGATGGCACCGCGGGCGACGGCATCTGCATCACCGCCTGATGCAAGTTCGGGTCGAACGGCTGGTCCTGCGCCTCGATGCGGACGACGCCGTGGCGGCGGAGGGCGTCGAGCAGCTGGGTCTGCACCATGGTGACGCCCTGGGCCAGCGCGCCGGTGTCGCCGGCCTGCTTGGCCGCAACGATCGCCCGTTCCAGATTGTCCAGCGCCG
The DNA here is from genome assembly GCA_046350215.1 of Gemmataceae bacterium. Lineage (GTDB taxonomy): Bacteria > Planctomycetota > Planctomycetia > Gemmatales > Gemmataceae > JAXMAU01. The sequence goes on along the minus strand of JAXMAU010000006.1, from coordinate 62,626 downwards.
GCAGCAGGTCGCCGGCCAGCGGCATCTGGGCATACCGCCGCTCGGTCGCCAGGTCGCGCTGGTTGCGCTTCTGGTAGTTCTCGAACTCGGCGCGAACCTGGCGGGCGAGGGTCAGGTAGTCCTCACGCTGCGCCTCGGCCTTGTGCAGCCGACCCTTCAGCTCCTCGACCTCGGCCGCCGCCGGGGTAGCCGGCGTTTCGTCTGGCTGCGGTTCCTGCTCCGGGGCGGTCTGCCTGGTGTTTGACATGCCTTCGGCTCCGTTCAGCTACGCTTGCTCTCGGTCTCCGGCTCGTCCGCCCTGGCGGCGGTGGCGGAGGTGAAGAACTCCATCACGCGGTCGAGGAAGCTCTTCCGCTCCGGCATGACGTGCTTGCCGTCCAGCTCGGCCAGCTCGCGGAGCAGCTCCTCCTGCCGTTTGGTCAGTGTCCGCGGCGTGACCAGCCGCAGGTGCGCCACCAGGTCGCCGGGCCGGCCGGTGCGGACGTTCGGCATGCCCTTGCCCTGCACGCGAATCTCGTCGCCCGACTGGGTGCCGCGCGGGATGGTGGCGGTGACGTACTTGCCCTCCAGCGTCGGCACCTCGAGCGGTCCGCCGAGGGCCGCCTGGCTGAAGGTGATCGGCACCTCGCAGTGCAGGTCGTTGCCGTTGCGGGCGAACAACTTGTGCGGACGAACACGGATGACGCAGTACAGGTCGCCCGGCGGCGGCCGGCCTCGCCGGCCTCGCCCTCGCCGGGGATGCGGACCTGCATGCCGTCGTCGATCCCCGCCGGCAGGTTGACGGTCAACTCGGCGCTGCACCTCGACCGCGCCCGCACCGCGGCAGGTCGGGCACGGATCGGTGATGACCGACCCCTGGCCGCGACAGGCGCTGCACGTCTGCTGGATGCGGAAGAAGCCCTGTCCCTGGATGACGACGCCGTGACCGTTGCAGCGGCGGCACGCCTGCCGCTGCGCGCCGGCGCGAGCGCCGGACCCGCCGCAGGTGCCGCATGGCTCCTGGCGCGGGATCTTGAGCGGTCGTTTGACGCCCTGGTACGCTTCGATCAGGTCGACCTCGAAGGCGATTTGCAGGTCGTTGCCGGGGCGCGGGCCGCGTCGACGGCGGCCGCCGAAGATGTCGCCAAAGATATCGCCGAAGATGTCGAAGACCGACTCGGCGTCGCGGAAGTTGTGGCCGGGCAGTCCGTCCAGTCCGGCGTGCCCGTAGCGGTCATAGCGCGCCCGCTTCTGCGGGTCGTTGAGCACCTCGAACGCCTCGGCCGCTTCCTTGAAGCGAACGTCGGCCTCGGCGTCGCCCGGATTGCGGTCCGGGTGGTACTGCATGGCCAGCTTGCGGTACGCCTTCTTGACCGTCTCCCCGTCGGCGTCCCGGGAGACGCTGAGAACCTCGTAGTAGTCCCGCTTGGTGGCCATGCCCGCATCCATTCCTCGACCCGAAGCGCGAGCGACACACCCATCAGCCCGAAGCGTAAGCGAGGGTTTCTGAATCCCTCGCTCACGCTTCAGAATCCCTCGCTGGCGCTTCGGGCTGTTTAGCGAATCGCCCCCACGACCTTGTTCGCCGGCTCTTCCTCGTCCACCTTGGTGACCATCACCTCGGTGGTGAGCATCAGGCCGGCGATGCTGGCCGCGTTGGTCAGGGCGCTGCGGGTGACCCGCGTCGGGTCGATGATGCCCGCCTGGAACATGTCCACGTACTCGCCCGTATTCGCATTATACCCGACGTTGGGGTTCTGCTCGCCGCGGGTCTTGACCTCGTCGGCGACCACCGCCCCGTCCACGCCGCTGTTCTCGGCGATGGTGCGGACCGGCTTCTCCAGCGCCCGCACGACGATCTCGGCGCCGAGCCGCTCATCGCCCTGCAGCTCCTGTGCCGTCTTCTGCGCCGCCCCGATGCAGCGGATCAACGCCGACCCGCCGCCGGGAACGATGCCGTCGGCGACCGCCGCCCGCGTGGCGTGCAGCGCGTCCTCGACGCGACCCTTGGTCTGCTTCATCTCCGCCTCGGTGGCGCCGCCCACCTTGACGATCGCCACCCCGCCGGTCAGCTTGGCCAGCCGCTCGGAGAACTTCTCCTTGTCGTACTCCGACTCGGTCTGCTCCATCTGAGCGCGAATCTGGTCGATCCGCTTCTGGATGTCCTTGCGGTTGCCCTTGCCGCTGATGATCGTCGTGCTCTCCTTCTCGACCCGCACCGTCTGGGCCTGGCCGAGCTGCTCGAGAGTGACGTTCTCCAGCTTGAGGCCCAGGTCCTCGCTGATGAACTGCCCGCCGGTGAGCACGGCGATGTCGCCGAGCATCGCCTTGCGGCGGTCGCCGAAGCCGGGCGCCTTGACCGCACACACCTGCAGGATGCCGCGGAGCTTGTTCACCACCAGCGCCGCCAGCGCCTCGCTCTCGACGTCCTCGGCGATGATCAGCAGCGGCCGGCCGGCCTGCGCCGTCTTCTCCAGCAGCGGCAGCATGTCGCGGACGTTGTTCAGCTTCTTCTCGTAGATGAGGATGTACGGGTTCTCCAGCTCGCAGTTCATCTCCTGGGTGGTGATGAAGTACGGCGAGCAGTACCCCTTGTCGAACTGCATCCCCTCGACGAATTCGAGCGTCGTCTCGGAGGTCTTGCCCTCCTCGACGGTGATGACGCCGTCCTTGCCGACCTTCTCGAAGGCGTCGGCCATGGTCGCGCCGATGCCAGGGTCGTTATTGGCGCTGATCGCCGCCACCTGCTTCATCTCCTCCTTGGAGGTGAGGCGGCGGGTGATGGTGCCGAGGTGGTCACAGACGGCGGCGACGGCCTTGTCGATGCCGCGCTTGACCGCCATCGGGTTGGCGCCGGCGGTGATGTTGCGCAGCCCTTCCTGGTAGAGCGACAACGCCATGATGGTGGCGGTGGTGGTGCCGTCGCCGGCCACGTCGCTGGTCTTCTGCGCGACCGCGTTGACCAGCTTGGCGCCCATGTTCTCGAACGGGTCGGCAAGGTCGATCTCCTTGCTCACCGTGACGCCGTCCTTGGTGACCGTCGGTCCGCCGAAGCTCTTGTCGAGGATGACGTTGCGGCCGGTCGGGCCGAGGGTAACGCCGACCGCGCGAGCCAGCTTCTCGGCCCCGGACAGGAGCTTCTTGCGGGCCTCGTCGGTGTACAGCAGCTGTTTAGCCATCGTGGAAGATCTCCGTTGGTAGATATCGAGCAACCGCCCCGGCGACCGCAGCCGGCCGGGGCGTGGGAGTGCGCCGCACGCTTACTTGACGACCTTGGCGAGCAGGTCCGACTCGCGCATGATCTTGACTTCCTTGCCGTTCACCTCGACCTCGTTGCCGGCGTAGCGGCCGTAGAGCACCTCGTCGCCGACGGCCACCGCCAGCGCCTGCCGCTTGCCGTCGTCGAGCAGCTTGCCCGGACCGACCGCCAGCACGCGGCCACGCTGCGGCTTCTCCCTGGCGGTGTCCGGCAGCAGAATGCCGCCCGCCGTCTTCTCCTCGGCCTCCAGCGGCTCGACCACCACGCGGTCTTCCGTCGGCCGGATCTTCAGCTCGTTCGCCATGTTCGTCTATCCTTTGTGTGCCTGGTTCTGATGTTCACTCGCGGACCGGGGATCACATCATCCCCATGCCACCCATGCCGCCCATGCCGCCCATACCACCCATGCCACCCATACCGCCCATGCCACCCATACCGCCGTGGTCATGGTGGTGGTGATCGTCGCCGCCCTTCTTCTTCTCGGGGATGTCGGCGACGCACGACTCGGTGGTGAGCAGCAGGCAGGCGACGCTGGCGCCGTTCTGCAGCGCGCTGCGCGTGACCTTCAGCGGGTCGACGATGCCAGCCTTGCGGAGGTCGCCGTAGCTGCTCTTGTCCGCGTCATAGCCGAAGTTCTTGTCGCTGTTTTTGAGGATCTTGCTGACGACCACCGAGCCGTCCAGCCCGGCGTTCTCGGCGATGGCCCGGCACGGCATCTCGAGCACCGTCGACAGCACACGCACGCCGGTCTGCTCGTCGCCTTCGAGCTTCAGCTCCTTGAGGGCCTCACGGGCGCGGACCAGGGCAACGCCGCCGCCGGGGACGATGCCCTCGGCGATGGCGGCGCGGGTGGCGTGCAGCGCGTCCTCGTACAGCGCCTTCCGCTCCTTCATCTCGGTCTCGGTGGCGGCCCCGACCTTCACCTGGGCAACGCCGCCGGCCAGCTTGGCCAGCCGCTCCTGCAGCTTCTCGCGGTCGTACTCGCTGTCGGTCGTCTTGATCTCGCGGCGGATCATCTCGCACCGCCCCTCGATCGCCTTGGCGTCGCCGGCACCCTCGGTGATGGTGGTGTTCTCGGCGTCGACCTTGACCTTCTTGGCGCGGCCCAGGTCGCGCAGCTGGATGTTCTCCAGCTGGACGCCCAGGTCCTTGAAGATGGCGCGGCCGCCGGTCAGGGTGGCAATATCATCGAGCATCGCCTTGCGACGATCGCCGTAGCCCGGCGCCTTGACGGCGCACACCTGCAGCACGCCCTTGAGCTTGTTGAGCACCAGGGTGGCCAGCGCCTCGCCCTCGATGTCCTCGGCGAGGATGAGCAGCGGCTCTTTCTTGCGCGAGATGGTTTCGAGCAGCGGGATGAGCGCCTTGGCGGAGCTGATCTTCTCCTCGTAGATGAGGATGTACGGGTTGTCCAGCTCGGCGATCACCTGTTCCTGGTTGGTGACGAAGTGCGGCGACAGGTAGCCGCGGTCGAACTGCATGCCCTGGACGACCACCACCTCGGTGTCGGCCGCCTTGCCTTCCTCGACGGTGATGACGCCGTTGCTGGCGCCGACCAGCTTCATCGCCTCGGCCAGCTTCTGGCCGATCTCGGCGTTGTTATTGCTGGCGATGGTGGCCACTTCGGTGATCGACTTCTCGTCGTTGGCGTCGATCTTCTCGGCCATCTTGTGCAGCCGGTCGACGACCTGGTCCACCGCCTTCTGGATGCCGCGGGTGACGGCCATCGGGTCGTGCCCGGCGGCGATCATCTTCAGCCCTTCGCGGTAGACCGCCTCGGCGAGCACGGTGGCGGTGGTGGTGCCGTCGCCGGCGACGTCGCTGGTCTTGCTGGCCGCCTCCTTGACCAGCTGGGCGCCCATGTTCTCGTACGGGTCGGCCAGCTCGACGTCCTCGGCAACGGAAACGCCGTCCTTGGTGACGGTCGGGCTGCCCCAGCCCTTGTCCAGCACTGCGTTGCGGCCGCGCGGACCGAGCGTGCTGCGCACCGCTCGGGCCAGCTTGCTGACGCCAGTCAGCAACTTCGCCGGGCTTCATCCGCGTAGACCAGCTGCTTCGCTCCCATGAGTCGCTATCTCCTCAGAACGGACGATTAACTGCACCGTGACGTCGCCTTCCCCAAGCAACAACCGTGCCGCCTGGCGATGACACATCCCAAGTCATGACAAATCATTCACTTGCGTCCATATTCCCTCTGCCGACGTCGTCGCGATTCTGCCAGAGTGGCAGCGGGCGGGCGGGGGCGGCGCCATTTTTGTCAGCCGGGGCGCTGGGCAACGCGGGGGCAGCGCTTATGATGGGCGATGAGTTCGGTTCGCCATCGGAGGGGGTTCGCGGTCGGCACCACACCGCGAAGGGGGTAGGCATGAGGCTACGGAAGTTCGCGGCCGTCGCCGGCCTGGCGGTGCTCCTGATGGCGGCGCCGGCGGGAGCGGTCATCACCCGGCTGACGGCGCTGGAGGACATGCTGTCCGAGGCGACCTATGTCGTCACCGCTCACGTCGACGCGCTCGACGCCGGCCGGCCGGCGATGGTGCTGACGGTCGACGCGCGCTGAAGGGCAAGCCGGCGTGGACACGGCTGCCGGTGCTGCTCAAGGGCGACAACCGGGCCGCGAAGCTGAAGGAGCCGCCCGAGTTGCTCAAGCGGCTGGCGCCGAAGCTGCCGCTGGTACTGTTCGTCAACAAACTGGAGAGCGACTACGCCGCATTCGCCTACACCGACGGCACCTGGTTCTCGCTGACCGGGACGACGGTCGACGGCGAGGTCCGCAGCGCTGACGCACCTGGAGCCGTATCTGCGGCGAACCTACCACGGGACGACGGCGGAGCTGGGGAAGCCGCTGTGGGCAAGCGCTGGCCGGCAAGGCGAAGCTGCCCGCCCCGACAGCCGCGAAAAACCCGGCCTCGGCCCGGAGGTGAAGAAGACGGGGGCTCTGCGACGAGCGTCACCGCCCCCTTTGAAACTTTCGCGATCCCTCAAACCGCCGATATCGCCGTCATCCCGACGGTGCTGGTGCCATGCCCACGGCTTTGCGTGGGCATGAGTGCGATGGCCTGTCCCACCGAGGAGGCCAGTCGGCGAAACGCGACATGGCCACGCAAGCGTGGCCATGGCACCCGAAGCACCCGAAGTCCGGCGAACGGGAGCTTGGTGCCATGCCCACGGCTTTGCGTGGGCATGTGGATGACTCCCCTTACGCATGGCAGACCGTTCCCCCATCGATACAGCCTCTTTCGCGATCCCTCAAACCGCCGATATCGCCGTCATTCCTACGGTGCTGGTCGGTGGGCCGCTGGCGTTGCTGGCGCTGCTGTTCCCGGCGGTGTTCGGCGGCTGGAAACGCTGGCTGGTGCTGCTGTCGACCGGCGGGACCATCAGCACGCTGTACTTCGGCCAGTGGTGGTTCGCCGAGTCGCTCGCCGGGTCGTGGTGGGGAACGCCGGCGGCGCTGTGGACGACGATTACCCTGGCCGCCGTGGGCGGGCTGGCGTGGGCGTGGAACCGGCACCTGTTCCGGGTGCAGATCGGCGAGGCGCCGCTGCTCGCCGGGTGGGTCGAACTGGCGGTGCTGGCGGGAGTGAGTGTGCTCGGCGGCGGGCTGGTCGTCGGGCTGGTGTGGCTACAACAGCCGCTGTTGTCGATGGCGTGGCTGCCGACGGTGGCGTTCGTGGTCGCGGTGTGGATCGGCACGCTGTACGTCGGCTGGACGTGGCTGCGCGGCGCCCGGCTGATCCCGGCGCTGGCCACCGAGGCGGTGGTGCTGCTGGCGCTGGCGGTGGTGTGCGTGGCGGTGATGCCGCTGCTACCGGGGCGGACGTCCGCCGGCGGGCTGGAGGCAGGCGAGCAGGCGACGGCCGGCGGCAGCACGGTCGAGCTGCGCTGGTCGTTCCGGCTGCCGGACAAGGGGGCGATTGCGTCGTCGCCGCTGGTGGTCGGCGACCGGGTGTACGTCGCCGCGGCACACGACAGCGTGTTCCGCCCCTACGGCGCCGTCTACTGCCTGGAGCGCGACACCGGCAAAGTCGTCTGGTCGTTTAGCGATGGCAAAAAGATGAAACAGGTGTTCTCGTCGCCGGCGGTGGTCGGCGGCAAACTGTACATCGGCGAGGGGTTCCACCAGGACGCCGAGTGCAAGGTCTACTGCCTGGACGCCACCAAGGGGACGAAGGTGTGGGAGTTCCAGACCGAGAGCCACACCGAGTCGACGCCGGCGGTGGTTGACGGCCGCGTCACCATCGGCGGCGGTGACGACGGCCTCTTCGCGCTGGACGCCGCCACCGGGGCGAAGGTGTGGCACTACCCCGGCTACCACATCGACGCCGGGGCGACGGTGCGGGGTGAGCGGGTCTACGTTGGCTGCGGCATTGGCGACACCTATCGCACCACCGTGCTGTTCTGCCTCGACGCGGCGAAAGGGCAGCCCCACTGGCGCGTCGCCACCGAGCTGCCGGTGTGGAGCCGGCCGATCGTTTCCGGCGGCTTCGTGTTCGCCGGCATCGGCAACGGCCGGCTGAACGAGGGCGACGAGCACCCGGCCGGTGCCGTTCTGTGCGTCCGCGCCGCCGACGGGTCGGAGGTGTGGAAGCAGAAGATGCCCGACGGCGTGCTCGGCCGGCTCGGCGCCGACCGGCGGCACCTGTTCTTCGGCTGTCGCGACGGGTCGGTCTATTGCCTGCATCGACACGACGGGTCGCTCGCCTGGCGACGCGACCTCGGCACCCCGGTAGTGGCCGGGCCGGCGCTCGACGTGTCGGCCGGGCTGGAGTCGCTCGCCAGCCGGCTGGTGGCGGTGAGCGTCGGCGGACAGCTGGTGTGCGTCGAGCCGGCGACCGGCAAGCTGCTGTGGAGCAAGGACCTGGTCGAGCGAACCAAGGTGCCGGTCGAGGTGATCGCCACGCCGGCGCTGGAGCCGACCTACGACCTGAGGGGCCGCGAGGGCTGGCGGCTGTACGTCGGCCTGACGCTGGTCAGTTCCGCGCGGGTCGGTGAGCTGCACTGCTACCAGGAATCGGCGGCGGAAACGAGCCAGCCATGAGCGACCTGCGGACGTTCGACGAGATCGGGCCGGACGACGCCGACGCGGTCGGCGGCAAGGGGCTGTCGCTGGGGCGCATGGCGACGGCCGGGCTGCCGGTGCCGCCGGGTTTCTGCCTGACCACCGCGGCGCTCCGCCGGCTCCGCGGCGGGCCGTTGATGCGCGATCCGGAGCTGGTAAGTCGTCTCAATGCCGCCTGTGCCGCGCTGGGCGACGGGCAGGTGGCGGTGCGGTCGTCGGCCACCGGCGAGGACGGCGCGGTCTTCAGCTTCGCCGGCCAGCAGGACACCATCCTCGGCGTCGTCGGCGCCGATGCGGTGCGCGCCGCCGTCGAGGCGTGCTGGGCGTCGCTCGACGGCGAGCGAGCGGTGGCGTATCGGCGGCAGCAGGGCGTGCGCGACGACGACCTGGCGATGGCGGTGGTGGTGCAGCGGTTGGTGCCGGCGGAGGTGGCCGGCGTGCTGTTCACGCGCGATCCGCTCGACCCGTCCGGCCGGCAGATGCTGGTCGAGGCGTCGTGGGGGCTGGGCGAGACGGTGGTGTCCGGCCGGGTAACGCCGGACCGCTACCACCTCGACCGGGCGACCGGCAAGGTGATCGACCGGCACATCGCCGAAAAGAAAATCATGCGGACCGCCAAAGGGGAAGAGGCGGTGCCGCTCGACCGGCAGACGCTGCGCTGCCTGGACGACGCCCAGCTGGTGGCGCTGGCCGAGCTGGGCCGCCAGGTCGAGGCGTTCTACGGCCAGCCGCGCGCCGTCGAGTGGGCGTATGCCGGAGGGCAATTCTGGCTGTTGCAGGCGCGGCCGATCACCACCGGCGGGATGGCCGAGCGCGAGGCGATCCGGCGCGAGGAGGTGGCCCGGCTGCGGGCACTGGCAGCGCCGTGCGGGACGGTGTGGAGCCGCTTCAACCTGGCGGAAGTGCTGCCGACACCGACGCCGATGACCTGGGCGATCGTCAGCCGGCACCTGATGTCCGGCCGCGGCGGATTCGGCCAGATGTACCGCGACCTGGGCTACGAGCCGGACCCGGTCATCGACGAACACGGCATCTTCGATTTGGTGTGCGGCCGGCCGTACTGCAACCTCAGCCGCGAGCCGCGCCTGCACTACCGGCAGATGCCGTTCGAGCACTCGTTCGCGGCGCTGAAGGCCGACCCGCGCCGCGCGCTGTACCCGACGCCGGGGATCAACGCCGCTCGCTTCGCCTGGCACTTCTGGCTGTTCCTGCCAGTGACGCTGCCGCTGCTGTCGTTCAAGCTGCTCCGCAGCGCGGTGCGGCGTCAGCGGCTGATCCGGAGTTTTGCGACCCGGTTTCGCACCGAGATCGTGCCGGCGTTCGTGCGCGAGACGCAGGCGGCGGCGCGCGTCGACTTGACGGCGATGGACGAGGCGGCCGTCGTCCGCTTTCGACGACTGGACGCAGCGAACGCTGGTGACGTTCGCACGCGAGACCTGAAGCCGACGGCACTGGCAGCATTGTGCATGGCCGGGTGGAGCAGAAGCTGGCAGCGGTGCTCGGGCGGAGCGGGGCGCGGCTGACCCGCGACCTGGTGATGGGGGTGCGGCCCGACCGCGACACCGACCTGGCCGGCGGCGTCCGCGACCTGGCGACCGGTCAGCTCGACCGCGACGAGTTTTTGCGTCGCTTCGGCCACCGCGGCAGCGACGAGATGGAGCGCTGTCGCAGCCGCGGCACGGGAAGACCCGTCGTCGCTCGCCCGTCCCGGCGCGCTCGCCGCCACCGCGGCGCACGAGCCGATCACGCCCGAGGCGACGTTGCGGAAGGAGCCGCGGCTGCAGGCGCGCAGCGGGCATGGTGCTCGACGAGATCAAGCCGCTGCACGACTACCTCGGTCTCCGCGAGTCGGCCAAGCACTACCTTCTGCTCGGCTACGCGCGGATGCGCCGCGCGGCTGGTCGAGCTGGACCGGCGGCATCGTCTCGAAGGCGGCGTCTTTCCCTGACGCCGGAGGAGCTGCCGCAGCGCTGAAGGGCGAGGATCTGACCGGGCTGATCGCGGCGGTGGCGGCGGCGGCGCGCTGCTGCTGGGGCTGGAGGTGCCGCCGGTGCTGTTCAGCGACGACCTGGAGGCGATTGGCCGCCCCGTGCCCGCCGACGGCGCGGGGCATGACCGGGGTGCCGCTGTCGGCCGGTGTCGCCGAGCGCGCCCGGCGGCTGGTGCTGGAGCACCCCCACGTCGCCGTCCCGCCGGGCGAGGAGGACATCCTCGTTTGTCCGTCGACCGACCCGGCATGGGTGCCGCTGTTCGTCCGCGCCCGCGGGCTGGTCATGGAGACCGGCGGCGTCCTGTCGCACGGCGGCATCGTGGCCCGCGAGTTCGGCCTGCCGGGCGTGGCCGGTCTGCCAGGCGTGCTCCGTCGCGTCCAGACCGGCCGCCGCCTCCGCGTCGACGGCAGCCAGGGCACGGTCACGCTGCTGGACTGAGAAGCTCGCTGGCACTCACAGGAGTCAGTAGTCAGTAGAAACAGCAGACAATACGCAGTTGGTGCCATGCCCACGCCTCCGGCCGACTGAAGGTCTCCCGCATTCTCGCAGAGGAGACCCGCGGTCTGCAGAGTGGCAAGGTCAGGAGACCTTGCCACAACAGCGTCCCCGAGACAGGGCAGAACCACGAGGTCGTGCTCCCGGCGACGCGGCTGTTGTGGCCCGGTCTCCCGACCGGCCTCCCTCCGGCCGACCGAAGGTCTCCCGCATTCTCGCAGGAGACCTGCGGTCTGCAGAGTGGCAAGGTCAGGAGACCTTGCCACAACAGCCAAGATCTTGCCACAACAGCCAAGAGACCTTGCCACAACAGCCAAGACCTTGCCACAACAGCCAAGAGACCTTGCCACAACAGCCAGAGACCTGCCACAACAGCGGCAGGCACGGGGTGCCACCTCCCCATAATCCCACTTTTCCCCTCTCTCTTCTTCTCCTTCTCTCCTGTCTTCCCTCTGTGTTCCTCTGTGTCCTCTGTGGTGAGTCTTCTTCTTCCGCGTCACTTCGGTCGGCCGTGCTTGACCCACTCTTCTTGCAGGTCGCCGACAGTCTGGAACTGCTCGACCAGTTTGCGGTCCTCGGCCTTCCGCGCCGACGGCTCGGCGCGCAGGTAGGTGATCGCCTGGTCGCACAGGTCGCGCGTCGCCCGCAGCGCCGCCGCCGCCTGCGGCTTCATGCCGTCGGTCTCCCCACGAAGCAGCCGCGTTCGCTCGATGCGCGCGAGCAGGTCGTCCGCCGAATGCCGCTCCGCCTCCAGCGCCTCGACCGTCGCCTTCACCTTGTCGACCGGCCGCCGCGTCGGGTGGATGTCACGCAGGTCCTGCACCTGCGTCTCGCACAGCTTGAGCGTTTGCCACATCGCCCGGTTCACCGGGTCGCCGAAGGTGCCGAAGAACACCCGCTGCTCCAGCGTCCGCCACGGCAACGTCGTCGCCCGACTGTAGTCCAGGTAGGCGTAACTCGCCACCGGGATGGCGGCCAGCAGCGGCCACGCCAGCAGTCGCAGCGGTCCGCGGCCGAACCGCCCCAGGTGCAGCGCCACCGCCGCCGCCCCGCCGGCCAGCGCCCCACCCAGGTGGCCCCACCCGCTCACCCCCGGCACCAGGCTGATCACCACCATCAGCACCACCGTCTGAATCATCTGGCTGCGGCCGCGTCCGGCCAGCGCCCGCGGCAGGTAGCGTGAGTAAAGCGTTACCCACACCGCCTCGGTCGCCAGCACTCCGCACAGCGCGCCCGACGCGCCGACGACGGTGATCACCACCTGCAGGTCGCGCGTCGGCTGGCACGCCAGCGCCATGCACGACCCGCCCCAGCCGGCCAGCAGGTAGATCAGCAGATAGCGCCACCGGCCCCACGTCTGCTCGACGAACCGGCCGGCGGCGTAGAGGGCGTACATGTTCATGCCCAGGTGCAGCAGCCCGCCGTGGACGAAGCAGGCGGTGAGCATCCGCCACCACTGGCCGTTGAGCAGGTCGAGCGCCGACACGCTGCCGGCCGGGTGCAGCACGCGCTCGATGATCTTCTCGCTGCTGCGGCCGGCCAGGTAGCCCTGGAGCATCGCCTCGTCGGCCCGCGCCAGGTACAGGCAGTAGCCGAATACCGCCAGGTTGGCGATCAGCAGCGCGCGGGTGGCCCACGGCGTGACCGGCCGCCGCAGCGAGGCGCGCACGATCCCGCCGGGGTCGTCGGGGACGACCACCTCGCCGGTGCGCAGCCGATCGAGCGCGTCCGGGTCGGCCGCCACTGCCGCGCCTCGCTCGGTGAGGGTCACCTCCGACGGCGGGCGGCCGGCCGGCGCCTTCTGGATCAGCCCCTCCAGCCACAACCATTCCAGCTGCTCGGCGACCAGTCCCGGATCGTACCCGTGTTCGGCGGCGTACTGCCGGTAGTCCCACGGGTGCGGGGCGGCGCCCGCGACGGCGAGCAGCAGGGCGGTCAGCGGATGGTCGGTCGGGTGGTCACTCATTCAACCGTCACGGTGAGCGTTCGGGGAGGGAGAACTACCCCCATTATGGCAACCGGACCGCCTCGCTGGTATCCCGCCGCGGTGGAGTCTACAATCGGAGGACGCCCGCCGTGGAGTCCCCCGTCGATGAGTGAACCGTGGTACAAGGACGGCCTGCGCTTCCGTTGCACCCAGTGCGGCAACTGCTGCACCGGCGAACCGGGGTTCGTCTGGGTGAATGAGGACGACCTCGCCGCCATCGCGGCGTACCGCGGCGAGAGCGTCGACGAGGTCCGCGCCCTGTACACCCGGCCGGGCCGCCGCGGGCTGTCGCTCCGCGAGAAGCTGAACGGCGACTGCGTCTTCTATCGTCGCGACGAAGGATGCCAGATCTACCCGGTGCGCCCGCCGCAGTGCCGCACCTGGCCGTTCTGGGAGAGCAACGTCGAGACGCCGAAGGCGTGGCGCGAGACGTGCCGGGAGTGCCCCGGCTCCGGCCACGGCGACCTGATTCCGGCCGAGGAGATTACTCGCCGCTTGAAGGTAATCCGCCTCTAGGGCATAATGCACCCACCTACCTGATTGCCACCTACCCTGCCTCGTGGAGACTGCACCGGATGACGGCCGCCGTGCTGGCCCTCAGCGCCACCGCCCTGTTCCTCCCCGCCGCCGACGCCCGGCCCGGCGATGCGCTCACCTACGCCCGCGACATCCGCCCACTGATCGACCGCTACTGTCTCCGTTGCCACAGCGCGGCCAAACCGAAGGGAGACGTCCGGCTCGACCGCGACCGCAGCGACGACGACGTTCGCAAGCACCTCGCCCTGTGGGAAAAGGTCGGCGGCAACCTGCGCTCCGGCGACATGCCCCCCGCCAACGCCAAGAAGCCGTCCGCCGCCGAGACGGAGGTACTCAACCGCTGGCTCGACGCGGTCGTCTTCAAGACCGACTGCACCGGGCCGAAGGACCCCGGCCGCGTCACCATCCGGCGGCTCAACCGGGCCGAGTACAACAACACCATCCGCGACCTGGTCGGCGTCGACTTCCAGCCGGCGAAGGATTTCCCCGCCGATGACGTCGGCTACGGCTTCGACAACGTCGGCGACGTGCTGTCGATCCCGCCGCTGCTAATGGAGAAGTACCTGGCCACCGCCGAGGCGATCGTCGACGAGGCGTGGAAGCGGCCGGAGCTGCGCCGCCGGCTGACGCCGCTGCCATTCGGCCGGCTGTCGACCGGGCAGAACCTGCGGGCGTTCGCCAGCCGCGCCTGGCGGCGGCCGGCCACCGACGAGGAGGTCCGCCGGCTGACGGCGCTGGTGCAGCTGGCCCGGCAGCAGGGCGACAACCCGGACGTCGGTGTGCGCCTGGCGCTGCAGGCGGTGCTGGTGTCGCCGCACTTCCTGTTCCGCGTCGAGCGCGACCCGGACCCGAGGTCGAACGGCCTGATCAGCGAGCACGAGCTGGCCAGCCGGTTGTCGTACTTCCTGTGGTCGAGCATGCCGGACGAGGAGCTGACCCGCCTGGCCGGCGACGGCAAGCTGCGCCAGCCGGGCGTGATCGACGAGCAGGTCCGCCGCATGTTGAAGGACCCGAAGGCGCGGGCACTGGCGGAGAACTTCGCCGGACAGTGGCTGAATCTGCGTCCTTTGTCCGCCTTCAGCCCCGATCCGAAGCGGTTCCCGGCGTTCACCCCGGCGCTGCGCGACGCCATGCTCCGCGAGACCGAGCAGTTCTTCCTGCACGTCGTCCGCGCCGATCGCAGCGTACTCGACTTCCTCGACGCCGATTACTCGTTCGTCAACGAGCGGCTGGCCCGGCACTACGGGCTGAAAGGCGTCGCGGGCGAGAGCTTCCGCAAGGTGAGCCTGACCGGCACGCCCCGCGGCGGAGTGGTGACGCACGCCAGTGTGCTGGCGGTGACGTCCAACCCGACGCGCACCTCGCCGGTCAAGCGCGGCAAGTGGATCCTCGAAAACATCCTCGGCACCCCGCCGCCCCCGCCAGCGCCCGACGCCGGCGAGCTGCCGGCCGACGGCGAGCTGACCGGCACCATGCGGCAGCAGATGGAACAGCATCGCAAGAACCCGGCGTGCGCCGCCTGCCACCAGCGCATGGACCCGCTCGGCTTCGGGCTGGAGAACTTCGACGCCGTCGGCGCCTGGCGCAGCCGCGACGGCAAGTTCCCGATCGACGCCGCCGGCGTGCTGCCCGACGGCAGCCGCTTCGACGGCCCGGCCGAGCTGCGCAAGGTCCTTCTGGGCAAGAAAGACCAGTTCGTCCACTGCCTGACGGAAAAACTCCTTGTCTACGCGCTGGGCCGCGGGACGGAACGCAACGATCGGTGTTTCATCGAGGAGATCGCCAGGGCGACGACCAAGGACGACTACCGATTCACCAGCCTGCTCATTCACCTGGTCAAGAGCGACCCGTTCCAGAAGCGGCGGGTCCGGGGGGACAAGCAATGATCGGCGAGAACCTGCTGTCACGGCGAACCGTCCTCCGCGGCGCGGGAGTGACGCTCGCGTTGCCGCTGCTGGAAGCGATGTTGCCGTCGGTCGTCCTCGGCGCACCGGCCGGCGCGCCGAAGCCGCCACGCCGGCTGGCGTTCCTGTACGTCCCCAACGGCGTCGACATGGCGAACTGGCGGCCGAAGGGCGAGGGCGCCGGGTTCAACCTGCCGCCGACGCTGGAGCCGCTCGCCCTATCGCGACCAGCTGACGGTGCTGACCGGCCTGGCGGTCGACAAGCCCGGCCGCACGGCGACGGTCCCGGCGACCACGCCCGCGCGATGGCGGCGTTCCTGACCGGCTGCCAGCCGCGCAAGACCGCCGGCGCCAACATCAAGGTGGGCGTGTCCGCCGATCAACTGGCGGCGAAGCAGATCGGCCAGGCGACCAAGTTCGCCTCGCTGGAGATCGGCTGCGAGGGCGGTCGGCAAGCCGGGAACTGCGACTCCGGTTACAGCTGCGCTTACTCGTCGACGATCGCCTGGAGCGGCGAATCGTCGCCGGTGGCGAAGGAGACGAACCCGCGGCTGGTGTTCGAGCGGCTGTTCGCCAGCGGCAGCCAGGGTAGCGATCCCCAGGCGTTCAAGAAGGCCGGCTATCGCCGCAGCCTGCTCGACCACGTCGCCGACGACGCCCGGCAGCTGAAGACGCGGCTGGGCGGCCCCGACCTGCGCAAGCTGGACGAGTACCTGACCGGCGTCCGCGAGATCGAGCGCCGGCTGCAGCGCGTCGAGGCGGCGACCGAGGCGAAGGGGGTGCCCGACGGCTACAAGGCGCCGACCGGCCTGCCGCGGACGATGAAGGACCACCTGCGCCTGCTGGCCGACATGATGGTGCTGGCGTTCCAGGCCGACCTGACGCGCATTTGCACCTTTGTGTTCGCCAATGAAGGCAGCAACCGGCCGTATCGCGAAATCGACATCCCCGACGGCCACCACGACCTGTCGCACCACGGCCGCAAGCCGGAGAAGCTGGCGAAGATCGCCAAAATCAACCGCTTTCACATCGAGCAGCTGGCGTACCTGGTCGGCCGGCTGCAGGCGGTGAAGGAAGGTGCCGGCTCGCTGCTGGACAGCTGCATGATCAGCTACGGCTCGGGCAACGGCGACGGCAACCGGCACAACCATGACGACCTGCCGATCCTGCTGCTCGGCAAGGGCGGCGGCAGCCTGAACCCCGGCCGGCACGTGCGGATGACGCGCGGACGCCGCTAAATAACCTGTGGGTGAGCCTGCTCGACCGAATGGGCGCCCACGTTGAGCAGTTCGGCGATAGCACCGGCAAGCTGGAAGGGCTGTAACCCGATTTCGACCCAGGGGTTCTACTCGATGCGCGGCACCTGGTTCGTCGGCCTGATCGCGTTTGCGGCCGGCCCTGTTCTCCCCGGTAGCGGCCGGCGAGGACTGCCGGGAAAGCGTTACGCCGTCCTCGTCGGGGTGAAGGGTACGACCACTCCGGGTTGTCGCCGCTCAGTTACACAGAAAGCGGTCGAGAAAGCTGGAAGAGGCGATGCTTCGGATGTGTCCGCCCTACCGCTTGCCGTCACCGTGTTGTCGACAGCGAGGAGAAGGCACCGGCGCGGCTGCCGACCGGAAGAACATCCGTTCCGCCTGATGGACGTGCTTGGTCCGTGCAAGCGGGACGATCTGGTACTGGTGGCGTTCGCCGACCACGAGGAACCGGGTCCACAACTTGCCGTCCAGTCCCGGCCGCGCATCTTCTCGACGCTGCCCCCGTTGTGACTGAGTTCGTGCAGGAGTGTTCCCGGATGACCGTTGCGGCGCCGGCGTCAAGCTGATGCTGGATCCGCCGATACGTGTCCCACACCGGTAGGACCGCCCGCAGCCACAGCGGCGGGGTGAATGCGGACGACGCGTCCCCGCCGACCCCAATGGGGTCGCGGCCTTCTTCGTGCTCCCGCGGACAGGTGTCGTGGGAGGCCGAGCCGCTCAAGCACGGGGTGTTCTTTCACTACGTCCTCGACGGCCTGCAGAGCCGCCAGGACGTCGACGGCGAGGTCACCTGGGACGCCCGGTCCCAGCACGTCCACCGGCAGGTGACGCGGGCGATCCCGAACTGGTCAGCGACGTCACCAGGAGCCGAACGAGCTGGAGGACGTCCCGGTCTTGCCCCCGGTGCTGCTCAAGGTGGATGGCGGGTCGGCCGCCCGTAGCAGGGGGTGTTACACGCCTTGCTGATCGGGATCGACGACTACAGCCAGCGAGCGTGGCGACGGCAAGCCGATCCCGACCTGACCGGCTGCAACCGCGACGCGGCGATCGCGGGCGACGCTGCTGCGGTACAGAAGGGCGGTACACCGACGTGCCTGCTCGACCAGAGGCGACGCGGGAAGCGATTCTCGCCGAGCTGCGCGGCGGCCCGCGAAGTGGCGGCGAACGACCTGTTCGCCAGCGCACTACTCCGGGTCGTGTCGGGGCGGGACCTTGCCGAATCCACGTTCCTGGCCCGTTGACCACGACGCCGACCGCCGCGATACGCACCTCACTGCCAGGGCCGTCCAGACCGCCCTGGCGGCGATCGACGGGAACAAACTGGTCATCGTCGACGCCTGCCACGCTGCCGGGATCGTGCCGCGCGCGCGCCGGCAGCTCCACCGTCTATCTGTGCGCTGCCAGGCGAACCAGGAGCCTATGAGGCCAAGAACGGGCTGCCCGGCGGGCTCCCGTCGTCTCCTGGTCGGGCGGTGGGCGTCCAAGCGGCAGGCTGACACCGACGGCGACGGCAACGTCGATGTGGCCGAGGTCGGGCGAACTCGCACCTCGCCTGCGGACGCTGCTGACCGGCAGAAACGAAGCCGACCGTGCAGACGCCGGTCCTCAGCCCGGCCGACAGCAAGTTGATCCTCAGCACGGTGCGGCGGTACTCACTCGCTTTCGGCGTGACCAGCGAGCGCAGGCCGCGGAGGTCGGGCTGCTCGTTCACCGCCCGGACGACGCGGAAGCCGACGTAGTCGACGTCCGCCAGCCACCACACGCTCGGCGGCAGGATCGGATCGCTCCGGTTCCAGCTTTTTTCCGACGCCCGGCGGGCGGCGCTGCGGCAGTAGTCGGACGGGTCGCACCAGGCGCCGCCGCGAACGACGTGCGGGAAACGAGCGGCGGTCGGCTTCTTGACCGGAGCGACCGTGAGCGGACGGGTCGCGCACTGGCGATAATAGTCGGCGTCGTGGTGGTCCAGACACCACTCGGCGGCGTTGCCGAGCATGTCGTACAGCCCCCAGCGGTTCGGCCGCTTCTTGCCGACCGGGTGCGTGCTCTCGCCGGCGTTGCCGTCGTACCAGGCGTGGTCGCGGAGCCGGGCCGGGTCGCCGCCCCACGGGTAGGCGCCCGCCGAACCGGCGCGGCAGGCGTACTCCCACTCGGCCTCGGTCGGCAGCCGGTACGTCTTGCCCGTCACCTGCGACAGCCAGCGGCAGTACTCCATCGCCGCGTGGTGGCTGATGCCGATCGCCGGGTAGCCGACGAGTCCAAATCCCCAGGTGTGGTCGGTGTACGGGCCGGTCGGCCCGGTGACGACGTCGCCGCGGAACGGCACCCGCACCTGCGGCACCTCGCGGTTCACCGCCGTCCGCTTGCGGAACACCTCGTACTCGTCCCACGTCACCTCGCACTTGCCCATCCAGAACGGCGGTACCTGGACGGCGTGCGGCGGCCCCTCGTCGCGGCTCCGTCCCTTCTCGGTCTCCGGGCTGCCCATGCGGAACGTCCCGCCGGGGATCGCCACCATCTCGAAGCCGACCTTCGTCTCCGGCAGCGTCTCGCGGTAGCCACGGTGGTCCGCCACCGCCGGCCGCGGAGTCGGCGCCGACTGGACCGTCAGAACGGTGGCGACGAGCAGGCCGAGCAGCAGGCCGGCGGCGAACAGGCGGATCGATGGCAGTCGGGGCATGACAGGTTTCTCGCGGTGGGTGAATCAGATGTCATCGTGCGGGGAGGCGCCGAAGACGATCGTTTCCGGCGTGGTCCGCCAGCCGAACGCCACCCGCCCGCCGAGCCGCCGGCGGAGCGCGTCCTGGTCGGCCTGCGACAGCCCGGCACCGTCCAGGTCGACGCACAGCAGGTCGTTCAGGTGCGGCGAGGCGGCCAGCGCCGCTGCCCCGGCGGCCTCGATGCGGTTGCTGCGTAGGTTCAGCTGCCGCAGCCCGGCCAGCGCCGGCCAGCGCCCCAGCGCCTCGGCGGCGCCGCGGCCGAGCCGGCAGCCGCTCAGGTCCAGGTGCGTCAACCGCCCCCAGTGCCGGCCGGCAGTCAGCGCCCGGATCGCCGGGTCGCCGAGTGGGCTGTGGCCGAGGTCCAGATGTGTCAACCCGGCCGCCGCCGACGACGCCGCCAGCAACCCGACGCCGGCGCTCAACGCCACCTCGATCGGGCCAGACAGGGTCAGCTTGCGCAGCCGGCCCAGCAGCCCGCTGCCGGCCAGCGCCCCCACCTCGGCGGCGGTGCCCTTCCACGACAGCAGCCGCAGCGTGGCCAGCGCCGGCAGCCGCCCGTCGCGACACAAGGCCGCCAGCCCGCCTCGTGGCAGCGATTGAACGGTCAGGTGCGTCAAATGCCGCAAGCGCGCCGACCCGACCAGGCGATCCCACGCCTCGGGCGAGACGTGCTGCAGATCGATGCGCAGGTTGCGAAGGCGGAGCGGCCCGCCGCGAGCGAGCGCACGGGTGCAGGCGTCGTCGAGCGGGACGGCATCCAGGTCGAGCCAGTGCAGCCGGCGAACGAGCGGGCCGCCCAGTAGCCGGGCGACCGCCGCGGCATCGCCGGGGAAGCCGCCGGCCAGGCTGAGCCGCCGCAGCCGCCGCAGCCCGCGCGGGGCGCGCAACCCGTCGAGCGCCGCGCTGCCGAACGTGCCGTGACCGAGGTACAGCTCGTGTAAGCCGTTCAGGTGCGGGCTGTCGGCGAGCGGCTGCAGCCCGTCGTCGCCGAGCCGCCGGCTGGCCGACACGTCCAGGCCGCGGAGCGACGCCGCCGCCGGAGCGGCCGCCACCGCCTGCAGGTCGGCATCGGACACGTCGTTCATGCTGAACACCAGTAGACGCAGGTCGCGCCAGTGCGGCGAGCGGACGAGCGTCGCCAGCGTACCGGGGCCGGTGACGTTGCTGCCGAGCAGCAGGTGCCGCAGCTGCGCCAGCCCCGGCCAGCCGGCCAGCGCCCGCACCCCGTCGGCGCGCAGCCCGGTCATCAGCAGGTCGAGCCGCCGCAGCCGCGTCAGGTGCGGACTGGCCACCAGCGCCCGCACGCCAGCGTCGCCGACGAAGTTGCGGCCGAGGCTCAGGTCGTACAACCCGCGCAGGTGCGGGCAGACAGCGATCAGGGCGGCGCCGCCCTCGTCCAGCCGGTTGCACTGCAGGTACAGCCGCCGCAGCTGCCGCAGGTGTCGCGACCGCAGCAGCAGACGTAACTGGTCGTTGGTCAGGTCGTTCTCGCCGAGGTACAGCGCCGACAGCCGGCCGAGGGCCGGGCAGGCGGCCAGCGCCTCCAGGTGGCCGTCGACGCGGCGGAGGTGAACGCCGAGCAGCCCGGTGCCGCGGACCCACTCGTCGGCGTGGGCCAGGAAGGTGCCGGCGTCGACGCTCACCCATTCGAGCAGTCCGCGGCGGAACCGCCACGCTCGCACCCGGCCGCGCATCGGCCCGAGCCACTCCGCCTCGTGCCGCCACAGCAGTTCGTCGGCCCTTGCGTCGAGCGCCAGCTTGCGCGGGTCGGCCGGCGGCAAGCGCTCGGCGGCGCACTGCACCTGGATGAACTCGCCGCGCGGATCGCCGCGCTCCTCCAGCCAGTCGGCGTAGACCTGCCGCGCCATCCTCGACAGCGGCCGATCGAGTACCCTCTGCCACAGCGCCTGCTGCTCGTACACGGTGGTCCTCCTGGACGCCCGCCAACCCCCTCCAGAATACCGCCCGGCCCGCCATTTTCCATCAGCAGAATAGGGAACCACAAAGGTCACAAAGAGCACAAAGAAAGAGAACAAAGATAGGAATTATGCCGCAGGCCGGTGGCGCTTTCTTCCCAGGGTTGACACCCTGGGCTATTGACTGTCGCCCCTTCGGGGCTTCAGAGGGTAGGCGTCTGAGCCCCGAAGGGGCGGAAGTCAATAGCCCAGGGCGCAGCCCTGGGAGGAGGAGTTCAGGGGCGGGGTGACCGGCGGAGGCGGTGGGCGATACACTGATCGTCACCCACTCTCCTGCCCGGTCGGAGCAGGCCTGCCATGCTGCAATGTCGCGTCGTGTCCGCCTTCGTCGTGCTGATGAGCGTCACCCTGGCGGGCTTCGCCGCCGACCCGCCCGGCGACGTCGGCGTGCTGCCGGTCGGCGCCGACGGCAAGCCGCTCAACCTCGACTTCGAGACCGGCACCCTCAAGGACTGGACTGCCACCGGCACGGCGTTCGTCGGCCAGCCGGTCAAGGGCGACACCGTGGCCACCCCGCCGCGCCCGACATGCGCAGCCGGCACCAGGGGAACTACTGGATCGGCACCTACGAACGCCAGGGCGACACGCCCACCGGAACGCTCACGTCCGCGCCGTTCACCGTTACCCATCCGTGGGCGTCGTTCCTCGTCGGCGGCGGACCGCACCCGTCGACGTGCGTCGAACTGGTGCTCGCCAACAGCAACAAGGTGTTCCACCGCGCTGCATCGGACTGGAGGAGGAAGACCTTCGCCGCGAGGTCGTCGACCTGCAAGCCTACCGCGGCCAGCGGATGTTCGTCCGCGTCGTCGACCGGCACACCGGCCACTGGGGTCACGTCAACTTCGACGACTTCCGCTTTCATGCGAGTAAGCCGCAATTCGCCGCGCGGCCGCGGCCGACTCAGGCGGACGTGCTCAAGTATGCCGGGCTGCCGCCGAAGAAGGCGGCCGAGGCGATGACCGTGCCGGAGGAGTTCACGGTCAAGCTGTTCGCCGGTGAGCCGGACGTGTGTCAGCCGGTCGCCCTCTGCCTCGACGACCGCGGCCGGCTGTGGGTGGCCGAGGCGTATGCCTACCCGGTCCGTCGCGCCCGACGGCGAGGCGAAGGACCGCATCCTCATCTTCGAGGACACCGACGGCGACGGCACCTTCGACAAACGCACCGTGTTCATGGAGGGGCTGAACCTCGTCAGCGGGCTGGAGGTCGGCTTCGGCGGAGTGTGGATCGGCGCTGCCCCGTACCTGCTGTTCGTGCCGATCAAGCCGGGTGAGGACAAGCCAGCCGGCAAGCCGCAGATGCTGCTCGATGGCTGGGGCTATCACGACACCCACGAAACACTCAACACGTTCATCTGGGGACCGGACGGCTGGCTCTACGGTTGCCACGGCGTGTTCACCCACTCGCGTGTCGGCAAGCCAGGGACGCCCAACGACCAGCGCATTCCGATCAATGCCGGTGTATGGCGTTATCATCCGACGCGGCATGTGTTCGAGGTTTTTGCGCACGGCACCAGCAACCCGTGGGGGCTGGACTTCAACGATTACGGGCAGGCGTTCGTCGAGGCGTGCGTCATCCCGCACCTGTTTCACATGATTCAGGGTGGCCGATACACGCGGCAGGCGGGCAGCCACTTCAACCCGTACACCTACGCCGACATTCCGACCGTCGCCGACCACCTGCACTACGTCGGCGGCAGCCCGCACGGCGGCAACAACCGCTCCGACGCCGCCGGCGGTGGACACGCCCACTGCGGCACCATGATCTACCTCGGCGGCAGCTGGCCGGCGAAGTATCGCAACCAGATGTTCATGGGCAACATCCACGGCCGGCGGATCAACATGGACGTGCTGCGGGCCAAGGGATCCGGCTACGTCGCCGCGCACGGCCCCGACTTCCTGCTCGCCAACGACGCCTGGGCGCGGTTCATCAACCTCCGCTACGGTCCCGATGGCGACGTCTACCTGATCGACTGGTACGACCAGCAGGCATGTCACCACAACGACCCGAAGATCTGGGATCGCGGTAACGGCCGCGTCTACAAGATCGTTCACCGCGGCAGCAAGCCGGTGTCGGTCGACCTGGCGAAGCAGTCCGGCAAGGAGCTGGTCGAACAGCACCTGCAAGCCAACGACTGGTACGTCCGCCACGCCCGGCGGCTGTTGCAGGAGCGCGGCCCGGATCGCGACGTCCACGCGGCGCTGGAGCGGATCGCCGTCGAGCACCGCGACGACACCCGCCGGCTGCGGGCGCTGTGGTCGCTGCATGTCACCGGCGGGCTGACGGCCGAGCGACTGAGTAATGTGTTATCGGATCGTTCGGCGCACGTCCGCGCCTGGGCGATCCAGCTGGCGCTGGAAACCGGCACGCCGTCGGACGACCTGCTGGCGAAACTGGCGGCGCTGGCGAAGGACGACCCTTCGCCTGTCGTCCGCCTGTACCTCGCCAGCGGCTGCCAGCGGCTGCCGGTCGAGCGGCGCTGGGCGATCGTGGAGTCGCTGGCGGGACACGGCGAGGACGCCGCCGACCACAACCTGCCGCTGATGGTGTGGTACGCCGCCGAGCCGCTCGGCGAGGCCGACCCGGCGCGGGCGCTGGCGCTGGCGGCACGGGCAAAGACGCCGCACCTGCTGCCGTTCATGATCCGCCGCATCAGCGCGCTGGGGTCGGGCAAGGCGGTCGCCCTGCTGGTCGACGCGCTCGGCCACGCCGAGGGCGCGGCGGCGCAACTGGCGTACCTGCGCAGCATTCAGGAGGGGTTGAAGGGGCAGCGCAACGTGCCGATGCCGGCGGGATGGAAGGCGGTGTCCGGCCAGCTGCTCGCCAGCGGCGACGCCGAGGTCCGCAACCGCGCCGTCGCCCTTGCCGTGCTGTTCGGCGACCGCGCCGCCTTCGCCGCCCTGCGCAAGACGCTCGCCAATCCGTCCGCCGATCTGGGACTGCGGCGGAACGCGCTGGCGGGGCTGGTCGACGCGCGCGACGACGGGCTGCCGCCGGTGCTGCACACGCTGGTGCGCTCGGCCGAGCTGCGCGGCGAGGCGATCGCCGCGCTGGCCGGCTTCGAGGATGCCCGCACTCCGACGGTGTTGCTCGAGGCGTACTCGTCGCTCGACTCGACCGGTCGGCGGGCGGCGGTGAACACGCTGGCGGCGCGGAAGACGTTCGGCCGGGCGCTGCTCGACGCGGTGGCAGCCAAAAAGGTGCCGGCGGCCGACGTGTCGGCCGAGGTCGTCCGCCAGCTGCGCAACCTGGGCGACGCCGAGCTGGACCGCCAGATCGCCGCCGTCTGGGGAATCGTCCGCACCACGCCGGCCGACCGGGTCCAGGCGATCCGCGCGCTGCGGTCGCGGCTGCTGCGCTCGCTCGCCACGCCCGCCGACCTGTCGCTCGGCCGCGCCGTCTTCAACAAGACGTGCGCCCAGTGTCACACCCTGTTCGGCGCCGGCGGCAAGGTCGGCCCGGACATCACCGGCGCCAACCGCGGCAGCCTCGACTACCTGCTGGAGAACGTCCTCGACCCCAGCGCCGTCATCCCGAAGGAGTACGCCATGACGGTGCTGACACTGACCAGCGGCCGGGTGGTGTCCGGCATCGTCCGCGAGGAGACGGCCAAGGCGCTCACCGTCCTGACGCAGAACGAGACGCTGACGATCCCGGTCGCCGACGTCGAGGAGCGGCAGCCGAGCAGCCAGTCGCTGATGCCCGAGGACCTGCTCAAGCCGCTGAGCGCGGAAGAGATTCGCGCCCTGATCGCGTATCTGCAAAGTCCGGTTCAGGTGCCGGCGCTGGCGACGGCGGAGAACGCCCGCGACCTGTTCAACGGCAAGGACCTGACCGGCTGGACGGGGAACCCGAAGCTGTGGCGGGTGGAGAACGGCGAGATCGTCGGCACCGCGCCGGGGCTGAAGCGCAACGAGTTCCTGCGCAGCGCAATGACGGCCGGCGACTTCCGCCTCACGCTCAAGGTGAAGCTGACGCCGAACCGCGAGAACAGCGGCATCCAGTTCCGCAGCGAGGAACTGCCCGAGGGCGAGGTGAAGGGGCCGCAGGCCGACGTCGGCGCCGGCTGGTGGGGCAAGCTGTACGAGGAGCACGGCCGCGGCCTGCTGTGGAAGGAGTCGGGCGAGAAGCACGTCAAGCCGGATGACTGGAACGAGTACACCATCGAGGCCGTCGGCGGCCGGGTGCGGACGTGGATCAACGGCCAGCCGTGCGTCGACCTGGACGACCCGAAGCTGGCCCGCCGCGGCATCTTCGCCTTCCAGCTCCACTCCGGCGGCGCGCTGGAGGTGCGCTACAAGGAGATCAAGCTGGAGGTGATCGGGAAGAAGTAACCACATTCAGACAGAAGTCAGAATGCAGAATGCAGAATGCAGAATGAAAGCAGAAGACAGTAATCGCTCATCGGCATGACACGGCATGTCGATGAGCGACGATATCCTTGCCCCTGGCGGGGTGTCCACTGCCAGGTGCCATGCCCACGCTCGCGTGGGCATGTGTTCGGCTTCCGTTACCCCGATCGGGGCCGGACCGTGAAACGCCGCATGCCCACGCAAAGCCGTGGGCATGGCACGCAGAACCGATCCATTCCCCGTTTCATCGACAGCCGACGTGTCTCTTCAACCGACGGCCGACCACGGACTTTCGCTCTGCCTGTATTCTGCCTTTCACTCTGCATTCTGCATTCTGCATTCTGCATTCTGCATTTGCTTGAGGCTTTCTGCATTCTGACTTCCGACGGAGCCGGTCGGGTGCGGCGCCAGGAACGCCTGCAGCAGCAGCAGGCCGGCGCCGACGACGAGACAGCAGTCGGCGACGTTGAACACCGGCCAGTCGAAGCCGTAGTGCCAGTGCAGGAAGTCGCGCACGCCGTTGAACATCACCCGGTCGAAAAAGTTGCCCAGCGTGCCGGCCAGGATCAGGCCCAGCGCGGCGCACAGCCAGCGGTCGGCGGCGGTGGTGCGGTGACTGCCCCACAGAACGATGGCGGCAGCGGCGATCAGGCTGACGACGGCGAATAGCCCGTTGGCCAGCGACCGGTGCTCGCGGAGGAAGCCGAACAGAGCGCCGTGGTTGACGTGCGGCACCAGGTTGCCGGCGGCGTCGCGGTCCGGCTCGAACGCCACCTCGAGGAAGAACCCCCGCTGCGCCGCCCGCGCCACCGGGTCGGCGGTGAACGGCACCACGGCGAACGTCCGTTGCTCCGGCTCGGTCTGGAACACCGCGTAGGTGCGGCTGTCGACCCGGCTCAGCCAGTCGAACACGCCGTACTTGCTCGCCTGGTCGGCGGCCAGTCCGAGTACCGCCAGCACCGCGATCAACCAGCGATAAGAACGATCTGGCATGGCACCCTTCCTGAGTTACTGAAGCTTGCGGGCGCAGCGAACACAGTGGCGCGCGTAGGGTAGCGCCTGGAGCCGCGGCCGGGTGATCGCATCGCTGCACTCCTCGCACCGCCCGAACAGGCCCCGGCGCATCCGCTCCAGCGCCTCGTCGATCTCCTCCAGCGTTCGCTCCTGGTTCTGCAGCAGGCTGAAGGTGAACTCGTGCTCGTACACGTCCGGCCCCTGGTCGGTCGGATCAGGCACCTCGGCGAAGCCGTTCGGGTCCTGATCGGTGACCGACCGGAACGCTTCCTCGGTGAGGAACGATACGTCTCCGGTCAAGCGTTCCCGCAGGGCCATCAAGGTGGCCCGGAACCGTTCCAGGTCGGCGTGCGTCATCGTCCCCTCGCCCGTTCGCCGCGTCGGCCTTCTCAGTCTTCGCGCACAAGGCAAATCCACGATACTGAAGGCTTTCCGGGCCGTCAAGAACCGCGAAACCCGGACGATCGATGCCGGCTATACCGGCCAGCGAGCCGGTCCGCAAGGCCATCCGGGCGAGGCAAACGGGGGCGGTTTGGCAGGGTCTGCGGGGTGGCGCAGCTCTGCCGGTTGGGGCAACCACGGCCGGCCGACGGCGGCCGAAGATCGGCTTGACGGCGAACCGGCCTGCGGGAATAGTTGCGTGGCTTGCGATTTCTCCATCAGGGACGAGACCGGCCCTGCCCGGCGCCATTGTGCCGGCGGGTGCCTCAGGTGGAGGTCAGAACTCGCCAGTCGTCCGTTGTCGTGTCTCGTCCCGCGTTTGAGGTCCAGGCCGTGCGTACCGCCGTCGGCTACCTGCTGGTCGCCTGCTGCCTTTCCCAGCTGGGGTGTCAGCTCCCCGGCCGGGGCAAGGGCGGAGCCGCCGCATCGCCGACCAGCGGCGGGAATCCGGCACCGTTCCTCGGCACCCCGCCGGCCGACTCCTCGCCCGCCGCCGACACCAACAACCTGACGTCTGGCGCCACCACTTCCAAGCGGAGCGGAGTGCTTGCCGGGCGGATCATCGACCAGGACTACCGGCTGCGGCCCGACGCCGTCATTCAGGTGATCGACCTGGAGGCCAGCCGCGACGGCGCCCCGCCGCTGTCGGTCAAGGCGAACCGCGACGGCTACTTCGACATCACCGGGCTGGAGGCCGGCCACAGCTACCGGCTGGTCGCCCGTGTCAAGGACGGCGGCCGCATCCTGGTCGGCACCCGCCGCGTGGTCCCGCCCGACATCCGCGTGGCGATCTTCCTGGCCGACGAGATGCCGGCCAGCGGCGAACAGCCGGCGGGCGACCGACCGCCGCCCGGCCCCGCTGCCTCGCTCGGCACGCCGCTGCGGTCCGAGGGCGTGACGACCCCGCTGCCCGGCTCGCCGCCGGAACCGAGCCGCCCCGGCACCGCCGGGCTGCCGCCGCCGGTGAACACCACCGCCGATCCGTCGCTGATCGCCAGGGACAAGGAGAAGCCGCCGGAAGGGTTCAACCGCGACACACCGACTGCTCCGGCCAACATCGCCGGCCCTGGCCGCGAACCGAAGTCGGAGAAGACGCCCGACGGCCCGTACACTCCGCCGGCCCCGCCGATTACCAGCGAGGGCAAACCGCCCGAACAACCGCTGCCGGCGTCGTCGGCGCCGATGGCCACCCCGGTGCCCGCCGGGCCATCCGGCGGAGCGGCCCCGGTCGACCCGGCCCCGCCGTCCGACGGTGCCGACGGCCTCGGCGCCAACCTCGGGACGACGACCCCTTCTCGGGCCGTCGTCCCTTCCTGCGTTCGCGTCGGCAATCGCGTCGAGAACTTCGCCCTGTACGACGTCCGCGGCAACGCGTTCGAGCTGGCCAGCAACCGCAAGGGCAAGCTGGTGCTGCTCGACTTCTGGTTCACCGACTGCGGGCCGTGTCGCCGCGCCATCCCCAAGCTGAACGCCCTGCAAGCGAAGTACGCCGCACACGGGCTGGAAGTGATTGGCGTCACCTATGAACAGGGGACGCTGGCGGAGAAGCAGCAAACGCTGGAGCAGGCCCGTCGCCGCTATGGGCTGAACGTCCAGTACCGGCTGCTATTCGGCGGCGGCGGCAAGGGGAACTGCCCGGTCGCCGAACAGCTGGAAGTGTTCCGCTACCCCACCCTCGTCCTGCTCGACGAACAGGGACGAATCCTGATGCGTGCTCAGGGCCTCGACGACTACTCCGCCTATCAGCTTGAAATGACCATCTACCGCAAGCTCTTCCCCACCCGCCTCGCCGGTCAGCGCTGAGCGCGCCGCTGCGAATCGTCCGCCCGTTCCTACAATCAGGTTATCGCTTCGCCGCCGCCAACCCGCCTTGCCGGTGTTGGCCCGGCCTGCGTACACTGACGGCTTCAGGAAGAAGAGGCGGGAGACGGTCGATGGCGCAACGGACTTCGCTGCACGAGTGGCATCAGTCGCACCAGGCGACGATGGTCGATTTCGCCGGCTGGCTGATGCCGATCCGCTATAGCAACATCACCGACGAGCATCGCGCGGTGCGGACCACCTGCGGCCTGTTCGACGTGTCGCACATGGCTCGCCTGTCGTTCGCCGGCAGCGCCGCCCTCGACCTGCTTCAGCACGTCTGGACGAACAACGCCGCGACGATGAAGGACGGGCAGGTTCGCTACGGCCTGCTGTGCAACGACCAGGGCGGCATTCGCGACGACGTCCTCGTCTACCGCTGGCCGGACGGCTGGGCGATGGTGGTGAACGCCTCCAACCGCGCCAAGATCGTGCCGTGGCTGGAGGCGCATATTCAGGACCGGGACGTCACCGTCCGCGATCAGACCGAATCGACCGCCATGCTCGCCGTCCAGGGGCCGCAGGCGGTGGCGATCTGCCGCGACCTGTTCGCCGACGACCCGTCCGCGCTCCGCTACTATTTCGGCATGCCGACCACCTTCCGCGGCGAGAAGTGCCTGGTCAGCCGCACCGGCTACACCGGCGAGGACGGGCTGGAGATCGCCCTGCCGGCCGCACTCGGGCCGGCGCTGGCCGACGAGCTGGTAAGCCGCGGCGCGGTGCCGTGCGGCCTGGGTGCCCGCGACACGCTGCGGCTGGAAGCGGCGATGCCGCTCTACGGCCACGAACTGACCGAGGAGACCGACCCGCTGCAAGCCGGCCTCGGCTGGGCGGTGAAGCTCGACAAGGGCGACTTCGTCGGCAAAACGGCGCTGCTGGAGCGACAGCGGGACACCGCGCGGCCGGTGCGAGTGGGGCTGGAGATCGACGGCAAGCGCGCCGCTCGCGAGGGCGCGGCGGTACTGACGGGCGACACACCCATCGGCCGCGTCACCAGCGGCACGATCACGCCGACACTGAACCGGCCGATCGCGATGGCCTACGTGCAGCCCGCGGCGTCGGCGCCGGGCACGGCGGTCGCCGTCGAGGTCGGTAAGGGGCCGTCGCCGCGCGCGTGGTCGAGCTGCCGTTCTACCGGCGGGCGGCGCGGTGACGGGAGAGATGCGGACTGGTTTGGTCGAGA
This sequence comes from Gemmataceae bacterium, assembly GCA_046350215.1. Lineage (GTDB taxonomy): Bacteria > Planctomycetota > Planctomycetia > Gemmatales > Gemmataceae > JAXMAU01. The sequence goes on along the minus strand of JAXMAU010000006.1, from coordinate 32,619 downwards.
TAGAGGGATGGTCATGGATCCGAGCAAGCTGCGTTACACGAAGTCCCACGAATGGGTCTTCCTCGAAAAGAACGTCGTCACCATCGGCATCAGCAAGTTCGCCGCCGACCAGTTGACCGACATCACCTACATCGAATTGCCGGACGTTGGCGATCATGTGTTCGCCGGCCAGGAGTTCGGCGAGATCGAGACGGTGAAGGCCGTCAGCGACCTGTACAGCCCGGTCGACGGCGAGGTGATCGAGGTGAACGCCTCGCTGGAGGAAGAGCCGAACACCCTCACGAAAGACCCCTACGGCGCCGGCTGGCTGATGAAGGTCCGCGTCGACAAGCCGGCCGCCGTCGACGCCCTCCTCGACGCCGCCGCCTACCAGAAACAGATCGAGTCCGAAGCACACTAACAGGCAGAATGCAGAAGTCAGAATGCAGAATGCAGAATGCAGAAGTCAGAATGCAGAATGCAGAATGAACAGCCGAAAGGCAGAGCGCATGTGTATCGGGTCAGCAACGGGTCGCATTTATCTTCTGTCTTTCATTCTGCATTCTGCATTCTGCATTCCGCATTCTGCATTCTGAATTGAGGAGTAGCCGGTGAGTTACACGCTGAACACCCCCGAGGATGTGCGGGCGATGCTCGCCAGTATCGGGGCCGCGTCGGTCGAGGAGCTGTTCGCCGGCATCCCGGCGGACGTGCGGCTGGGGCGGCCGCTGGCACTGCCGCCGGCGATGACGGAGATCGAGCTGACCCGCCACCTGCAGCAGCAGGCGGCCCGTAATCGCTCGGCGGCCGACGCCGTCTGTTTCCTCGGCGGCGGTGCCTACGATCACTTCATCCCGGCCGTCGTCGACGCGCTCGCCGGCCGCAGCGAGTATTACACCGCCTACACGCCGTATCAGGCCGAGGCCAGCCAGGGCAGCTTGCAGGCGTTCTTCGAGTTCCAGACGCTCATCTGCCAGCTGACCGACCTGGAAGTGGCCAACGCCTCGCTGTACGAGGGCGGCACCGCCGTCACCGAGGCGGTCATCATGGCGATGGGCGAAACGCGGCGGCACGGCAAGGTGCTCGTCGCCGACAGCGTTCACCCCGACTACCGCGCCACGTTGCAAACCTACCTGGCCAACCTCGACACCCAGGTCGTGACGGTGCCGACGCCGGCCGGGTTCGTCGACCCCGACGACCTGAAAAAACAGCTGGACGACCAGACCGCCTGTGTCGTCGTGCAGCACCCCAACTTCTTCGGCTGTCTGGAAGAGGTCGAGGCGATCGCCGCGGCGGCGCACGCCGCCGGCGCGCTGTTCATCGTCAGCTTCGACCCGATCAGCCTGGGCGTACTCAAGCGGCCCGGCCAGTACGGCGCCGATATCGCCGTCGCCGAGGGGCAGTGTCTGGGCAACAGCCTGTCGTTCGGCGGGCCGTACCTGGGATTGCTCGCCTGCCGCGAGCGGTTCCTCCGCAAGCTGCCCGGCCGGGTGGTCGGCCAGACCGTCGACCGCAACGGCAAGCGGTGCTGGGTGCTGACGCTGCAAACGCGCGAGCAGCACATCCGCCGCGAGAAGGCGACGAGCAACATCTGCACCAACCAGGGGCTGATGGCGCTGAAGTCGGCCATCTACCTGGCGGCGCTCGGCCCGCAGGGGCTGAAGGAGACGGCCGAGCTGTGTGTGCGGAAAGCGCACTACGCCGCCAGCCAGCTATCGCAGATCGACGGCCTGCGCCTGCGCTTCGATCGGCCGTTCTTCAAGGAGTTCGTGCTCGAGTCGGACCGCCCGGTGCCGGAACTGCTCGCCGCCCTGGTCGACGACGGCTATCTCGCCGGTCTGCCGCTCGGCCGCGCCTATCCGGCGCTGGACGACAGCTTCCTGGTGGCCGTCACCGAGAAGCGAACGCGCGCCGAGATCGACGGGCTGGCGGGGTCGCTGCGCGCCGCCTGCGCCGCTGGCTCGCTGCGCTCGCCGGTAGACAGTAGACAGTAGTCAGTAGTCAGTAGGAAAACAGAAAACAGCCGTGGGCGTCACCAGTCAGGTTTGCAAGGCGAGCGGGAGCACGTAAGTGCCCCGAGGCAGCGCAGCAAGCGCGACGTCACGCTCCAGGCGAAGCACTCGGGGCCCTCACGGGACCCCGCTCGCCAAAACCAAAGCCTCCCGGCACTTACGTGCTCAGGCTCGCCAATACATGAATCAGGACGACGATACCGCTATGGAAAAGAACCAGTCCACCGACCTGCTGTTCGAGATGAGCCGGCCTGGCCGCCGCTGCCACCGGGCGCCGGAGTGCGACGTGCCGGCGCCGCCGGTCGCCGCCCTGCTGCCGGCGTCCGCGTGCGCCGATGCCCCGCCGCCCTTGCCCGAGATTGGCGAGATCGACCTCGTCCGCCACTTCGTCAATCTGTCGACGAAGAACATGTCAATCGACACCAATTTCTATCCGCTTGGATCGTGTACCATGAAGTACAACCCCAAGCGCCACGAGCGGCTGGCGGCGCTGCCGGGGCTGGCCGAGCTGCACCCGTCGCAGGACGACGCCACCTGTCAGGGCATGCTCGAAATCCTCTACGAGATGCAGACCTACCTGGCCGAGATCGCTGGCCTGCCGGGGGTATCGCTCCAGCCGGCCGCCGGCGCCCAGGGCGAGCTGACTGCCCTGCTGGTGGCCGCGGCGTATTTCAAGGACCGCGGCGAGAAGCGCACGCGCGTGCTCATCCCCGACAGCGCTCACGGCACCAACCCGGCCAGCGCCGCCATCGCCGGATTCGACGCCGTCAGCGTCAAGAGCACCGCCGCCGGACTGGTCGACCTGGCCGACCTGCAGGCCAAGCTCGACGAGCGCACCGCGGTATTCATGATCACCAACCCGAACACCATCGGCCTGTTCGAGAAGCAGATCAGGACCATTACCGATCTGATTCATCGCAACGGCGGACTGGTGTACCTCGACGGCGCCAACATGAACGCCATCCTCGGCATCACCCGGCCGGGCGACTTCGGCGCCGACATGATGCACTACAACGTCCACAAGACGTTCACCGGCCCGCACGGCGCCGGCGGACCGGGGTCCGGCCCGATCGCCGTCCGCGACATGCTGGCGCCGTACCTGCCCAGTCCGATCGTCGTCAAGGACGGCGACGGCTACCGCCTCGATTACGACCGGCCCAAGGCGATCGGCCGCATCCGCAGCTTCTTCGGCAACGTCGGCATCCTGCTGCGCGGGTATTTCTATATTCGCACCCTCGGCGCGAAGGGGCTGCGCGAGGTGAGCGAGTACGCCGTGCTCAACGCCAACTACCTGCTCAGCCGGGTGAAGGGGCACTACGACGTGCCGCACGGCGAGCGCTGCATGCACGAGTTCGTCGCCAGCGCCAAGAACCTGCGCCGCGAGCGGAAGATCAGCGCCATGGATATCGGTAAGCGATTACTCGATTACGGGTATCATGCGCCGACGGTGTACTTCCCGCTGGTGGTGCCCGAGGCGCTGATGATCGAGCCGACCGAGACGGAGAGCAAGGAGACGCTCGACGCCTTCGCCGACACCTTGATTGCCATCAAGGGCGAGGACGCTGCTTTCCTGCAGGCCGCCCCGCACACCCTCGGCCGCAGCCGCCCCGACGAGGTCAAGGCCGCCAAGGAGCCGGTCCTCCGCTGGAAGCCGTAAGCCGCCGCGATCACGCCGCCCGGCGGAACACCCGCGGCGCCGGCACCTGCCGTTCCACCGGCAGCGCCGGCGCCCGTTCGTTGCGCCACAGCCAGACGGTGAACGCCGGCACCAGCAGCGGGCGGACCAGGAAGGTGTCGAGCAGCACGCCGAACGCCAGCGCGAAGCCGATCTGCGCCAGCGTGTTCAGCCCGGCCAGCAGCAGGGTGGCGAACGTGCCGGCCATAATCAGCCCGCACGACGTGATCGTCCCGCCGGTCGACGCCAGGGCGCGGCGGATCGCCTCCACCCCACTGCATCGTCGCCGCTCCTCCAGCGCCCGGCTGACCAGCAGGATGTTGTAGTCCTCGCCGACCGCCACCAGGATGGTGAACAGGAAGAACGGCACGCGCCAGTCGATCTCGCCGAACGGCCGGCCATACCCATAGTGCGCCATCAGCGTGGTCGCACCGAGGGTGGCATAGTAGCTGAGCAGCACGGTGACGAGCAGGTAGGCGGCCAGCAGCGGGCTGCGGACCACCAGCAGCAGGATGACAAACACCCCGCCCGCCACCAGCACGTTGATCCGCTGGCGGTCCGACTCCGTCACCTCGGCCAGATCGCGGGCACTCACGGTGATGCCGTACACCTCCGCTCGCACCGCGCCCATGCTCCCCGCCAGCCCCGGCAGCTCGTCGTCGAGCCACAGCTGCAGCCGCTCCAGCGTGTCGAAGCTGCGCGGGTCGAACGGGTCGCTCTGCAGCACCACGTCCAGCCGGGTGACGTGCCGCTCGCTGCCGGCGTCCTTCACGCGCGTCAGGTAGAACGCCCGCGCCGTCCGGTTGATCTGGTCGCTCACACTCTGGGCGACGTTGCGCCACAGGGCGGTAAAAAGACTGCCACGCAGGTTGTTGTGCGCCGGCTTCGGCGGCGGCGGCGGCTGTTCGATCGGCTTGCCGAGCGGGTGCGTCAGGCAGCGAACCTCGGCCACGTTGGGCAGCAGCGAGAAGCCGGTGTAGAGCAGCTCCAGCACCCGCCGCCCCTGCACCGTGTCCCAGTCGGCCGGCCCTTCCAGCAGCACCGTCACCGGCCCCAGCTCGCCGGCGGTGAAGTGGTCCTGGATTGCCTTCAGCCCGCGGACGCTGGAGCAGGAGGGCGACAGCTCGGCCGTCGCCCGGTAGCTCGGCTGCACCCGCAGCCCGAGCAGGCGCCAGCGGCACCAGTAGCAGCGCTGCCGACAGGCCGATCAGCAGCGGCCGCGCCACCACCTGCCGGCTGATCCAGTCCCACACCCCCTGTTCCGGGGCATACGGCAGCCGCCGCGGCAGTCCGACCGGCCAGAACACCTTGCGGCCGAACAGCCCGAGCAGCGCCGGCGTCAGGGTGAGCGACGCCAGCAGAGCGACGGCCAGGCTGACGGCGATCGCCGGCCCGCCGCAGCGGACCTTGGCGAACTCGGCCGTCGCCATCAACCCCAGGCCGCAGATCACCGTGCCGGCGCTGGCCGCCAGCGCCCCGCCGACCCCGCCGACCGACCGCCCCAGCGCTTCCACCCGCCCGCCGCCCTGCCCCAGCTCCTCACGGTAGCGGCTGATCAGGAACAGGCAGTAGTCGGTGCCGGCGCCGTACAGCATGACGACGGCGAAGATCTGGCTGATGTTGACGAGGTAAAAGCCGGGGATCAGGGTGAGCAGGGCGAGGATATTGAGTGCCACCCACACCGCCGCCGCGATGCTCACCAGCGGGATCAGGGCCAGCAGCGGGGAACGGTAGACGACGAGTAGGATGACGACGACGAGAACGACGGTCGCCAACGTGGTGGCGTCCAGACTCTCACCGCCGGCGGTGATCAGGTCGCGGCCGAGGCCCGCTGCCCCGGTGACGTGGACGACGGGCGCCTCGTCACCCTTTTCCGCGACGATGCGCGACACCACCGCGGCGGCCCGGTCGACCGTCGCCCGCGTCTGCAGCGCCAGATACGGGGTGCCGAGCGACACCTGCAGCAGTGTACAGTGCCCGTCGGCGCTGAGCAGTCGCTGGCCGATGAACGGGTCGTGGAGCGAGGTGATCTTCTTGATCTGCAGGTCCGGCTCGTCGGCGCGCAAGCGTGTCAGTGCGGCGGTGAGGGCGTCGACGAGGGCGAAGTCGTGGTCGTCGAGCGCGCGGTCGGCGCGTTCGAGGGCGAAGATCAAACGGCTGGCGTAGACGTCCTGCGGGAACGCCTGCTCGAGCAGCCGGTAGCCGCGAACGCTGGGGCAGCGGGCGGGCAGGAAGCGGATGTCGTCGTCCTGGGCGCGGCGGTCCCACGCGGGGGCGACGACGGCCAGGCCCACGCCGAGCGCCAGCCAGGCAGCGCAGACGAGCCACGGGTGCCGGGCCGTGAACCTGCCGACGGTGGTGAACATCCCGCCTGACCCCCTCTCGCGGATGGGCTATCCGATCCCTCCATACCCCATCCGTGCGCTGGAGAACAGCCCGTCCGCGCCGGAAGACGCCTGTCCGACTGACATCGGCCGAGGCGACGCGACGGCTGGAGTGAAAAGGAAGCGAAGGCGCTGTGCGACACGATGGCGCGGAGTGGTGCGAGTGGGCAGACTGGGGGAGCGGCGGCAGAAGCCAGGCTACGCGGCCGGCCCCGCACCGGGATCACGGCGAATGCGCAGCGCGTCAGCGGTCAGGACGGCGAAGGCGCCGACCAGTTCATCCCCCTGTTCGCTGACAGCACGAGACACCAGGTCGCACTTAACGGCTTCATCCAGGCCAGCCAGACGCAGCAGGAGCACCCCGGCGTGTGACCGGCGGTGGCGATAAACCAGCTCGCCAAAATCCTTGTCCGCGCTGAGTAACACCTTGCCTTCGGCGTAAGCACGCGCCAGGACTTCGTCGTCGGGGATGCCTGGCGACTCTTCCGCAATCCAGGCGATGTTGTGCCCGTCAGCCCGCAGTTGCGCCACCACCGGTCCGTCCACGCTCTCGTCGGCGAGCAGCCTCATGCCGACTGCCGCTCCAGCGGGACAACGGTCTCATTCCGCAGGACAGCGAGGGCGTAGGCGAGCGCCGCCGGGACACTCCCAGCCGGCAGGTGCGGATGGGCCTGGTGGATCTGGTCCACGCTTTCGCCCGCTGCCAGCTTCTCCAGCAGTAACTCGACTGTGATCCGCGTCCCGGCGATGACTGGCTTGCCCAGCATCACCTTGGGATCGGACACCACTGCAGGTTGAGTCATGGTATCACCTCCCGCGGGCTGCACCCGCACCGGCATTCCGTCCGGTGTCATGATAGCCGGGTCGACTGGGAAGGTGAACGAGCAAGCACCGATTGCCCGCCACCAGTCGCCCCGCGCGGCGGGGATCGGCTCTGCCGGCTCACGGCCCCATGCGCATCAGCGCGGCACGGATCGGCCCGCCGGACACGCGAATCATGCCGTCGAACGGGCGGTCCAGCTCGAGGACCAGGAAGAGAGCCGCTGGCCAGAGACACCATGCAGATGAACAGGACGAGGAACACCGTCCGGTTGCGCGCGGTGAGCAGCCCGTAGCAGGCGAACAGCAGGAATTGCCACGAGATCAGCACTACCAGGAACGGGGTGGGGATCGACGACTGTTGCTGGGCGAGCAGCTTCTGCCGGATCTGGCCGAGGGTGCCGAGCAGGTCAATCGCCCGCCCCTTGAGCACCTTCTGCACGTCGGTTTTCGGATCGAGTTCGGCGACCCGGTCGAACAGCGCCTCGGACGCCGATTGGAGTTCGGCCCCCGACAGTTGCGCCGGCTGTCCTCCCTCGCCCGGCCACATCTGATCCAGCAGTACCCAGGTGGTGTTGCGGAGCGCCTCGCGGGTGACCCTGGCATCGGCGCCATAGCGGTCCAGCACACGATCGAGAAAGGACAACGTCGAGGCCAGGTCCATGACCGAGGCGCGCTGCGTGTCGTAGGTCCCCTTGGTGGTGGCGACCAGCAGGCCGAGGACGAGAGCGGTCAGCGTGGCGATCAGGCCGAGGCCCTGCTTCAGGGTATCCTTCGAGTCTCCCGTAAGGTGCTCGTCGGGCACCACCCGCTGCGCCAGCAGCCCCAGGAGGAACCCGCCCGCCGTGGCGCCGAACGCAATCATCGCAACCAGGTAGGAACTCACGATCGCCACCCTCCCGGGACATGGCCCGGCAAACCCCAAAGGACGACCAGCCCAGACAGGCGCGGCGAGTATCCTTCGCCGCGCCTGTCGGATCGGCGCTCAGTCGCGCTCGCCGATCTTCTTTTGCACGGCCTTCTCCTGCGCCGGCAACAGCTGGCTGGGGCCGACCTGAACCGTCAGGTTGGTCAGCTTGCCGGTAAAGACAAACGGCACCTGATAATCGCGGTCGTCCACCGACGTGCCGGTGTCGCTGCCGACGTCGAACGTCTCGTCCCACTGCGTCGAGGCCGCCAGGGTGTGCGGCACCTTCCGGCTGTCCACCGGCTTGCCGTCCACCTGGAGCACGCCGGTGCCGCCCTTGCCGAAACCCGGCCCGTCGTAGGTGAACTCGAACGCGACCGTGTGCTTGCCCGGCGACAGCGGTTGCTTGCCCTCCCAGCGGAAGCGCACGAAGTCGGCCAGGTTGTAGGTGAACACCGGCCGCCCCTTGACCAGGTACAACCCGTAGCCGGCGAACCGGCCCCCGTTGGTGTTCAGCATTCCCTCGGCCCCGTCCTTCGGAATCTCGACCTCGGCGGCGATGCGGAACGATCGGCCGAGCACGTTCGGCGCGTCGCCGCGCGGGATGCCGGCGATCGGACGTGAGTAAGTGAATACCGATCGGCCCGCGGTCAGGCTGGGGCGCGGCGTGAGCATCCGCGAGATCTTGGAGTTGTCCAGCGGCAGCACCTGGTACTTCGCCGCCTCGACGAGAAACAGGTCCTGCAACTCCTTCAGCTTCGCCGGATTCTTCTTCGCCAGGTCGGTGAACTGCGTCCAATCCTCGGCGACGTGGTACAGTTCCCACTGGTAGCCGTTGAGGACGTCCGGCGGCGGATCGGTCGCCAGAATCCACGGCGCCTGGATCGGGGTGGTACAGGCGACCCAGCCGTCGTGGTACAACGCCCGGTTGCCGAAGATCTCGAAATACTGCGTCCGGCGTTTCGAGGGGACGGCGGCAGCCTTCGCGTCCCAGCTGTAGACCATGCTCACCCCCTCGATCGGCGCCTGGGCGATCCCGTCGACCGCCACCGGAGCGGCGACCCCGGTCGCCTCCAGAATGGTCGGCATGACGTCGATGATGTGGTGGAACTGGTGGCGAATGCCGCCGGCGTCCTTGATGCGGTTCGGCCACGCCACGCACATCCCTTGCCGGGTGCCGCCGAAGTGGCAGGCCATCTGCTTGGTCCACTGGAACGGCGTGCCAAAGGCCCACGTCCAGCCGACCGCCATGTGGTTGTACGTCCGGTCGGTGCCCCAGGCGTCGTAGAACTGCTTGAGCTGCCGCTCCACCGGGAAGTCGATGCCGTTGAACTGGGCCACTTCATTGGGCGTGCCGTTCGGCGACCCCTCGGCGCTGGCGCCGTTGTCGCCCGAAATGTAGACGATGAGCGTATTGTCCAGCTTGCCCATCTTGTCGACGGCGTCGATCACCCGGCCGATCTCGTGGTCGGTGTAGGCGAGGTAAGCGGCGTACACCTCCACCTGGCGAATGAACAGCTTCTTCTCGTCGGCGCTGAGGGTGTCCCACTCCTTGAGCAAGTCCTTTGGCCAGGGCGTCAACTTCGCGTCCGGCGGGATGACGCCGAGCCGCTTCTGGTTGGCGAAAATGGTGTCGCGGAGCTTGTTCCATCCGCCGTCGAACAGCTTGCGCTTGCGGATCTTGTCGATCCACTCGGGGGTGGGATGGTGCGGCGCGTGCGTTCCGCCGGGGGTGTACTTGCAGAAGAACGGCTTGTCCGGGGCGAGCGCGTTCAGCCGGTTCAGCCAGTCGATGGCGTCGTCGGCCATCGCCGTGGTCAGGTTCCAGCCGGGCTTGCCGACGTAGGGGTAGATGGGGGTGGTGTTGCGGAACAGGTTGGGCTGCCACTGGCTGGCATCGCCGCCGACGAACCCGTAGAAGTACTCGAACCCCAGGCCGACCGGCCACTGGTCGAACGGCCCGGCCTGGCTGGCGACGAACTCCGGAGTGTTGTGGTTCTTGCCGAACCACGAGGTGCTGAACCCGTTGTCGCGGAGGATGCGGCCGACCGTGGCCCTGTCCTTGCTGATGATGCTGTTGTAGCCGGGGTAGCCGGTCGACAGCTCCGAGATCTGGCCGAAGCCGACGGAGTGGTGGTTGCGGCCGGTGATCAGGGCGGCCCGCGTCGGTGAGCACAGGGCGGTCGAGTGGAAGTTGGTGTAGCGCAGCCCCAGCCGGGCGATGCGGTCGAGCGCTGGCGTCGGGATGACGCCGCCGAACGTGCTCGGGGCGCCGAAACCGACGTCGTCGGTCATGATCAGCAGGACGTTCGGCGCGCCCTTCGGCGGCACCACGCGCGGCGGCCACGACGGCGTCGACTGGTAGGCGTTCAGGTTGATTGTTCCGCCGAACGCGGGTGGCGGCGGCGGCAGTTGCCGGCCGTCGATCGGCGCGACGGCACCGGGAGAACCGGGCCGGGTCGTGACCTGCCGGGCCACCCCCAGAGCCACCACCAGACTACCGACGATCAGGGCCAGCGCGGCGTGGGACGCCTTCCATCGCAGTGGCCCCCCTGGATAGCGAGATGTCACAGTCGTCATTCCTCGTGAATACATCGGAGGGCCAGAAGCCCTCATGGCGAAGCGCCACGGACATGAAAGGGTGACGCGGCACGGTGATCGTTGACCGCTCCTCGGCGAAGAGTATGGCGAAATGGCCCTTTTGGGAATGGAAAAAGACAGAAAACCGCAGCATGGACACGGCCATGCTGCGGTTTTCTGTGGTAGCCGTCACCGCGGACGGAACGTGAGTGGGCTGTTTCTCCTCAGTCTCTAACCTCTCAGTAACGCAATACCAGCTTGACGAGCATGCTGTCGATGTCGACGTTGCGGGAAGTGGAGAGCGATCGGCCATACACGGCACCCAGCTCGACGCGGTCGCGAATCAGCACCAGGTTGACCCCGGCGGCGAGGGTGACGACGTTACCGAACGTCTCGAAGTTGCCGAAGTCAATCATCCCGTGGCGGGTCGGCAGCGACGGCAGGTCCAGGCTGGAGGTGTGCTTGGTCCAGTTCACCTCGACGAGCGGGTACACCCAGCCGAAGCACTGGCGGTCGAGGTGCGCGTTGACGTAGAACAGCTCGGTGCCGCGATCGCCGGCGCGGGCGGGGAACTGGTAGCCGGCGGTCGCCAGGACGTGGTAGGGGCCGAACTCCTTGCCGACGGTCAGGTACGGGGCGAGCAGCGCCGGCCCTTTGCCCTGGAACAGATCATACGACCCGCAGGGCACGGCCAGGCGAACGCCGACGGTGGCGAGAAACTGGTTCTCGACGTCCTCGATGACGGTGTACTGGGCGTAGCCGCCCATGTTGAGAAACCCGTCGCGGGTGCCGCCGGCGGTGCGACCGCGCCGGCGAACAAGCAGGTCGCCGAGCGGTCCGCGCCGCTCCGCCGGGCTGATGTGCGCGACCGCGTATCCGCCCTGGTTGAGGCCGACGCTGAATCGCTCGGTGATGGCGACGCTCATCATCGGCCCGTACACCTGGGCGTCGAAGCTGGGCAGCGCCGGGCTGGTCGACACCCACGCGCTGCTGAACAGCGGCATCACCTGGGTCAGCGAGCGCGGGTCGATGTTCTGCAGCGGGTTACTCATGAACCCGATGAAGTTCGGAAAGAGGCGGTTGCTGGTCAGCGGCCCCCGGTCTGCGTCACCTGCTGGCTCCGTCCACGGCGAGACGGACACCATCCCTTCCGATCCGGGCGCCCACGAGGGTGGTAGGGTAACCACGGCCTCCTCGGCGCGAACGGCCGGGGCCGCCAGCGCAGACGTTAAAATCAGTACACGCAGCAACGCCGGGCGGTGTCTCATGGGGAATCCTTTCCACCAGTGGGGTACGTCGATGATGTCGCCGACGGCACGATCCGTTCGTGCTATCGGCCGATCGGGCTGTTCGCCGCGCCACGGATCGTGGAGAAAGGCCATCGCTAACTTGATGGTAGAATTGCAGACCGGCACGACCGGCACAGCTTATGATCGGCCCCGTGCGGATCGCCTGTTGTCGCCTTCGGCGCCCCCGAGAGTGGTACAATGACGACATGAGCACCATCAGCGTTCTGGACCTGCAGCGCGATCCTCTGGGCTTTTTGCGTCGCCTGGAAGCGGGAGAACCGCTCCTGATCATCAGCGGTGATCACCCCATCGCCGAGGTGCGACCGCTCTCACCGCCGACCAGCGGACGGCGACCGTTCGGGCTGTGTGCCGGCGCGTTCCGGGTGCCCGTCGACTTCGACCAACCGCTACCCGAGGACATCGTGAAGGAGTTCGAGGGGGCATGAAGCTACTGCTCGACACGCATGTCTTCCTCTGGTACATCAGTGCCGACCCGCAACTCCCGGTTGCTTTCCGTGACGCTATCCAAAACCCTGCTAACGAAGTCTTCTTGAGCGTCGCCTCCGTCTGGGAAGCAGTCGTCAAGTACGCGCTGGGCAAACTACCGCTGCCGGAGGCTCCGGCTGTATACCTGCCCAGGCAACGACTGGCCCATCAAATCGCCTCTTTGCAGATCGATGAAGATGTTTTTTCACATCTGGCAGGCCTCCCGCCGCTCCACCGTGACCCCTTCGACCGTATCATGGTGGCACAGGCGATTCAGCACGGTCTGACGCTGGTCACGGCGGATGACACGGTACGCGCTTATCCGGTGGCGCTGCTGCCGCCGGTATAAGCCGTCGGTTCATCGGCGAGCGGCCGCCTCGCGATCCGCGTCCGCCTCAGAAATCGACCCGCTCGCGGCGCTTGCGTGGCGTCTCGTCCGGTTCGGCGATGGTCGTCCCCGGCGGCAGCGTTGGGTCGTTCTCAATCCGCAGCCCTTGCGTGTGCTCGACGCCGTCCACCGTCAGCACGACGCGGTAGGTCCCGGCCGGCACCGGCTGGGGTCCCTGCCCCATCGCAGCGCGGACGCGGTCGGGCAGCAGCCCCTCGAACGCCACCCGCGGCGCCACGGCGCCGCGCAGGTCCCAACTGACGCGGTGCAGCCCCGGCTCGGGCTTCGCCGCCAGCGTTGCCACCGTCTTGCCGGTGTAGTCCTGAACGACCAGCTTGACGCTTTTGGCCGGCTTCGTCAGGACATAGCACACCGCGGCGCCGGGCGGCGGGTTCTGGCCGAAGTACTCGCGGCTGCCACCGCCGTAGACCGAGCCGCGCTGCAGCTCGCGCCGCCAGCGGACCACCGGCGCCGGCGCAAGCAGCGTCGCTGGCGCCTTCGCCACCGCCGGCGTCAGCTGCCGCAGCGGGGTGACGTCCACAATCCACAGACTGCGGCCGTGCGTGGCCGCCACCATCTCGCCCGCCGTCGGGTGCTGCGCCAGTTCCAGCACCGCCACCGTCGGCAGGTTGTTGCTGATGCGCGTCCAGGTGCGGCCGCGGTCGATCGAGGCGAATACCGAGAATTCGGTTCCGAGATAGAGCGTATCCTTGTTGTACAGGTCTTCGCGCAACACGCGCGATGAGCCGGCCGGCAGGTCGCCGCGGAGCGCCTTCCAGGTTGCGCCGAAGTCCTCGGTGACGAACAGGTGCGGGTCGTCATCGTTCGATCGGTGGGCGTCGAAGCAGACGTAACACGTCCCGTCGGCGAAGCGCGACGGCTCGACCGAGGCGACGTAGAACGGCCGCGGCAGCCCGACCTTGGCCGTCACGTTCGTCCAGCTCACCCCGCCGTCGCGCGTCACCCACAGCTGGCCGTCGTCGGTGCCGACCCACAGCACGTCAGGCGTCCGCGGACTCTCCGCCAGCGCCGTCGCGCTCGCCTGGCTGCTGGTCGTCAGCTCCGGCGAAATCGGCCGCGGGTCGTCGCCTCGCGCAGACGGAATACGCGATTACCCGCAACGTAGAGGATGCGCGGGTTGTGGCGGAGAGGACGAACGGCGTACACCAGTTGAACCGATACGGTGGCTGGCCGGACAGGGCGCGTCGATGCTGGCGCGCTCGCCGGTGCGCCAGGTTGGTCCGCGTCAGGTTGCCCTCCTGCGATTCGCTGTACACGATGTCCGGGTCGCTCGGGTCGACGCGACGGGTGAATCGCCCCCTGCACCATCACCCAGTCGGCGTTGATCGGCCCGCGGCCGTCGAGCGGCGGCTCGGCCCGCCCACGAGCCGTTGTCCTGCATCCCGCCGTAGATGCGATACGGCTGCCGGCTGTCCAGCGCGGCATGGTAGAACTGGCCGATGGCAGTGTTGTTCAGGAAGTCCCACCTGGCGCCGCGGTCGTAGCTGACGTAGGTGCCGCCGTCGGTGCCGATCAGCAGGTGCCGCCCGTCGCGCGGGTTGATCCACAGCGCGTGGTGGTCGGCGTGGACGCCGCTATCACCGCCCGCCTTGAACGTCTTGCCGCCGTCCTCCGAGCGGTACAGCCGGATGCCGAGGACATAGAGCTGTTTCTCGTCCGACGGGTCGACGCGAACCTGGCTGAAGTACATCGGCCGCGGGTTGACGCTGTTGATCCGCTTCCACGTCTCGCCGCCGTCGGCCGAGCGGTACAGTCCGCCATATTCGTGACCGTCCGGCCCCTGCATGTCCTGCACATTCTCGCGCTGTCCGCCGAGGAACAGGCCGTAGGGTCGCCCCGGTCGGCCGCGGTCGGGGGCAGTCAGCTTCAACTCCTTCGTCGTGTTGCCGCGCTGGACCTGCAGGACGACGGTGCCGCCCGGTTTGGCGGCGCGGAAGGCGTCGGACAGTTCCTTGATCGTCTTCACCTTTTGCCCGCCGAGGGCGACGACGACGTCCTTCGCCTGCACTCCGGCGCCGGCGGCGATCCCTCCGGGCAGCAGTCCCTCGACGCGGACACCGGAGGGCGTGTCGACGCCCTTGATGCCGAGCATCGGCCCGCGCCGCGAGGGCAAATCGGGCGACTGGCCGAGGGTGACGGCGAGAGTCAGCGTCCTGTCGCCGCGACCGACGGTGACCGTCACCTTGTCATCCGGCTTGTGGCGCTGCACGGCACGGCTCAGTGTGGCGGCGTCCTTCATCGCCTCGCCGTCGATCGCGGTGATCAGGTCGCCCGCCTTCACCCCGCCGGCCTGCGCCGGGCTGTCCTTCGTCACCTCGGCGACGCGCACACCGCCCCGGTCGTCCTTCGGCGTGACGCCCAGGTAGCCGGGGACGCGGCCCATGCCGATCCGCTCGCAGTCGATGATCGCGAAGACGATATTCGGGTCTTTGCGGTAATAGTCGAGACCGATGCGGCCCATGGCGTTGGTCGGCAGTCCGGCGGTGAGCCGCTTGAAGGTGGCGCCGCCGTCGGTCGTCTTCCAGATGCCGCCGCCCTTGCCCCACTTGGTCACCGGGTCGTAGGCGTCATACCCATCGGCCACCGGCGGATCGACCTTGCCGGCCGGACCGGCGGCCAGCGCGCCGGCGTGGCTGTCGAAGCCATCGCGCCGCCGCTCCCAGGTGGCGGCCAGCAGCGTGTCCGGCTGCGTCGGGTGCAGCCGCACGTCGATCACCCCGGTTTTTTCGTCAACATGGAGGATCTTTTTCCACGTCTTTCCGCCGTCGGTCGTCTTGAACAGTCCCCGTTCCTCGTTGGGGCCGTACAGTCGGCCGAGAGCGCCGACGTAGACGATCTCCGGGTTGGTCGGGTGAATGGCGATGCGGCCGATCTGAAAAGTCCGCCGCAGCCCCATGTTCGTCCACGTCTTACCGCCGTCGGTCGATTTGTACACGCCGTCGCCATAGGAGACGGAGTTGCGCGGGTTGTTTTCGCCGGTGCCGACCCAGACGATGTCGCGGTTCGACGGCGCCACCGCCACGTCGCCGATCGACACCGTGGCCTCGCGGTCGAACTGGTGCTCGAAGGTGGTGCCGTTGTTGGTGGTCTTGAGCAACCCGCCGGACGCGGTGGCGATCCAGTAGGTCGACGGGTCGGATTCGACCACCGCCAGCGCGACGATCCGCCCACCCATCGACGCCGGCCCGACGCACCGCCAGGCGAACGCCTTCGTCCAGTCGGCCGGCAGCGACGGTCCCGGTTTCGCCGGCGGCGCCGCCTTGCGGATCGCCTCGACAGGCGACGGTTCGGCCGAAAGGGGCGCGAGGAAAAGAGCGGCGAGGGGGAGGAGGAACGGTCGGCCAGTCACGGGCGCCTCGCTATTTCGGGGGCGATGGAGAGATCACGGCTCCTACCGCCACGGCCCCGGTGGGGGCAGCGCATCCCGCGCAAGGTGCAGGTGAAGATAGCGAACCGGGGGCGAGTTTCCAGGGGCTGACGTCCTCCCGCGCACCCAAGCGCCGGGCGCCCTTGCCGGCCGCGCATCGACGCTGGATAATCGGAAGGACCGCCGCCCCCGATCGGAGAGCCGAAAGCATGGACAATCACGCGCTGCGAACCGCCGTCGACCGCCTGCTGCCTCGCGTTCAGATGCCGGCGCAGTACATCGGCGGGGAGCTGAACAGCGTCGTCAAGGACCGCCGGCAGGTCCGCGGCCGCATGTGCCTGGCGTTCCCCGACACCTACTCGCTCGGCACCAGCCACCACGGCTTGCAGGTGCTCTACTCGATCATCAACGAGGATCCGCAGTGGGCGTGCGAGCGGGTGTTCACGCCGTGGCTCGACTTCGAGGGCGAGCTGCGCGGCGCCGGACTGCCGCTGTACGGGCTGGAGACGTTCACCCCGCTGCGCGACTTCGACCTGGTCGGGTTCAGCCTCCAGTACGAGATTGGCTACACCAACGTCCTGACCATGCTCGACCTGGGCGGCATTCCGCTCTACAGCAAGGACCGCACCCTTGATCACCCGCTGGTGATCGCCGGCGGACCCGGCGCGCAGAACCCGGAAGTGCTGGCGCCATTCATTGACCTCTTTGTCATCGGCGATGGCGAGGAGAGCCTGCCGTGGGTGATGGATCGGTGGATGACGCTCAAGGAGAAGGGCGGCAAGTCGCGGGCCGACATGCTCGCGGCGCTCGTCGGCGAAACCGACTGGGCGTATGCCCCGCAGTTCTACGAACCGGAGTACCACGCCGACGGCACGCTGGTGGCGATGAACCGCACGCGCTCCGACGTGCCGCACGAGATCCGCGCCTGCACCATCCAGAAAGACTTCGACGACATCCCGCTGCCGAAGCGGCCGGTGGTGTCGTTCGTGCAAACGCCGCACGACCGCATCGCCATCGAGATCATGCGCGGCTGTCCGTGGCAGTGCCGGTTCTGCCAGTCGACCGTCATCAAGCGGCCACTCCGCGTCCGCAGCGTCGAGACGATCGTGCAAGCGGCGCTCGACGCCTACCGCAGCACCGGCTACGACGAGATCAGCCTGCTCAGCCTGTCGAGCAGCGACTACCCGCACTTCGCTGAGCTGGTGGAGCGGATGCACCAGGTGTTCTCGCCGCTCGGCGTGAGCGTGTCGCTGCCCAGCCTGCGCGTCAACAGCCACTTCCCGATGCTGCCGAAGCTGATGAAGGGGATCCGCAAAAGCGGAATGACGCTGGCGCCGGAGGTGGCCCGCGACGACATGCGCGAGCAGATCCGCAAGCCGATCCGCAACGAGGACCTGTACGACGGCTGTCGTAACGCCTTCGCCGAGGGCTGGCAGAAGGTGAAGCTCTACCTGCTGATCGGCCTGCCGGGCGAGCGGCGCGTCGATCTCGACGGCATCGTCGACATGGCGGAGACGATCGCCCGCATCAGCAAGGAAGTGACGGGTCGATACAAGGACGTGACGGCGTCGGTGTCGAACTTTGTGCCCAAGCCGCACACACCGTACCAGTGGAACGGCATGCAGACGCGCGAGTATCTGCGCGAGGCCGGTGACTACCTGCGCCGCCGCTGCCGGCTCAAAGCGGTGACGATCAAGCAGCACGACATCGAGACGAGCATGCTGGAGGGGCTGCTGACGCGCGGCGATCGGCGGGTGGCGGCGGTGCTGGAGGGGGCGTGGCGGCGCGGCGCGCGGCTGGACGGCTGGCGCGAGTGCTTCAAGCCGCAGCTGTGGTGGCAAACGGTCGCCGACCTGGGGATCGACTTCGCCCACTACGTCCACCGCCACCGGCCGACGTCCGAGCGGCTGCCGTGGGACCACATCAACGTGAAAAAGGGTCGCGAATATCTGGAGAAAGAGCAGAACCGCAGCTTGCTTCAGCTCCAGGTGATGGCGGCGGCGGAGTGACCAGCCCCTTGCGCGAGCGAGGAACGACCCAGCGAATAGGAGGACCGCACATGGCCGCTCCACAAATCATCTCCCCTCCAACGGCCGAGCCGAAGCTCCCGTTGGCCGATCCCCGTCCTGGCGGACTGGCGGTGGGTCCACCGAGGCGGCCCGCGGCGCTTCGCCGCCTACCAGGGTCGCACATCGCGGTGATCGGTCAGCAGGTGGTGGGGCCACGGTACGGACCAGCTGACGCTGCGCCAGGAAACGGCCAGCCGACTTGGAATCGACCCGGACCGGGTGGTCGTCTTCTACGTCGACGGATCGACCTCTCCCGGTGAGTCGCCCCATGCCGACCATTCAGTTGAATGTCTTCCCGGTTGACCGGCTCCGATCAGTCCAGATCTCGCCGCAGGCGTCGTCGTGCGGGAAGCAGACCACCTCGAACAGCCCGACCGCGTCGGCGCCGCCAGCCATCAGCGCGACGTCAGCTCGAAGTCGATCGTGTTGCTGCCCGGCTTCACTTCGCGGACCAGCTCCGTGTTGGCGTGATATTTGGCCGGCAGCCGCTCCGGGGTGATCTCCGATTTGTGCGTCTTCGGGTCCTCCCGCATGGTGCGGCTGGTGATGCGGACCTTGTGTTTGCCCACCTTGGCGCCGACCTCGGTGGGACTGTACTGGAGCGTGTACGCGCCGCTGGCGTCGGTTGTCCCGGTGGACGGCCGGCCGTTGTCCGGCACGAACTCCAGGCTGGCGCCGGCCAGCGGGGCACCGTCCAGCGTTACCTTGCCGGACACCTTGCCCATGTCGGAGGAGCCGCCGCAACCGATCAGCAGCGGCAGAGCGAGGGCGGCAGCCAGAAGGGCGAAGCGCGCGGACGACCGAGAGAGGGGGTACAACACGGTTGAAACACTCGTGGAGGTGAAATGGGAAGGGGGATGCGCGGCGGCACGACCGTTCGTGCCGCCGGCGAGCCGCCCCGAGGGGGCGGTTGCGTCATGCAGGACTCAGTCCATGGTGGTGACGTAACCATCGTTGCGCGACCCGAGCCGGTTGTAGATGGTGGCGTCGATGGTGTTCTGGATCATCCGCACCGACCCGTCGGCGAGTCCCACCTGGGCACCGCCGGTGTGCGGGCTGGAGATGGCGCTGTGCCGGGCGTCCCAGTCGGTGCCGGTCCAGTTGATCATCCGGGCGGTCTGACAGAACAGGTCGTAGTAGTGGTCCTTGTCGTGGTTGGCAGCCGCCGTCGCCGCCCACACGCCGGCCCCGTACCCGTAGGCGCCGACCGTCCAGGCCCGCTCGCCGATGGCGATCTGGTTGGTGGTGCCGTCGGTGATGTCAGTCAGCCGCACCCTGCTGTCGAGGTAGAACAACCCGGTGTTGGTCCACCCGGAGGGGTTCGACCCGGCCATGCCGAAGTAGTTCGACGTGGCCGGCTGGATGTTCTTGTTCGCCCACGTCCACTGGCGGTTGTTGTACGCCTGGCCGGTGTCCGACGGGCAGCGGAACCCCTTCAGGATGGAGCGGATCTCGTTCACCTTGGTGGACGGGTCGACCACGTTGCTCGGGTTGATGGCGGCGTACAGCGCGGACTGCTCGATATACGGGAGAAGATAGGTTCCCCATCCCCAGCCGTAATCGGTGGTGCCGACCTTCACCAGCCCCGGAGGCAACCCCTGATTGGCGTCGTGGTAGCTGTGCAGGGCGAGTGACAGCTGCTTGATGTTGTTGCTGCACTGCATCCGCGCCGCCGCCTCGCGCACCTTCTGCACCGCCGGCAGCAACAGGCCGATCAATATGGCAATGATGGCGATCACCACCAGCAGCTCGATCAGCGTGAACCCGTACCGCTGTTTGTGTCCCGAACGGATCATGCTTTCACTCCTCATCACGAGGGCCGTTCGACGGACCCCGGCCACCGCCGGGACGTCCCGCCACTTCGTGAAAAGACTGCACCTGTCGTGCCGCGGCAGGCAACCCCCTCCTGCGCTGTGGGCACGATCGATGGACCGCAGGCGACTCGAACTGCCGCCGTGAACGTCCCCGAGGACGCAGCAACAAGTTCGCACCTATGGATCAGCTTATCCACTGAGTAATCGGTCGACAAGGACGCTCCGCCGTTTCGGCCGGCGCTCTCAGTCGATGATCTTGCTCAGCGGGTACTCGACGATGCCTTTCGCCCCGCCTGCTTTCAGCCGCGGGACGATGTGGCGCACCGTGTTCTCGTCGATGATCGTGTTGACCGCGACCCATTCCGGGTCGGACAGCGACGAGATGGTCGGGTTTTGCAGCGCCGGCAGGATCGCCAGCACCTGTTCCAGATTGCCGCGGCGCACGTTCATCATCAGCCCGACCTTGCCCTCGGCGGCCATGGCGCCCTGGAGCATCAGCACGATGTCGTCGATCTTCGCCTTCTTCCAGGCATCGGCGTAGGACCGCGGGTTGGCGATGAAGCGGGTGGTGCTCTGCAACAGGTCGCAGACGATGCGCAGGTTGTTCGCCTTCAGCGACGAGCCGGTTTCGGTCACCTCGACGATGGCGTCGGCCAGCTTGGGCGGCTTGACCTCGGTGGCGCCCCAGCTGAACTCGACCTGCGCCGTCACCCCGTGGCTGGCCAGCCAGCGCGTCGTCAGCCCGACCACCTCGGTGGCGATCCGCTTGCCTTGCAGATCCTTGACCGACCGGATCGGCGAGTCGTTGGGCACCGCCAGCACCCAGCGCACCGGCCGGCGGCTGACCTTGCTGAAGACCAGCTCGGCCACCTCGGTGACCTTGGCGTCGTTCTCCAGAATCCAGTCGTAGCCGGTCAACCCGCAGTCAAGCGAGCCGTCCTGCACATACCGGGCCATCTCCTGGGCGCGGATCAGGGTGCAGTGGATCTCCGGGTCGTCGATCGCCGGGTAGTAGCTGCGGCTGGCGAAGGTGATCTTGTAGCCGGCCTTGCGAAACAGGTCGGCGGTGGCCTCCTGCAAGCTGCCGGCCGGCACACCGAGCTTGAGAATTTTCGGATCGCTCATTTCTTGTACACCGCTTTGGGGTCGAACAGCCGCTCGCCGACCACCTCCACCCCGTCGGCGGTGATGCGGCGGAAGAAGCAGCTGGCGTATCCCTCGTGACAGGCCGCCCCGCCGATCTGCGTCACCTTCAGCAGGATGGTGTCGGCGTCGCAGTCGAGGTACACCTCGCGGACCTGCTGCACGTTGCCGCTCTCCTCGCCCTTGCGCCACAACTTGTTGCGGCTGCGGCTGAAGTACACCGCCCGGCCGGTGCGGAGCGTTTCTTCCCACGCCTCGCGGTTCATGTACGCCAGCATCAGCACCTGGCCGCTGGCGGCGTCCTGGGCGATCGCCGGCAGCATCCCGCCGCCCTTGTCGAAGTCCGGATTCAGCTGCATGGTTCGCCTCCCCTTCCCGCCTCAGACCCGGATCAGGCTGTATACGTCGGCCGGCGCCAGTTTCTGCCGGCCGTGCAGGAAGCCCAGCTCGATGCAGAAGCCGCACCCGGCCACCTCGCCGCCCGACTTCTCCACCAGCCGGCACGCCGCCAGCATCGTTCCGCCGGTCGCCAGCAGGTCGTCGAGCAGCAGGACGCGCATCCCCGGCCGGATGGCGTCGATGTGGACGTGCAGCTCGGCCGACCCGTATTCCAGGTCGTAGGTGTGCGAGTGGGTGGCATAGGGCAGCTTGCCCGGCTTGCGCATCGGGATCAGCGGCAGGTCCATCTGGAGCGCCAGCGGCGCGGCGAACAGGAAGCCGCGCGCCTCGGCAGCGGCCACCGCATCAATGCGCCGGCCGCGCGCGTACTCGACCAGCGCGGCGATGGCGTAATGGAACGCCTTCGGCGTGGCCAGCAGCGGGGTAATGTCCTTGAACAGGATGCCCGGTTTGGGAAAATCAGGAATGTCGCGAATGTACTGGGACAGATCCATGCACCGTACCCTCGGTTCCAGGTCGCCGCCGTGCATCGTTTGACTTACGACTTCCCCGCACCCGAGGCAACCATGCCCCCGACCGTCCGCGCGGCGACCCCGGCCGACGCCGCCACCGTCGTCGAGTTCAACCGCCGTCTCGCTCTGGAGACCGAAGGTAAGACGCTCGACCTGCCCACCCTGACCGCCGGTGTCGCCGCCGTCCTCGCCGACCCGGCGCGCGGCCGCTACTACCTGGCCGAGGCCGACGGCGCCGCCCTCGCCCAGCTGATGATCACCACCGAGTGGAGCGACTGGCGCAACGGCTGGTTCTGGTGGATTCAGAGCGTTTATGTTCGTGAAGATGCGCGACGCTGCGGTCTGTTTCGCCTGCTGTACGACCAGGTCCACGCCGAGGCCCGTCGCGACGGTTCGGTGATCGGCCTGCGGCTGTACGTCGAGCGCGACAACCGGCCGGCACAGCACACCTATCGCCAGCTCGGGATGGACGCCACCGACTACCTGCTGCTGGAGCGCTGCCCGCTCTGATCCCCCCGGCCGCGAGGTATTCTTCCGTGGACGTCGAACAGGCCGTGTTGCAGGCCATCCAGACCGACCCGGCCGACGAGACCAACTGGCTGGTGCTGGCCGACTGGCTGGAGGAAAAGGGCGAGCCGGAGCGCGCGTACGTCCGCCTGCACCGGCGCCTCCGCGGGCTGCCGGAGGGAGCGGAGCGGGAGCACTGGAGGAGCAGGCGTGCACCCTGCTGACTGGCGGGGTGCGGCCGTGCGTGCCACGGCTGACCAACTCCCTCGGGATGGAGTTCGCGTTGATTCCACCGGGCGGGTTCTGGCTCGGCTCGCCGGAGAACGAGGACGGCCGCTACAGCGACGAGGGCCGCGCCGCTATCTCACCTGACCCGCCCGTTCTACCTGGGGACGCGGTGACGCAGGACGAGTACCAGCGTCTGATGGGGTGAACCCGAGCCACTTCAGCCCGTCGGGGCAGGCGGCGGACACGGTGCGGCCGGACGTGCGGCGGCACCCGGTGGAGAACGTGGCATGGTTCGACGCGGTCGGTTTCTGTCTGCAGCTGACCGACCTGCCGGCGGAACGGGCGGCGGGGCGGGTGTACCGGCTGCCGACCGAGGTGGAGTGGGAGTACGCCTGCCGCGGCGGGGTGTGCCGCAGTTCGTTCCCCTACGGGCGGACGATCACCACGCGGGTGGCGAATTTTCGCGACAACGCCCGCCAGCGCTCGTCGAGCCGCCGGCGGCACACCACCCCGGTGGGCAGCTATCCGCCGAACGGGTTCGGGCTGCACGACATGGTGGGCAACATCTGGGAGTGGTGCCTGGACTGGTACTCGTCGACCAGCTACGCGACGCACCCGCCGGTCGACCCGCCGGGACCGCCGGAGGGTGAGCGCGCAACGCCCGCGGCGGAACGTACAACCTGGAGACGCGCGCGTGCGGTCGGCCGACCGCAGCAGCTTCGAGCCGGAGCAGCGCGACAGCGACCTGGCTTCCGCGTCCTGTGCGAGTGGGGCCGACGGCGGGATGAGCCCACGACGCGACCAGGCACGACAGGGCAGACAAGAGACGAGTGATCGGCGAGGCGGACGACCAGGGGTAACAGAAACCGCAGGAGACAACCATGAGCCCATGCAATTCCGCCCGGGTGCGGGTCGAGGACGAGACGGTGTACAGTGCCAGTTTCAGCTCGAATCGACAGGTCAAAACCGCTTCACCTCGGTGCTGATCGCCCAGTTCAGCGGCGACTACAAGGACGGGGCGGCAGGGCACCCGGACGCAGTGACATGGCGGGGATGCTGCGGATGGGGATCGAAATGGGGTCCGGCCGCCGTCGTTCTCGACCTGACCGACCTGCGGTACGAATGGGGCGACGAGATGCTCTGGCTGGTACGCCCGGCGTTCCATTATCGGAAGATGGCCATCGTGGTGGGTCGAGGGTGCGCCAGGGCGATCGCCACGTTGATGTGGGGTGTCAGCACCAACAAGAAAGCCAGGCCGATTTCATCTTCGACGATCTGGAGGCCTGGGAGCACGTCGGAATCGCCAGTGATGAACCCAGTGGGCCATGGCCACGCGTGGCCCTGTGATGCGGCGCTCGTTCTCCCGACAGGGCCGGTCCGCCGAATGCCCACGCAAGCGTGGGCGGCACCAGACAATCCGTAGAAGCGAGGATGGATGGCACGCTCGAAGAACGCCGACGGCCGTGATCCGACTTCGCCTCCTCCGACCTTCGCAGAGCCTCGGTTTGCGTGCCACCGATCGCTCCCGGCACTTTTCGGACCGATGGCAGTGGGCAGCGAGGGCTGCTGCGGTCCGGCTTGCTCTGTCTGCGTATCGCGACGCTGGGTGCCGATCCCGCTTCGTGCCCGTGAGTCGGCCGCTGGCCTTCTCCCAACGGCAGAACCGTGCTGGTCGCCGGGCGCAGGCCCGAAGCGTGGGCGCGGCACACAGCACTTTTTCGGCGGGGATATGGAGATGGACGTCGCCGCGACGATCACCGGCGAGGCAGCGTTCGAGTCGGTGCTCGCGTTGATGGGTTGATGCTTCCCCGCGCTCGCCGGTATTCGCGGAGAGCCTCAGGAGCGGCCATCCTCTATCGAAAGTCGCCTTTCTCGGGTGGGCCGAGCCGGCCATCGGTCCGTCGAGCCGCCTTGTTTACTAGGTGCACGGGCCATGCCGGTGCGGAGATGCAACAGCAAGCTTCGGTACCGACGTGCTACGGACTGTACCTGCTGCAGTGGCGGTCTGTGGTGGGCCTCTTGGGCGGGGACGCCTAGGACGTTTGGACCGCTCCGATCCTGCTCGCTCATGCAGGAATTGGTGGCGAGATGGTGATCAATGACGGAGGATCGCCCTGTGGCTCCTCCTTTGTCGGCTGGCTGGTCCTCGCCTGCTGGCAACGGT
The DNA here is from genome assembly GCA_046350215.1 of Gemmataceae bacterium. Lineage (GTDB taxonomy): Bacteria > Planctomycetota > Planctomycetia > Gemmatales > Gemmataceae > JAXMAU01. The sequence goes on along the minus strand of JAXMAU010000006.1, from coordinate 7,876 downwards.
GTCGCCCATGACACACCAGGCGTGGCACGCGTGTTCTACCTGTTGACCGGCATCACCGGCTGTTCCTCTACGCCCTCGGATATTACTGGCTCACGATGGCCGCCGCGGTGATCGCCGGCATCCCCGTTACGCCATCGGCAAATCGCTCACGGCGGTGCGGTGAGTTCGCAGGGCTGGATGGGGATTGGTGTTCGTGCTGACCGTACTGGGCTTGCGGTGCTCGTGGCGGTGGGACCGGTGTCCTTCTGAAGAGGTGGTCATCGGTTGGCCGTACCAGTTGCGAAGGCCCTCTGATGAGGCCGGCTCACTTCCTGGTCGTGACCGCAGATGGTACGTTGTGGAACGATAGGTTGAGCTGCGGCTGGTGGAACCGGGAACGATTGTCCAGCCAAAACGGGATGCTGGGTGCGCGGTCTGGCCATGGGATGCGCTCGGCATCCTGGGCGTCACAGTCGGCCAGTCCGTTCCACGTCCCTCAGCGGCTCGCTTTCGCCCGGTGCTTGGCAAGAGTTACAAGACGGGTAGGTGCCGATGGAAGAAGCGACCTTGGACACGAAATGCCGATCCGACAGGTCGGGCCTCGACGGTTCGAGCGGTTGGGGCGACCTGATCGTCACGCGGCGGGGTGTACCGACGTTCAGCGGAGGACGGGATCGGGCCGGACACCATGTCCTACGGGTTCGCCTTCCGCCCGAACGAGGAGGGAACGCCCTTCGGCAATGCCCACTACCAGGTCCATCCTCTGTTCGGAGACTGGTACGTGTTCCAGGCGTCGAACGATTGGTAGTCAGTATGGTGAGTCGCTGGCCGCAGGCCAGGGTGGCATGCAACGCGCCACTGCCCTTTCCGGCGGGAAGGATCTGGAGATGGACGTCGACCCGTACACTGGGGTTATCTCTTACCACCCAGGCCAGGAGGCCCCTTTGCCGGGCTCATCCTACCCAGACGATCTGGCCGCGGTAGCCATCCGCACCTGTTCGCTGGCCGCACCCTTCCTTCTCCTCGTGGACGCCGCCGACGGCTGCTGGAGCCCTGGGGACCGGGTCTGGCTGGCGATGCGGTGCTGGTCCGCCGAGCAGACCCTTCGCCGACCGCTTTGACGACGACTGCCCTGCTGCGCGGTTCCCACGCTGGTCTGTGCTGGGCGACAGCTACACCGGCTCACGGTGAGCCGCCTCTGGGCTTGGTCCGACCCTCAACGCCCATCCGTCGCGCCTCCGCCAGCAGATGGCCCGTCGACTGAGTATTCATCGCCGGTTGGCCACTGCTGGCTCGGTTGCCTTGCGCCGTCGACGGCTCGCGGGTCGAATGCCCGCGGACGGTTACGTCGCCCCAGGCGGCCTCTGCTGCGCTGGCAAGAAACGCTACCGCCGCCGCAGTTCATCGTCCGGCATCGACGCCATCGGCAAATCGTGGGACCTGGGCACCGGATGCGGTGGGACTACCGCATCGGTGGGCACCGCCAGCGAGCGTCGTCATCTGGGTCGTGCTGTTCGTGCTGACCTGCCGGCCGCCGCCCTGGTGGCGGTGGCCTGGACGACTCGAAGCTTCGTCGGCTCACGACTCTGTTGCGCCGCATCCTGGCGTCGGGCCGCTACTTCCTGTCCTGTGCCTCGGACGTTGTGGCAACATCCCTGGATGCGCGATGGTCGACTTGAGGACGAGGCGAACCTTGGACCGGGAACGTTGCCAGCCTTGCCGCTGGACCCGGCGATCGTGCTGCCCGGGGATAAGAAGGGGAAGGTCTACCTGCTGAGGCGCGACGAGGCGGCCTGCTGTCGGACACGCCCCGCGGCGGCCGAACTGTCACCGGTGCCGGGGAGGAGGGTCTACCGCGGCTGACAGACGCCCAACCGGTCACGCCGGCAGACGAAAGCCGGGACAGGTGGACGCTGGTGGGGGTGTGGCTGGGGCGGATTATCCCACGCGGCGGGGCGTCCTTGAGCTGGTCGTTCAGCGGCCCGCAAGACGGTGCGGCGGGCGATGCGGCCGACGGGACCATGTCGGCAGCCGCGTTGCAGGCCGTTGCCGGCGACGCAGGACGAGTACGAGGGCGCGGCAGAACGCTTCGGCAATGCCGCACTACCAGGTGGAGCCATCCAAAATCCGTTCGGCGACAGCGGACGGTGTCACGCGCGACACGATTGTCAGTATGGGAAACGATGCCTTTGGCACTAATTGCTCACGGCGTTGGTGGCATGGCCACGCTTGTGGCCCTGTGATGCAAATGCTCGTTCTCCCGACAGGGCCGGTCGGTGAAACCCGCATGCCCACGCGAGCGTGGGCATGGCACCAGTGCCACCCCGAACGTCGACTTTTCGGGTGGCACGCTCGAGAGCGAGGCGTGAGTGCGTGTCAGGTTCATCCAACGCTCACGCCCTTCGCGCAATCTCAGGGCGTGCCACCCAGAAAGCGCCATTTCGGGTGGCACGCTCGGAGCGCAGCGACGGGTGTGTGGTGCCTCCACGGCCGCACGCGCCCGTCATTCCCGTTGGACATCGGCCGACCTTCGGTTACAGTATGGTAGCTTCCAACCCGCCGCCTGCTCCCTCCCGGGATGTCACACGCCATGCTCCACCCTCCTCGGTCCTTCCCACCGGTACTGTGACGGCCTGTCCCGCCGGTCGTTCCTCCGCGTCGGCAGCCTCGCCGTCGGCGGGCTGACGCTGCCGCGGTTGCTCCAGGCCGAGGCGAAGTCCGGCCGGTCGCATCGCTCGGTCATCATGGTCTATCTGTCCGGCGGTATCGCCCACCAGGATACCGTCGACCTCAAGCCGAACGCCGGCCGAGGTTCGCGGCGAGTTCAAGCCGATCTCGACCAACGTCCCCGGCATCCAGATCTGCGAGCATCTGCCGCGGCTGGCCCGCTGCACCGACAAGCTCGCCATCCTGCGTTCGATCGTCGGCCAGATCGACGAGCACTCCAGCTTTCAGAGCACCACCGGCTACCCGATGAACATCACCCAGCGCGACGGCAAGCCGCACTTCGGCAGCGTCGTCGCCAGGCTACAGGGGCCGGTCGACCCGGTGGTGCCGCCGTTCATCGACCTGTTCCCGACCATGCAGCACCGGCCGTACAACAGCCCCGCCGGACACCTCGGCCACGCGCCATGCCGGTCAAGGTCGACGGCAATGACCTGGCAGTGATGCAGCGCGGTCGGCATGACCACCGCCCAGCTTGCCGATCGCCGCCGCCTGCTCGACCAGGTCGACCGCTTCCGCCGCGCCGGCGACGCCACCGCCGGCATGGACGATACCGCCGCTTCGACGTGCTCACCTCCAGCAAGCTGCTCGAAGCGATGAACCTCGGCGAGCCGGAGAAACTCCGCGACCGCTCGGCCGCGGCTCCGCCAAACACCTCGGCGACGCGCGTGTGGAACGACCGCTGCTCATGGTCGTCGACTGGTCGAGGCCGGCGCGCGTCGTCACCGTCGCCTACGGCTTCTGGGACACCCACGGCCAGAACTTCCGCCACCTCAAGCAGCACCTGCCGCTGTTCGACCAGGGGATCCGCGCGATCGAGGACATCTACGGCGGCCCGACCGCACCACCACCGTCGTCGTCTGGGGCGAGTTCGGCCGTTCTCCCAAGATCAACAAGGACGCCGGCCGCGACCACTGGGCGCGGGTCCAGCCGCCATCCTCGCCGGCGGGGATGCGCGTCGGCCAGGTGATCGGCTCGACCGACTCGACCGCCGCGGGTGCGAAGGAGACGCCGATCCACTACCGCGATGTGCTGGCGACGATCTACCACAACCTCGGCATCGACCCGCACGGCATGGTCCATGACGTGTCCAGCCGGCCGAACCTGGTCCTGCCGACCGAGACGCGGCCGATCGATCGGCTGTTCTGATCGCCTGCTTCGACTCGGTAAGGCGTTACTCACTCCGGCAGGCGGGCGGCGTCGAGCGCTCGCGGACCTTGCGCGTCAACGCCAGCGGCGAGAACGGCTTTTGCAGGAACAGGTGGCCGTCGTCGGTCACCGCCTGCAGCTGCACGATGTCGTCGGAATAGCCGCTCATGAACAGCACCCGGAGCGACGGGTCGGCCGCCCGCACCGCGTCGGCCAGTTGCCGCCCGCTCATCTCCGGCATCACCACGTCGGACACCACCAGGTCGACCCGCCAGATCGCCGGCGACGATCCGCCGCAGCGCTCCGCCGTTGGCCGCCTCCACCACCCGATACCCCTGCCCCTCCAATGCCAGCCGGACAAAGCGGCGGACCCCTTCCTCGTCCTCCACCACCAGCACCGTCTCGGTCCCCGGCACGGCATCGCCGTGATGAGACGCCGCCCGCGGCAGGACGACCGCCTCCACCGCCGGCAGGTAGAGGAAGAACGTCGTGCCCGCGCCGACGGCGGTTTTCACGTCGAGCAGCCCGCCCGACTGCTTGACGATGCCGAACACGGTGGCGAGGCCCAGTCCCGTCCCCTTGCCGATTCCCTTGGTGGTGAAGAACGGCTCGAAGATCCGCGCCTTCACCTCCGGCGGCATCCCACACCCGGTGTCGGCCACGCTCAGGCAGACATACCAGCCGGCGGTCGGCGTGCCGAGGCATTCGGGCGGGACGTCCGCTACCGTCACGACGTGCGTGCGGATCGTCAGCTGGCCGCCGTCGGGCATGGCGTCGCGCGCGTTCACCGCCAGGTTGATGAGCACCTGCTCGATCTGTCCCGGATCGACGCGGACGGTCGGCAGATCGGCGGCCAGGTCGGTGGTCAGGACGACGTGCTCGCCGATCAGCCGGCGGAGCATCTTCTCCACCTCGCCGACCACCCGATTGAGGTCGAGCACCTGCGGTTCCAGCACCTGCCGGCGGCTGAACGCCAGCAGCTGGCGGGTGAGGCCGGCGGCCCGGTGAGCGGCGTCGTGAATCTCGCGGAGCAACGGTGCGGAGGAGGCATCCGTCTCGGTGAGCAGCAGGTCGGCCGACCCGGTGATGACAGTCAACAGGTTGTTGAAGTCGTGGGCGATCCCGCCGGCCAGCTGGCCGACCAGCTCCATCTTCTGCGACTGCCGCAACCGCTCCTCCAGCTCGACGCGCTCCAGTTCCGCCCTTTTACGATCCTCGATATCGCGGGTACAGCAGACGATCCGGTCGACGCGGCCGTCGGTCCACAGCGGGGTGCCGACCGTCTCCAGCCAGCGGTAGCCGCCCTCTTTGGTCTGGCAGCGAAACTCGACGCGCTGCTGCTCGCCGGCGAGGACGGCCCGCAGCCGCGCCCGCACCAGCGGCTGATCGTCGGGGTAGCACAGGGAGAACACGTCGGCACCCAGCAGTTCCTCCGGGGTGAACCCGGTCAGCCGGAGGCACGATGGGGTGATGAACAGGACGCGACCCGTCGGGTCGTGGAGCGACACGGCGTCCTGCATGGTGTCGGTCAGCAGCCGCAGGCGCTCCTCACTGGCCCGCAGCGACGCCTCCGCCTCGGTCCGCTGCAGGAACGAGCCGAGCAGGTTGGCCAGGCTTTGCAGGAAGTGCAGGTCGTCCTGGTTGAACGCCCGTCGTACCCGGTCGTACACGCCGAGCACCCCGTAGGGCCGCTGCCGCCCCTGCACCACCACGCTCATCCCGCTCACTATGCGGTGCCGCCGCAGCGCCTCGGTCAAACCGAACCGATCCTCGACCACCGCGTCCGCGAAGATCACCGGCTCCAGGTGCAGCAGCGTGAAGCCGGCCTGCGAATCGGGGCCGACCGGGACGTGAACGCTGCCGACCACCCCTGCCCCCCAGCCGACGCCGGCGCTGACGCGCAGCGACCGCCCGTCGGGCTGCAGGTCGAGCAGCTTGGCGAACCGGGTGCCGAGGACATCGGCGGCGGTGCTCACCACCGCCTCCACCAGCTCGCGGCGGTCCGATGTTTTGACCGCCAGCAGCCCGACGCGAGCGACCGCCTCCTGCTGCCGCAGCCGGGTAGCCAGGTTCTGCTCGTCGGCCCACCGGCGGGTGGCGTCGCGGAAGATGTGGGCGTAGTGCGTCACCCGTCCGTGCGCATCGCCCAGGCCGGTGCTGAAGCACTCGCCGCGAACCCGCGTGCCGTCCTTGCGAGTGAACCACAGCTCGGCGTCGTACCGACCGGCGGCCGCCAGGCCGTAGAGCACCTGCTGCGGTTTGCAGGCGGCCACCTCCTCGGCGGCGAACAGCAGCGCGAACGACCGGCCGATCACCTCGTCGCCGCGATAACCGAGCAACCGCTCCATCCCCAGGTTCCACTTCCGCACCACCCCGTCCAGGTCGGTCTGGAACCCGGCAGCGTCAGCCAGCAGGCCGGACATCAGGCAGAAGTGCTCGCCGACGTTCTGGCAGGTGCGAGCGGCCACCTGGTCGATCCCGGTCAGGGCGACCCGATTCCCCTCAGTCGGTGACATGAGTCCCTCGACAGCCCACCTTCAGGCGAGTTTCTGTCCGTTCAGGCGCCGGCGCCGTCCGCTCCGGACGTCTGCCACGTCTCTGTATGTAAAATAGGCTATACGGTTGTCAAAAGCCAATTCGGGGGAGACAGGAATCGATGCCGATCGCTCGGCCGAGGGCGGTGGACGAGCGGCCGCGGGGCCGCTACCTTGCCAGAGTCGTTCCCGCACCCGCAGCCTCGCGTGAGTCCGTCATGAACAGCCTCCCCGAAACGATTCTGCAGTTCGGCTCCGGCCGCTTCCTCCGCGCCTTTGCCGACCTGTTCATCCACCAGGCGAACCAGGAAGGGCAGAACGTCGGGCGGGTGGTGATCGTCCAGTCGACCGGCGGCGACGACCGGGCCGGCGGGCTGAACCGGCAAGGCGGCCGGTATCACATCGTCGTCCGCGGCATTGAGGGCGGACAGACCGTCGACCGCGTCGAGCCGTGCGAGAGCATCAGCCGGGCGCTGGTGGCGTCGACGCAGTGGGGCGAGGTCCTGAACCTGGCCCGCTCGCCGCAGCTGCGCGTGATTCTGTCGAACACCACCGAAAAGGGTTACGACCTCGACCCGGCCGACGCCCCGAGCCAGACCCCACCGCGGTCGTTCCCGGCCAAGCTGGTGGCGGTGCTGGCGGCGCGCTTCCAGGCCGGGCTGCCGGGCCTGACGCTGATCCCGTGCGAGCTGCGCGAGCGGCAAGCCGACCTGCTGCGCGGCCTCGTCGTCGACCTGGCGCGCGGCTGGGGGATGCCCGCCGAGTTCCTGACCTGGGTGGAATCGTCGTGCATCTGGCACAACACGCTGGTCGACCGGATCGTCACCGGCACCCCGGCCGGGCACCCGCTGCTGGGCGAGGACCCGATGCTGACCGCGTGCGAGCCGTATGCTCTGTGGGCAATCGAGGACAAACCGCAGGGCGGACGGTTCCTGCAACACCGGGCGGTGGTGTGGACGCCGGACGTGATGCCGTACTTTCTGCGCAAGGTGCGGCTGCTCAACGGCGGGCACACGGCGCTGCTGATCAAGGCGTGGCCGCGGGGGCTGCGGACGGTCCGCGCGGCGGTGACCGACCCGGAGCTGGGGCCGTGGCTGGAGCGCCTGCTGCTGGACGAGGTAGCGCCAGTGCTCGAGGGGCGCGTGGACGACCCGGTCGGGTTCGCCCGCGAGGTGCTCGACCGCTTCCGCAACCCGTTCATCGAGCACAAACTGGCCGACATCGCCGTCCACCACGCCGCCAAGGTGCAGGTACGGCTGGTGCCGACGGTCGAGGAGTATCAGCAGAAGTTCGGCAAGGCACCGCCGCTGCTGACCGAGGTACTGGCGATGCCGGCGCCGCAGACAGACAGAGAGTAGTCAGCAGCAAGACAGAAGACCGTCGCACCTGCGGCCCTTACGGGCAATCCCATGCGGCGTGGTTCTGACTTTAGCCCCCGGTGAACACACCGGGGGCAAGTGCGTGTCGACGTCCACCCGAGCAGGGCGCTC
>JAXMAU010000005.1:0-165914 GCA_046350215.1 Gemmataceae bacterium | reverse complement strand
GCTGTGCCGCCCGCCGGCCAGGTCTGCCCCTCGCCGAAGCCCTACAGCGACGACCCCAGCGCCAAGGCCGTCACGGTCATCCCGGAGGAGAAGTGGACGGACGGCATCAAGAACATCGCCGCCTACGCCAGCTTCCTCGCCGGGGAGTTGATGGGCGTGCCGCTCGTCGTCTCGGTTGTCCACACGACCAACAACTTCGCCGCCGCCTACGGGGCCGGGCGGCTGGACTTCAACCTGCTGCGCCTCGGCCACGCCTGGTTCGAGCAGGGTGCGACCGAGGACGTGGACCGGCTGTTGATCCACGAGTTCGGTCATGAAGCGAGTCCAGACCATCTCAGCGAGGAGTACCACGAGGCGCTGTGCCGGCTTGGCGCTGGCATGAAGCGGCTGGCCCTGGACAAGCCGGAAGAGTTGCGGCGCTTTCTCTCGAAGTGAGGCACCGGCGCTGAACCGCCGCAGGTAGGGCAAGCACGAGGAGCAGAGGACGATGGCCGAGAGCAGGGACTTGCCGGGCTGGCCCAAGAAGAAGCTGGTGGCGCAGGTGCGCCGCCAGCTTGCCAGCTATGGGGTCCGGCCCTCGCTGGCGAGGCTGTGGCTGGAGACGTGGCAGTGGGCGAGCCAGATCACGAACAGCTACGTCTTCCCACGCTGGCCCCTGCCTTCGGAGATCGCCGCCCAATACATGCTGCTGCTCCTCCTCGAAATGCAAGCGAACCACGCCCTGAAGCTGCCCTACAGAGCCGCAGAGCAACAGCCTCCGTCCGTCCGGCTGCGGCTCACCGCCCACCGACCGCTGCCCTTGTTGGAGCAGAAGGAGAGATCGGACGACGGCACTGAGCCGCCGGCAGGGTAGCGGATTGTACCCCAGGTTGGCGAAGTCAATATCGCCGGCCTGGAGGGTTTTCTCATGCTGTTCTCGGTGATCTACTCGGTCGATGTGCCGTCGAACGTCAGCCTCAAGGCGTACACGCCGACTTGCCCCTCTCTGTGGACCAGGACCGAAGGCGACGAGCAGTACGAGTACGGCTACCTCGAAGTGCGGTGGGAGAAAGGCAAGCACCGCAAGTGGACCGCCGTGCTGACCCGTGACCAGTTCGACGCCTTCGTGGAGAAGCTGGGCTTGGTCGCCGAGGACGTGCAGACGATGGGCAGCCTCGGCGCTCCGGGTTTCGGCTTCGGCTGGGCACCGGCCATCAGCTTCAACGGCGACGACCAGGACGCCATCCTCAACGCCTACGTCACGCCGGTCTCGGAAATCCAGAAGGACGGCTTCGACGAACAGGACTGGCAACGGGTCCGTGAAGCAGTGCTGAAAGTCTACGGCAGAAGACGCAACCGGGCAGCTTGAACACGACACAGGAGAAGTCTTCAGCAGGAGGAGCGACATGAACATCTTCGACGCCATGCACCGCCGGTTCTTCGACCAGCTTTTCTCGCTGGACGAGGAGGGCCGGGAAGCGAAGGCGAAGCTACTGCGTGAAGCCGGCGTGCCCAAGGAACAGATCGCCGAACTGACCCGGCCCGGCATCCAGGCTGGCATGTCGTTCGGCGGTGCCAAGCCGGTGGATGTCATGAACGTGGTGGAGCGGGTGCTGTTCGCCCAGCGGGCCGGCAGCGTGCTGCTGCGTGTGCAGCGGCCCCGTTCGACGAGGCGGGCCACATTGAGATCGAAGTGCTGGAAGTCCGGCCTCCCGCCGAGGGGCCGGGCCACGAGGACGGCGGCAAGGTGTTGACCGCCAGGGTTCGTGACCGCCACGGGCCGGGTCGGCAAGTGGAGGAGTGTCGTGGGCATCATTCATGAGTCAGTCAAAAAGAGGACGGAGGGGGAAGCAGCCGACCGACCGGGTGCGGGTGTGGCTCTGGCTACGAGAACCACAACTGCCACCCGACGAGGAGCGCCGGCTGGCGACCGAGTTGGGCGGCACACGCCTGGTGATGACCGCATTCCTCGCATCGGTGGAGATCGCCGTCGAGCAGATCGAGGCCGTCGCCGGCCTGCCGTCCGTGATCCAGGTGAGGTAACAAGGAGTCTGTCAAGAACTACGTCGTAGAAATCACCGCCACCGAGTTCGAGGAGAAAGTGCTGCGCTCGCCGGTCCCGGTCCTGGTGGACTTCTTCGCCGACTACTGCGGGCCGTGCCGTCTGATCGCCCCGATCTTGGCGGAAGTCGCCCAGGAACTACGGGGCCGGGCGGCGGTCTACAAGGTCGATGCGGTAGAGAACGCCGAGTTGGCGGGCCGGCTCCGCATCACCGCACTGCCGACCGTCGCCGTGTTCAAGGAGGGCCGGGAGGTCGCCCGACTGGTGGGCCTTCAGAACAAAGAGCGACTGCTTGACGCCGTTCGAGGGGGTTGAAGCAACGAGGGCGATCCGGTCGCCGGGTGCCCTCGCTCATCTCGCTCGACGGCGGGGCCACCAATCCATCCAGTCGGGCACGTCCGGGGAATGTGAACCGGGAGGGGGCACGGCGGTCTACACGGGTGGGGCAGTTCTCGCCAACCCGATCCGAGCGCCGCATGACCGCCGACCTCCGACTTACCGTGGCCTACAACCTCTCGCACCCCCACGCCGACCCCGCCGCCATCAAGGTGATCGTGATGGGACTGCGCCTGCGGGCCATCGACCTGGGCTTCCTGCGGGTGGGCGACCTGATCTGCCACACGAGCAAGGAAGACGTTGTGACCTCGGAGTACGGCGAACGGTTCCTGCTCCCCGATCTGGATGTCATCCCGGCTGTGCCCACGGCTGCCTGCTACTTCACGGCGGCGCTGGCAGACACCGACTTGATCGAGTTCGGCCTCGCCTACTACTCCTGCGCCGTCGATGTCGAAGGTGAAGCCGTCCCCTTCGGGTGTCCGACCTGGCTGTGGACCGGGGCGACGAAAACTCGTGACTTGAAGACGCTCACAAGGCTGCTTCACTACGCCAGCGAGTTGGGGATCGAAGCGTTTGTGTCGTTCGCCGGGCTGTCGCTGGTCTACAGCCCGGACGGGGCCGGGAAGGTGAAGGTCGTGCAGGAGTGGGATGCGGATACTTGACGATTGCTGACGTGCCTTCCACCGCCTGGAATCGAAGTTTCAGTAGCAAGAGTTCCGAACCTGGACCTGAAACAATCATGTTGCAAAAAGGTTTCAAGGGACTCCAGAGGGACGGGGGTGTACACGCTGAGACTGCCCGTTCTTTCTTGGGACTCCGAAAAATCCTGGGACTCCAGACAATTTAGGACTCCTACGGTCCAAGAAGATTGTCGCCGGGCCGTTTCCGGCGGCGGCAGACAACCTCACAGCCAGACCGTCACTGGCCTTCGCACCTGGTCTTGTCCACGATCACGACGACGGACGGCGACACATCGGCCTCGCCGCCAGTGCCGGGATCAGAGGGCTGGGGTGGGATGGCGTCGATCTGCGGCTCCTCGCCGACGCCGAAGCCGAAGTGGTAGCGCTCCGCTGCGTCTGCCTGGCGGTTGTAATGCGCCATCTCTTCAGGCGTGGCTTCACGGTAATACTTCTTTTCAGGCTGTTGGGCCGTCTCTTGTTCCATCCTCTCCACCTGCCTTCTCGCTCCGACCTTCCAGCGGTTCCCGGCCACGTTGCCTCAGCGCACCTGCATCACCAGAACTTCCACCAGAGGCGTCGGGTTGCTGGAGGCTTCTCCATCCCGGACCCTGCGGGCGGAGCGCTGGCAGCTTCCTCGAACGGTCGGTCCGCCGACGCACGGGCGACGTGAAGGCAGTATCCAGCGCCGCCGGGGTTCTCGCCGCTGAGGGCTGTCCGTGACAGCGCCAGCCTGATCGCACCGGCCCATGCCTGGTGCGTCTTCTCCGTCCGGGCCTCCCACGGCAGGCCGAGGCCGAAGAAGGAGCCGCCGGACTCGTAGTGCTGGATGAGTTCTTCGTAGGCGAGGGCGGCGACCGTGTAGCAGTCCGGGCCACGCTCACCTTCTGGCGTCGAAAGCCTTCTCAGCAGATGGGCGGCGGTAGCACCCTCGTCGCCTTCCTGGCTGGCGGCACGGACCAGCGCTTCATGGACCGCTTCCTCCCAAAGCCCCTGCATCGCATCAGAGCAACCACGCCACCGACCTTTCAGCACGAAGGTCTTGTGCAACTCCCCGTAGACCAGCGCCGCCAGCCTCTCGTTGTCGATGTCCATGACGGTTACTTCGCCCTGACCTGGTGCCTGAGCGTGTCGATGATCTCGACGACCGGCGATCCGGGCACCGGCTCCAGCAGAACCGTTAGCTTCAGCATGTGGCTCCGGTACTCTCCTCGAATCATGATTGCCGGCATCGGATGGCAGTGCGAGCAGCGACTCGATGCGGAAACGCCATACACCTTCATCGCCCGGAGCAGCTTGTTGTCGTGAAACTCGAACCCGGTCCAGACGATCTTGCCGTCGTCGATCCCGCCGAAGACCTCCTGGAATACCGGGGAAGCACGGAAGAGCCAGAGGCCGTTCTCGACTTCGAGAGCGCTGTCAAGACGCACGCTTCCGCACGGCCCGTGGTGATCCCAACACTTCTCGACGAGCCGCTTGAAGTCGGAAAACCAGAACGGACGCTTTTCGACGACGGCCATCGGCGATCTTTACTCCTTGTCGGTGCGAGCCTGCAGCAGCGGGGTGGGAATGACGAGGGGGCAGGCTTCGTCCGGCCCGGCGGCTTCGGCCTCTGTCAGACGACGTTCGAGCGTCTTGCGAACCTCCGCTCCTCGTCGAGCAGCCTGTCGGCCCCTTCAAGCTGGGCCTTCAACTCTTCGATCTGAGCGTCTTGCCCCTCGATAATCGCCGATGCGGCGGCGAGTTCTTGCCGGCACTCGGCCAGCGCCGCTTTCAGTGCGACGATGCGCCGCCGGGCGGCTGCGAGGGTGGCTTCGGGGCACCCCGGTCGATCTGGCTCGGCGTTCATCGGCAACTTCCTTGGCGGACAGACGGGCGGGGGCCGTTGAACAGACTCAGCCGCAGTACATTTGGTTGCCAGAGGCATTCGGGCACCGGGGGAAAGTTGGCTCGGCGGGCCGTGGGGACATCGGCGAGCCGCAGTTGTGGCATCTCATCCCACGCCACCAGTCGCCGCCGTTTGGAGCCGGTGGCGGGCTGCTGGCGGCTGCCTCGTCCTGTCTCGGCTTCCGCCTCTCCTCTCGACGTACCGGGGCGGGCGCTTCCTCGTGGGTTGACTTGTCGTGTTGGACCTGCCCTGTTTCTCCTCTCAGTTCTCGCTCCACCTGTTTGGACCGTGCCTCTCGCTCCTGCCACGAATACTCCGGTCGAGGGGGCAGCGCCTCGCTGCACGAACTGCACCGGGCCGGGCCGTCCCAGCCGCCGTCCCGGTAATTGGGCGATAGGTAGATGACCTTCCAGCAGTGCGGGCACGGCGTCTTGCTGGGGTCGTCCAGGAAGAAGCTGCCCAGGCTCGCCTCGGCCTCCAGCCCGAAGAACAGCAGCCCGCAGGAGGAGCAGGAGAACGCCTGGTAGCGGGACTGCGACCCGATCCGGTTGCCAGCACCGCACTTGGGGCAAATGAGTTTCATGGCGTGTACGCCTCCCCTGGGACACCTGGCCTGGGCGCAGTCGCCGTCCGTGGACGAGTACGGCGCAGCCCATAAGCGTAGACCGGCGACCTGGGCGTTGGTTCGGAAACGCAGTCCGGCGACCAGAGGGGCCGTGACGAAATCAAGACGGAGCATCCGGCGATGAACAGATTCTTCACAAAGGAACAGGCCGTTTCCGAGTACCGCCTTCCCCGACACCTGCACGGCGAGCTATTCCAGGCCGTCCAGCCCGTCGAGCAGGGCGGGATGGGCGAGCCGCTGTACCTGGAGGCGCAACTGGACCGCTGGCTGGCGGATCGCTTCGGCGCAGCCGAGGGTGCCTCCGGTCAGCCGCCCTCTTCGGGTCAAGAGTCGTTCATGACTACCCGTGAGTTAGCGACCTTCCTTCACTGCTCGTACAGCGAGGCCAGGGAGCGACTGCTCGACGGGCGTATCCGGGCGATCCGGGACGGTCGCTGGCTGCGGACCCGCCGGCAGTGGGTGGAGGATTACGTCGCCAGCAAGACGATCAAACCGGCGGGTGACGAGCCGGGCGTGTACACCGTTCCCAAGCCTCGGCGACGGGTGGGGCACGTCAAGCTGAAGAAGGGTGATGCCGGCTATCGGTTCCTGGAGAAGCTGCGTGAAGCCGGAAAAAAGCCGACGTGAGCGAGAGGGTTGACGCCGCTGTTCACATCATCCGTCGCCAGTCGGGCAGCCCCTTCTTCATGCGCCTCGTCGCAGTAGCCGGGTCGAACGCTTCCGGGTCGAACGAGCCGCCCGCCCACTCCAGCAACTCGTCGTGACGCTCGTGATCCTCGTTCTGGATTGCCTCCAGGAAGTCGGCGTAGCCCCAGGTGCCGCCCACGTCTTCGGGCGGGCAGGCCCGTGCGCCGTCCACGCACAGCGGATACTTCTGCCCCGCCTCGGCCTCGATTTTCTTCTCGAACAAGACCTCGTGCTGCCAGGAGTCGCCGAAGTCGTACTCGTACAGCAGCCGGAACCGCCTGCGGCCTTCGGGGAAAATGTCGCTCAACTTCGTCGTTGTCGAGTCCTCGTACCCCATGTCCTCGAAGTTCTCTGCCATCAGCGTCGGGTCGCCGTAAAGCTGCTCGCCGATCCTGAAGTGGTGTAGGTGGGAGTTGGTCCACCCCATCGCCGTCTGGATGTGTTCGTGCAGCTTGTCGAGCGTGCAGTCCTCGACCTGGATTATGCCAGATCGGCGGCTGCGTGTCGAGCAGCGTGATCTTCAACTGGTACACCGTGTCCGGCTTCTTGGACGCCTTGCCCACGGCGACCTTCTTCCGTGGCTTGCCTCCGCTTCCGCCTTTTTGGCCGACAACGCCTGCTCGTGGCCGTACACAGCGTCGTATTCCCATGCAGCCGCTCGCCGAGGCTCTTGAGCCGCCAGGTAGGCCGGGGCAGACCGATCCGGGTAGTCTCGCTCGTCCCGCAGGGCGAGGTCGATCACGTCCATCAGGCAGTCCAAGTCCCAGCGGTAAAGCGTGATGGGCCGGGTGCCCTTGTAGTTCTCGATCTTGCGGTCCAGCCCGAAGGCTTCGGCCATCGCCCCGGTGTGGCGTTGTGGCTCCTGCAGTTCGTCGCCGCTGATGAGCAGGCGGTGGCGGTGGTCCTTGACCCAGGTTTCATGATGTCGCTCCTCGCTGTCGAAGGTGACGAGATCGAGAAGATCGGTCGGCCTCGCTCCTCCGTTCATTGAACTGCCCGGCCCGCTCCTTCGCCAGAGCGCACGGTTGCTCTCGCTCCTGGCCTCTGGCGGCAGTCGAGCCGTCCGGGGCATCCTGGTGGGCGTGATCGTGCGCCGAGGATAGGAATACTGCATGGAGAACGAAGGGATCGAGATGGACACGCACGGAACGGCCCGGCCGGAGCGGCTGCGGCGACGGCTCACGCCCTTGAAGGACGCCCTCCTGGGCCACCCCGTCTACCGGGAGATCAACAGCCTGGCGGCGCTGCGGCTCTTCATGGAACAGCACGCCTCGCCGTGTGGGATTTCATGTCGCTGCTGAAGGCGTTGCAGGCCTGCCTGTGCTGCGTCGGCGTGCCGTGGTTGCCCGCCGCCGACCCCCAGGCCACCCGCTTCATCAACGAGATCGTGCTGGCCGAGGAGAGCGACGAGGACGGTCAGGGCGGCTACCTCAGTCACTTCGGACTCTACTTGCGGGCGATGACCCGCTGCGGGGCCGATGCCGGCACAATCGACGGCTTCCTTGGCGAAATCCGCAAGGGGAATTCCGTCCCCGCCGCTCTCGCAGCGGTCGGCGTGGCCGGCAGCGTCGGGCGATTCGTGCGGCAGACTCTTCGACCTGATCGAGCAGGGGAACCTCTGGTCCTTGGCCTCGGCGTTCACGTTCGGCAGGGAAGACCTGCTGCCAGCCCTGTTCCAGCGGATCGTGGACGAGTTGAACGTGGAGGCGGGCGGCGGGCTGGAGGACTTCCGTTACTACCGCGCCGTCACATCGGGCTGGACGAGGGCGAGCATGGCCCGATGGCGGTCAGGCTCGTCCTATCCTTGTGTGGCAACGACGAGGCTCGCTGGCAGGACGCCGAAGAGGCGGCGGTGACGGCCCTGGAGGCACGCCGGGATTTGTGGGATGCCGTACACGCCACGCTGAGAAGGCGGAAGGATGCTTCGGGCCGGTCGTCGTGAGAATGCCGCTCCCCAGCGACTACTCGATGTCGATGCCTTCCCGCTCGAAATACTCGGTCAGCCCCTTCTCCAGAGCCGCCATCGCCTCGGCTAGCGTGTCGGGCTTGTCGTCCTCGAAGACCAGCCCGCCGTAGTCCAGCCCCGGACCACGAAGCCGAACATCTCCTGGTCGCCGATCTCGACGTGGCCGTAGCCCCGGACCCAGCGGGCGATGGCCGGGAACAGCGCCTCGATGCCGGCCTGCACCCTGGTCGGCTTGACCATGCCGACACGGTGGGCCTCTCGCAACTGGTGCAGGTGGGCCTCGTAGGCTTCCTGCACCTGGGGCAGTTCCTTCTGCACGACGACCTCGACGCCGAGTTCCGCCAGGTGCGGGAATAGCTCACGCCACTGGTGGTGGCCCCGGACGTGGATGCGCCGGGGCCGGTGGGTGCTTCCATTCAGCGGTCGGCGCATGGCGTGGGCCAGCAGCGTGGCGAGGTCGTTGACGCTGGGCCTACTCCTGGACGTGCGAATCGGCCAGGAGGGAGCCGTCCGGCTGGGCGACGACCAGGCCCAGGTAGTGCGTCTCGGACTGCGTGATCGGCTTGGGCAGCGCCTGGAAGTCGGCCTCCCAGGTTTCGTCCTCCTGGCGCAGCCGCTTGAAGCGGCTCTTGACGAAGGCAGCGCCTTTACCCAGCTTCAGCTTCACTTCTTCTCGTGGCACGGCTGACCCACTCCACGGTTTCCTTCGTCCGCCAATTTCTCCACGTCATTTTACAACCGCCGATTTGCGGGGTACTATCCCCGGCACAACAGCAGCCGCCTGCCGGTCCCGGACCTTGCGGGCACTCAGTCGAGGGTGAGGAGGGGCGATGGAATCCAGAAGCGAGAATCAACCCACGCCAGTCGTGTTTCTCGACGGCAAGTGGCTGGTCGGCGGCTTGATCGCCTATTTCCAGCAACAGCGCCAGTGGCTTCATGAGGAAGACCCAGGCATCTCGCCGACTCTTCCGCCTCGGTGTCTGGACCCTGGCGAGATCGCCCGCTTCCTTGGCGTCCCGACCCAGGACTTGGACTGGCCCGGCCCAGGCCCGACCGAAAACCGCCTGGGCGCTTGAACGGATCGAGGCGCAACTCGACTTGCTGCGTGGCGGGCCGGGGCCGGGGGCACCAGCGGACTACCTGTCGATAAAGGAGGCGGCTGGCGTTACCCGCCTCTCCTACTCCCACGTCAGGCGGGCCTTGCTGGCGGGGAGTTGCCGGCGTCGAACGTCGGCTCGGCCTCGCACGCCGTCTACCGGATCGCCCGGTCGGACCTGGCCGCTTGGATGGAAAGGAAGAAGGGCGGGAACGTCGTCCCGCCCCGCTCGGAACTCAAGGGTCTGGTCAACCGCTACTTCCCGGACTCCTGACGCTTCCTGTCGGCCTCCAGCACGGCGGCGTAGACCTGCTGGTTCGCCAGGTGGAGGTAGCGCTGGGTGGTGGTGAAGTTCGTGTGCCCGGCGACCTCTTGCAGCACCGCCCCCGAAACGCCGGGGGCCAGTTCCGTCAGCCGGGTGTGGCGGCTGCTGTAGAGGACCAGGTTCTCGCCGTCCTTGACCTCGATGCCTGCCCTCTCCCGGAGGCGGCGGAAGCGGCGGGCCATCGTGTCCTTCTTCCACCCTTCCATGTCGGGCGGCGGGAAGACCAAGACGCTCCCGATCTCCGGGTGGGCCTTTTTCGCCGCCGCCTCCCTCTGGCGAAGCAGTTTTTCGACGGCAGGGGGCATGGGGATGATTCGGGGCTTCGGCTGCTTCGCCGTGCTTTCGGTCTTGTGCCGGTGGATGACCCAGCAGTGGGTGTCCCACCGGACCATGCCCCAGGTGAGCGCCTGGAGTTCGCCGGGGCGGGCGGCGGTCAGCCGCAGCGTCAGGAGTACCTGCTTGAAGTCGGCGTCGGTGCAGTGGCGCAGCAGGGACCGGAACTCCTCGTCGGTGATGATGCGTTCCCGGCCCCGCTCCCTTTCCAGCCTGACCTTCTTGCTCGCCCACGGGTTCTTGGGCAGGTACTCGGACTCGACCGCCCAGCCGAGCAAGGTCTTGGCGGCACGGAGATGGTGGTTGACGCTGGTGGTGGAAAGGGGCTTGGGCGTCTTGACGTTGCCGAGTTTCTGCCCCTTGCGGCGTCCGGTACGCTTCGAGCGGGCGTCCTCCTTCAGCCAGCGCTTGTACTCCACGCCGTCGTGCTTGGCGAGGCTGCGGAGTTTGCGTGTGCCCAGGCGCTCGACGAGCCGGACGAGGTTGCGCCTGTACCACTCGAAGGTCCGGTGGTCGGCCCCCTTGTCCGTCTCGACTTCCCGCAGGTAGAGGGCGGCGGCTTCGGCGACGGTCAGTTCGGGCGGCAGGCGACCGCCGTTTCTCTCCTGCTCGCCCTGAAGCTGTCGCAGGATGCCCCTGGCCTTCTCGATGCCTTCTTCGATGCGGCAGAGTTTACGGCGTGGTCCGCCGCCGAGGTTGGTCTTGTACCAGCCCTGGTGGGGGAACGGTTTCGCAGGACGTGCCACGGTCAGTGTCTCCCGAACAAGTTGAACTTGCCGGCAAGACACCCGCCCGGTCCTCTGGCGGTTTCTGATTGGCGTCGGAACGCCGGGGACCGGGTGCTTTTCTTCGCCTGGGTTTGGAACTCTTCGTCGGGGTTTAGTGCCACGAATAGTGCCAAACCGCCTGATTTGCCTTCTTCCGAACGACGCTGGGCTTGTCGCTTCTCGCTATTCTACAAGCCCTTGCGTCAAGTGGACAGAGCCGGGATCGAACCGGCGACCTAAGGATTTTCAGTCCTTCGCTCTACCAGCTGAGCTATCTGTCCAGCACTGTCGTGATCTTACCCGTTTGTTCCTGTTCGTCAACCTCACGCCGCGAATTCAGGACGATCACCGGCGGCTGCCCAGAGGCGGCCGCCGGTGCCGCGCAGGATGCGTTATTCGACCGTCACACTCTTGGCCAGGTTCCGCGGCTTGTCGACGTCGCAACCTCGCAGCAGAGCGATGTGATACGCCAGTAACTGCAGCGGAATCACGCTCACCAGCGGTTGCAGGTATTCCGGCACCTCCGGCACCTCCACCACCTCGTCCGCTACCGTCGCCACCTCGTCGTCGCCCTCGTTCACCACCGCGATCACTGGCCCTCTCCGCGCCTTCACCTCCATCAGATTGCTCATCACCTTGTCGAAGATCGGCCCCCGCGGCATCAGGAACACGCTCGGCGTGCCTGGATCGACCAGTGCGATCGGCCCGTGCTTCATCTCCGCTGCCGGATACCCCTCGGCGTGAATGTAGCTGATCTCCTTCAGCTTCAAGGCCCCCTCCAGCGCCACCGGGTAGTGGTACTGGCGGCCCAGGTACAGGAAGTTGCTGACGTGGGCGTACTTCTCCGCGATCTTCCGTACCTTGTCGTCACACTCCAGCGTGCGCCGGACCACATCCGGGATCTCGCGCAGCTCGCGGATCATCTGCTGGCCCTGCAGGCTCGACAGGTGCCGCAGCCGGCCGAAGTGCAGCGCCAGCATCGCCAGTACCGCCACCTGGTTGGTGAACGCCTTGGTGCTCGCCACCCCTACCTCCGGCCCGGCGTGCAGATAGACCCCGCCGTCCGCCTCGCGAGCGATGCTGCTGCCAACCACGTTGCATAACGCCAGCGTCGTGTGACCCTTTCGCTTGCTCTCCCGCAGCGCCGCCAGGGTGTCCGCCGTCTCGCCTGACTGCGTCAGCGCGATCACGATGGTGTTCCGCTCGATCGGCGGATTGCGGTAGCGGAACTCGCTGGCGTACTCCACCTCCACCGGAATGCGGGCAAACTCCTCCAGCAGATATTCGCCTACCAGGGCGGCGTGGTAGCTGGTGCCGCACGCGGTCAGGATGATGCGATCGACGTCGCGCAGCTGGTGCGTGCTCAGGTTCAGCCCGCCGAAGTGCGCGGAGGCGTTCGCTTCATCTAGCCGGCCGCGCAGAGCGTTCTCCAGCGCTTCCGGCTGCTCGTAGATCTCCTTGAGCATGTGGTGGTCGAAAGCGCCCTTGTCGGTGTCGCCGGCGTCCCACTCGACCTGGTGGACGGTAGCGTCCACGCGCGTGCGGTCCTGGTCGAGGACGTGCCAGTCCTCCACAGTCAGCACACAGAGCTGATGGTCCTGCAGATAGACCACCTTGTCGGTGCTGCTCACCAGTGCGCTCGGGTCACTGGCCAGGAAGTGCTCGTTGTGCCCCACGCCGACCACCAGCGGGCTGCCCAGCCGGGCACCGAGGACCACGCCGGGGAAGAGCGGACTCACCACCGCCAGGCCGTAGGTCCCCTTGAGCATCGCCAGCGCCTTGCTCAGCGCGTCGATGAACAGCTGCGTCGGCAGCTCGCCGTCGCGGCCGTCGCGCAGCTCGGCCAGCTGCTGCGCGACCAGCTGGGTGATCACCTCGGTGTCGGTGTCGCTGGCGAACTCCACCCCGTCGGCCATCAGCTGCCGCTTCAGGCTGGCGTAGTTCTCGATCACCCCGTTGTGGACCACCGCCACCGTCCCGTCGCTGGACAGGTGCGGGTGAGCGTTACGGTCGTTGGCCGGGCCGTGCGTCGCCCAGCGGGTGTGGCTAATGCCAACACACCCGCGCGCCGGCCGATCGCGGAGCAGACGGACCAGATCCTGTACCCGCCCGGCGCGCTTGCGCAGGCAGAACTCGGCGCCGACGCGAGTGGCATCGTCGCCCACCCGCACCGTCACCAGCCCGGAGCTGTCATACCCGCGATACTCGAGGCGCCGCAGCCCTTCCACGAGGACAGGTTCGGCTTCCTGGTAACCGATATATCCGACGATCCCGCACATCGGCGCACCTCCGTGAAGCTGGGCAAAGAGTGCGGGTTGTCCCCGCGTGGGTAAGGAAACGAGTCTAACCACGGTCGAATTGCCACGACAAGACAGGTTTGGTCGGTCGCCGGAGCGAAGATCCAGGCGGCACACGAAAAGGACCGGGCCGGCAACCTCCAACGAGGCCGCCGGCCCGGTACGTATCCATGAGGACAGAAAAAGACAACCAACCGGCCCGGTGTACCACCTCTCCCATGGCCAGCGCGAACCGGTTGGTTTGTGTTCGCTCTCTCTCCCAGAGTGAACCTCGCGAGCACAAAGCAAGCGGCGGGCCAATAGGCCGCCATTCCCGCATTCCGCGCACCAATCCGTTCGCAAGTGCCTGGTGGAGAGACGGTTGTGAAAAAAGAGACACGCACCGGGATGCGCGCCAGGTTGGCCCGCGCCGCACGCCGACGCACAAGGAACAGGCTGCATATGCCTGCCGTTTGTGCGTTGCCGGGCGAGAGATTTGGACGGAATCGATTGGACCGCTTCCCTCGGCCGGGACGAAACAGGTTAGGGAGGAGTCCGTTTGACGCGGTCGGTCCGCCACTTTACTATTGGGAACGTGGGAAACGCCGGGAAAGCGGGGCCTCCGCGCAAGCTGGTACGGGAGGAGTCGACGTTCATGGCCACCGACTTTCGGCTCAAGGAAGCGTTGCCGGAAATCACCGAGGCGGTCGTTGCCTCCTACGCCGAGTGCAGTCGCACCAGTCACCTCGGCCACAAGCCGTTGCCCAGTCGCGAGGCGGTCACCGACATCCTCAACGACTTCCTCGACATCCTCTATCCCGGTATCTGGCGGCGGCAAAACCTCCACCTGGGCAACGTCGAGTACCACGTCGGCGACATCATCGACCGGCTGCACGACAAGCTCATCCTGCAGGTCTCGCGCGCGATGCGGCACGAGTTCGACTGCCTGCCGCCAGACCAGCAGCCGGTTTACGAGGGGGTCGATCTGGAAGCGGTGGCGCAGCAGAAGGTGCTCGAGTTGCTGCGCAAACTGCCCGACGTCCGCAATCTGCTGGAAACCGACGTCCAGGCGGCGTACGAGGGCGACCCGGCGGCCAAGAGCTTTCACGAGATCATTTTCTGCTATCCCGGCCTGGAGGCGGTGACCATTTACCGCGTCGCCCACGAGCTGATGCTGCTCGGCGTGCCGCTGGTGCCGCGCATGATGACCGAGTATGCCCACGCCAAGACCGGCATCGATATC
This sequence comes from Gemmataceae bacterium, assembly GCA_046350215.1. GTDB lineage: Bacteria > Planctomycetota > Planctomycetia > Gemmatales > Gemmataceae > JAXMAU01. The sequence continues at coordinate 151,654 of JAXMAU010000005.1, read as the reverse complement.
CACCCCGGCGCGCGCATCGGCCCCGGCTTCTTCATCGACCACGGTACCGGCGTGGTGATCGGCGAGACCTGCGACATCGGTCGTAACGTCAAGCTGTACCAGGGGGTAACGCTCGGCGCGCTGTCGTTTCCGCGCGACTCGTCGGGCAACATCATCCGCGGCATGAAGCGGCATCCGACCCTCGAAGACGAGGTGGTGGTGTATGCCAACGCCACGATCCTGGGCGGCGACACGACGGTCGGCCATCACGCGGTGATCGGGTCCAACGTGTGGATCACTCAGAGCGTGGCGGCGCGGACAGTCGTCACCCTGGAGAAGCCGATGCTCCGGTTCCGCGGGCCGCAGGTGCTGCAGAGCGGACTCGACTATCAGATCTGATCGCCGATCGGTCGAACGACCGATTCCAGATAAGTTTGAAGCTGCTGGACGGAGAGCGGTTTGACGAACTGACAGCCGATCTGAAACCGTCCACTTCCGTCGGGACCGCAACGTCGCACCCGGGCCAGGTGCGAACTCCATCCGCGCGTGGCCGACCGCAGCCGGATGTACAGTGTGGTTCCCACGGGAAACACCCGCGGCACGACCAGCCCGACCCCGGTGACCGATAGATCGAACAGCGTGCCGTCGGTCAGGTGCGGCGAACCGACCCCAAGGAACTGCCACAACCCTTCCAGGCGCCGGGCGTAGCGGACGTAGGCGCGCCGCTCGAACGTCTGCGGCAGGTCGGCCGACGGCAATTCGGGCGACGGATCCTGACGGGGCAGTTCCACGACGGTTTCCTCCACATAGAGCCGCGCAACTCTAGAACGACTTCCTCGCCGCGTCAAACGGGTCCGCTGATGTCCACCCCGGTCCTGCCCTGTACTCCCGAGGCGATGGCGTACACCGTCGCCGAGGCCGCCCGCGTCCTCCGTCGCGGCGGGCTGGTCGCGTTTCCGACCGAAACGGTCTACGGTCTTGGGGCCAACGCGCTCGATCCTGCCGCGGTGGCTCGCATTTTCACCGCCAAGGGCCGGCCGTCCACCAACCCGCTCATCGTCCACGTCGCCGACCGCGCCGCCGTGAGCCGTGTCGCCACCGCCTGGCCGGTCGAGGCGGCACAACTGGCGGATCGGTTCTGGCCCGGACCGCTCACCCTGGTGCTGCCGCGTCACCCCGACGTGCCCGAGGTCGTCACCGGCGGGGGGCCGACGGTGGCGGTCCGCATTCCGGCGCACGCCATTGCCCTGCGACTGCTCCGCGAATGCGGTCTTCCGCTCAGCGCCCCCAGCGCCAACCGCTCCACCGCCCTCTCGCCAACGCGGGCGGAGCACGTCCTGCGCGACCTCGACGGCAAGGTTGACCTGATCCTCGACGGCGGGCCGACGCCGGGCGGGATCGAGTCGACCGTCGTCGACGTGACCGTTCGCCCCGCGCGGTTACTGCGTCCTGGCCTGATCGACCCGGCAGCGCTGGAAGCGGTCCTCGGGCCGATTGAACGAGTCGGCCGGTCGGCCTCGGCGAACGAGACGGCCCTGCCCTCGCCCGGCATGCTCAGTCGGCATTATGCGCCCCGCGCCGCGCTCGAATGTGTGCCACGTAATGCCGCCGCCGGCCGGGTCGGTGCGTTGAGGAACGCCGGCTTGCTCGTCGGCTGGCTGACGTGTGACCCGGTCGAGGTGGGGGCGGCGCCGCCGGACGTGCTGGTGCGGCTGCTCCCGGCCGACCCGCTGGGATATGCCGCTCTGCTCTATGCCAGTCTGCACGACCTCGATGCGGCGGGGGTCGATCGCATCGTGGTGACCGATCCTCCCGGCGGGGATGCCTGGCTGGCGATTCACGACCGGCTGCGCCGGGCGGCGCACCCGTGAGCGATCCAGAGGAAGACGGACTCACCACAGAGTTGTCATGCCGTAAGGCGGCACCCTGAACCCATGAAAATGGGCGCCTATTAGTGAACAGATCATCAGATTGAGGGCGTATTTTCAGAGCAGGACACAGAGGAACACAGAGGGAAGACAGGAGGAAGAGAAAGAAGAGGGGAAATAAGGTAGGTGCAGCAGGTGTCCTGCATGCCACCCACCGTACCCGTTGGGATGCGGGTGAACCGCTTTCCCGCCCGTCGCTGCGCTCCGAGCGTGCCACCCTGAAGAGGCGCTGTTCGGTGTGGCACGCCCTGAGGCTCTGCGAAGGGCGTGAGCGTGGGAGTGAACGTGAAGCGCATCCACGCCCGTCGCTGCGCTCCGAGCGTGCCACTCCGGAAGGCCGGTGACCGCCGACGGGTGAGTCGGTACACCTGCCGATCCGGGCCGCGCCGCTTACACTAATCTCCGACGGTACGCCCGTTCCCGGAGATCGACCGCGCCATGACCGCCACCCCGCTTGACGCCCTGCAGGCTCGCAAGAAAACGATCCGCGAGCAGGCGCATGCCAACCGCAACGCCCAGCAAAACAAGGATGAACTGAGCTGCGCCATCGTCGACGCCTTCGTCGCCCTGCCCGAGTACCAGGCGGCGCGAACGGTGATGTACTACGTCGACGTCCGCAGCGAGGTCCGCACCCGCCACGCCCTCCCCGCCGCCCTCACCCACGGCAAGAAGATTGTCGTCCCGTACTGCGTCAACAACGAGCTGGAGCTGTTCTGGCTGCAGGACATGGACGAGCTGGCGGTCGGCATGTACCGCATCCTCGAACCGAAGGTCGAGCTGCGCGATCGGCCGGACAAGCGCGTCGACGTCAAGGAGCTGGATCTGATCATGGTGCCGGGCGTGGCGTTCGATCGCGACGGCGGGCGGATGGGGCACGGGTTCGGCTACTACGACAAGCTGCTGGAGCACGCCCGTCCGGACGCCCCGTTGGTGGCGCTGGCGTTCGAGTGCCAGCTGTTCCCCGAGATCCCGACGCAGGCGCACGATGTGTTCATGGACTGGATTCTGACGGAAAAAGGCGCCTACCGGGGGAAAGGACGGGCCGGCCGTGGCCGCTGAGATCGACGACACCTACGCCGAGGCGTTTCGCAGCCTCTACAGCGAGGTGCTGATCACCGCTCGCGACCGCCGGTGGCTCGACGCCGCGGTAGCTGCCTGCACCGGCAATGCCTCCAGCACCATCCTGTGCGACTGCGAGGCCGGACTGGATCGCTACGTCGGCCCCGGCGGCGACGAGTCCGTGCCGACGCCCGACGGGCGGCCCGGCGCGGTGGTGCAGTTTCACGTCCCACGCTTCCGCAAGGACCGCATCGATGCGCTCGAGCGCTCGCTGCTCGTGCGCCTGAGTCAGAACGTGCTGACGTGCGCGACGGCCAGCTGCTTCAGCGTGACGGACGAGCCGACCTACTTCAAACTCGGCCGCAAGATCGCCTATTTCGGCGACGGCTACCAGTATCGCGATACTCGGTATGGCCGCAAGATGTGGGTGATTCCGATCCTGGGCGGCGAGTTCGTGCTCGACCGGCGCTTCGGCTATCGTGACGGGCTGATGGGCGGCAACCTGTGGTTCATGGGCGAGTCGCTCGACGCCGCGCTGCTGGCGGCCGAGCGGGCGGCAGCGGCAGCGGCCGGGGTGGCGGGTGTCATCCTGCCGTTCCCCGGCGGGGTGGCGGCGAGCGGGTCGAAGGCCGGCAGCCGCTACAAGTTCGCCATCGCCAGCACCTACGAGGCGTATTGCCCGACGCTCCGCGCCCGGCTGGGCGAGAAGTCGAAGGTGCCGCCCGGCGTTGCCTCGGTGATGGAGATCATCATCAACGGCCGCGACCTGGCGACGATCACCGCCGCCACCCACGCCGCGATCGCCGCCGCCGTCGACACCCCCGGCCTGGTCAAGATCTCCGCCGGCAACTACGGCGGCCGGCTTGGCAAGAGCTTCGTGTACCTGCGACCGCGGCCGTGACCGTCACTGGAAGGTGACGTTCAGGAACGGGGCGTCTTTCCAGTCCCATAGCTTCGCAGGATCCCGATCGACGTCGTGCGTCGTATTCCAGTTGTTCGCGTAGTAATGGACGGCCGAGAAGTGGAGCAGGAAGGCGAGCGCAGCGGTCCACACGACGGCTCGCCGGCCGCCCAGCGTCTGCCACAGCAGGCCGATCGGCCGAACACACAGTAGAGCCAGAAGCGGAACCACCTCCGCCAGTAGACGAGATCCCCAGCAGTGGCCTCCCCACCAGCATCGCCAGGATGCGACCAGCCCCAGGTGCAACACGACCACGGTCAGCAATAGCCCGGTCCAGCCCCACGGCTCGCGCTCCGGGTCGACGGCGGGTAGCGATCGCCGCAGCCTCGACAGGTAAACCACCAGCCCAAGCAGCAGCCAGGGCTGATAGACCAGCAGCCCGCGGGCGGGGCTTACCAGGATGCCGGCAAGCGGCACCCACCACGCGGTCGTCCAGGCGAGAGCGCCCAGCTGGGTGGTCGACGGCCCGAACGGGGTGCCGTAAACATCGTGGTACAGCCACGCCCACGGAGCATACGCCAGCGCCGCCAGCCCGATCGTGACGATGCCGCGGCGGGGCGCACGCAGCAGCACCCAGATGCCCACAGGCATCAGGATCAGGGCGGAAGACAGCCGGCACGCCACCATGCACGCAGCGGCGACCGCTTGCACCAGCATCGCCAGGCCGTCCGCCGGGGCGTGCTTCGGCCGGCATTCGAGTACCAGGATGAGCAGCGTCCAGAAGATCACCCCACCGTGTTGCCACAGCGCCTGGCCGACCGTGCTGTACAGGACCGATCCCGTGCCCAGTAGCGCGGTGGTCATCAGTGCCGCCTCGGGGTTGGTTCGCTGGACGGCCAGCAGGAAGAACAACGTCAGGCACCCCGCGGCCACCCACGCCGCCGTCCACTTCTCCAGCCGGACATACACGATCTCCGAGCGAAAGTCGGCCCCGACCAGGTGAGCGGCCGCTGCCACCGGGGCCGCGAACACCACCATGCCGGCCGGGTACGTGGAGTAGATCCCCGACGGCCGCCGGGCGACGTAGTACGGTAACTCCCTCTGCCGGGCAGCGGCACCGAAGTACTCGTTCAGGTCCCAGTTGCCTTCCCGCACCAGGCTCACCGCCGTCGGGATGACCGGGGCGGTGTCCCCCGCGCCGATCGTCCGATCGTCGAACAGGAACAGCAACAGGGCCGGCACCCCGGCGAACAGGGCGGCGGCGATCCACGGGATCGGGCCAGGGAACCGCGCGAACTGCTCCAGCTCCCGCCAACGGTCCGCCACCCGGCCGATGAGCTGCCGGCGGTTCTCCACCGAAATCACCGACCGCAGGACGAACGGACTGAGGGCCAGCAGGAACCAGGTGAGTGGGTCCCCGGTGCCACGGACGGAACACGCCACCGCCGCGCCCACGATCAGAAGCGTTACCCCTGCTCCCGGAACGGCATGCCACCAACCGCCCGCCTGATCCCCGGCGCGATCCATCGAGCTGGGCGACACCCTCGGTTGTACGACGGGGGAACGGCTCATGACTATCCTCCTGCAACCGGGGAACCCACCGCGGCCCTCGCGCTGACGCCGCCATACCTCCCGCCGCCCCGGACTGTCAACCTGACCTGCGCCGCCTGCGCCGCGCCCAATCGAGGCACCGACTCCATACACTATCCCAGGCCGCAAACCCGCCGCCGGCCGCGTGTCCGCCGCCTCGTCAAGCGATCGGAACGGTCAGCGGCGGTCCGGGCGGCAACGTCGGGAGCCAACACATGAATCGGTTTCTCTCTCCTTCGAGCCTTGTTCTCCTGCTGGGAGCCAGCTTGTCTGTCTATCCATCCGCCGCGGCCGAGGTGACGGTGGTCGACCGACCGCCGACGGCGCCGGCGACGACGCAGTACGTCGCCCACCGCCCGCCGCTGCAGCCGGCTGGACTGGTTCGTCTGCCGGTCGGTTCGGTGCGGCCCGACGGCTGGCTGAAGAAGATGCTGCGCCTGCAGGCCGACGGCTTCCACGGCAAACTCGGCGAGCTGAGTCCCTGGCTGAAGAAGATGAACAACGCCTGGCTGTCGCGCGACGGCAAGGGCGACCACGGCTGGGAAGAGGTGCCGTACTGGCTGAAGGGCTATTTGAACTGCGCCTACGCGCTGGGCGATGAGAAGATGATCGCCGAGGCGCACACCTGGGTGAAAGCGGCGATGGACAGCCAGCAGGCCGACGGCTGGTTCGGCCCCGGCGAGGGCCGCAAGGGCGAGGCCACTGACCTGGTCGGCCGCGCTGACCTGTGGCCGAACATGGTGATGCTGTTCTGCCTGCAGGACTACTACGAGAAGACCGGCGACCGCCGCGCGCTCGACGTGATGACGCGCTACTTCCGCTACCTGAACGGCATCCCCGAGAAGAACTTCCTGGTCGGTTACTGGCCATCGATGCGCGGCGGCGACCAGATCTACAGTGCGCTGTGGCTGTACAACCACACCGGCGATAAGTTCTTACTCGATGTGGCACGGAAGACGCACCGCAAAACGGCGCGGTGGGACACCGGGCTGATCAACCTGCACAACGTGAACGTCGCCCAGGCGTTCCGCGAGCCGGCGATTTACGCCGTGCTGTCCGGCAAGGACTCCGACACCGCCGCCACCGAGCGCGTGTGGCAGACGGTCCGCCGGCGGTTCGGCCAGGTGCCCGGCGGGATGTTCGGCGCCGACGAGAACGCCCGCGAGGGCTACACCGGGCCGCGGCAGGCAATCGAGACGTGCGGCATCGTCGAGGAGATGCTGTCCGACGAGCTGCTGATCGCCCTGACCGGCGACCCGACCTGGGCCGAGCGCTGCGAGAACGCGGCGTTCAACAGCCTGCCGGCGGCGTTCACCCCCGACTTCCGCGGGCTGCGCTATCTGACCGCGCCGAACCACCCGCAGAGCGACCACCACAACAAGGCGCCGGGGGTAGAGAACGGCGGCGACATGTTCGGCATGAACCCGTATGGCCATCGGTGCTGCCAGCACAACGGCGGACATGGCTGGCCGTACCTCAACCACCACCTGTGGTACGCCGCCGCCGGCGACGGGCTGGCCGTCTACCTGTACGCCCCGTGCTCGATGACGGCGAAGGTGGCCGGCGGGGTGGAGGTCCGCATCAATGAGGCGACGCGCTACCCGTTCGAGGAGACGGTGACGTTCACCGTCCAACCGGCGAAGGCGGTGCGGTTCCCGCTCTACCTGCGCATCCCGGCGTGGTGTCAAAAGGCGTCGTTGTCAGTCAACGGCACGAAAACGGACGTCACTCTGCCGGCGGGCAAGGTGGCCTGCGTCGATCGCGAGTGGAAGGCCGGCGACAAGGTGGAGCTGGCGCTGCCGATGACGCCGGCGGTGCGCGTGTGGACCGGCAACCGCAACACGGTGTCGGTCGACCGTGGTCCACTCACCTACTCGCTGCTCATCAAGGAAAAGTACGTCCGTTACGGCGGGTCCGACACCTGGCCGGCGTTCGACATCCTGCCCGATTCGCCGTGGAACTACGGGCTGGAGATCGACCCGGCGAAGCCGGAGGCGTCGCTCAAGGTGGTTCACACCGACTGGCCGGCGGACGATCGGCCGTTCACCCACGCGGCGCCGGTGCGGATCGAGGCGAAGGCGCGCAAGATCCCGAACTGGACGCTCGACCAGCGCGGCCTGGTGCGCGAGGTGGTGCCCGGCCCGATCAAGAGCGACGAGCCGGTCGAGACGGTGACGCTCATCCCGATGGGCGCCGCCCGGCTGCGGATCACGGCGTTTCCGCGCATCAGCAACGGCCCCGACGGCAAGGAATGGCCGGCGCCGCTGCAGTCGCGTTACAAGGTGTCGGCGTCGCACTGCAACGAGAGCGATCAACTTGAAGCGCTGTGCGACGGCATCGTGCCGAAGTCGTCGGACGATCACTCGATCGAGCGCTTCACCTGGTGGCCGCGGAAGGGATCGAAGGAGTGGGCGCAGTACGACTTCGCGAAGCCGACGGCGGTGAGCGGGGCATCGGTGTACTGGTTCGACGACGAGCCGCGCGGCGGCTGCCGTCTGCCGCAGAGCTGGCGGCTGCTGTACCGCGACGGCAAGACGTGGAAGCCGATCGAGGCGGTCTACCCAGTGGCGAAGGACCGCTTATGCGTGGTGACGTTCAAGCCGGTGGTGACGACGGCGCTGCGGCTAGAAGTGCAGCTACGCGACGGCTTCTCCGGCGGCGTGCTGGAGTGGGAACTGCGGCCGATTCCGTCGGCAGGCTCACAGCGTTCGCAGTAGTCCGCGTGAGAATCCCATCCCGACTCTGCTGCTCAGGGTCGGGAGATGTGTCGATCCCAATGCAAGCCACAACAGGGATGGCTGTTGTGGCTGTGCCGCATTTCTGTTGCGGCAAGGTCGTGGCTGTTGCGGCAAGGTCGTGGCTGTTGCGGCAAGGTCGTGGCTGTTGCGGCAAGGTCTCGGACCTTGCCGCTCTGCCGACCTGGCTGTTGCGGCAAGGTCTCTGACCTTGCCGCTCTACGAACACCAGGTCTCCTCCGGGGCGTGCGGGAGACCTTCGGTCCGCCGGAGTGGCCCGGTCGGGAGACCGGGCCGCAACTGGGATGGCTGTTGTGGCTGTGGCAAGGTCGTAGGGTTGCGGCAAGGTCTCCCGACCTTGCCGCTCGAGACCGCAGGTCTCCTCGAGACACGCGGGAGAACTGCGGTCAATCTTGCCAGGAGAGTGGGAGCACGTCCGTAGAGGCGTTTACCGGTCGCTACCTTCAGCCGTCGCAGCCTTCGGTCGACTCCCGGATCGCCTTCCGCACTTCCCGGGAATGGCCTTTGGTGAACGACATCAGCAACAGGATGATGGTCCAGGGCAGGATCAGAAACGGCCAGAGCACGTTGGAGGCGAACAGGTTGATGACGCTGAACTTCGCGATCTTGCCCCGAATGCAGGACGGACAGCCGAACTCGTTCTTCGTCGAGCTGTACCAGGCGACCAGCACGAAGAGAAACAGGCCCATGCGGTAGCACTTGATGCTGTCGGAAAGCTGACCGCACTCGGGACAACGAATCGCCACGTTCGTCTGAACCGCGGGATCGGCGGCATCGGCGAGCTGCTTGGCAGACACATCCTCTCCGCAATGGCCGCAATAGCCGCGATCACGAAGCTCGTCGTCGACGCGATGACAGAAGGGACAGCGCAGCATGGGAGTTGCTCCCCAGCAGCTGAACAGGGTAACGTCGTTGCCCTGGCGTCCGATGCTTGCGGAAGCCAGGTTGTGGTCGTTCTACATCGGGACGACGAGACGGCCAATGGCTTCGCGTCGTCCCCAGGCGCGCGAGTCACCGCCGCCGTCGACACCGGCTCCGCCGTCTCCTCGGCGCAGCGCGGCTCTACCAGATGTCGCCGAACGGCTCGCGTGTTCGGGGACAATCTGCGGACCTTCGCCAGCTCCAGCACGGCGAGGAACAGGCCGACCGAGCTGGAACCGGGTGTGCGGCGGCTCGAACAGGGCGGAAAACGGCGGACAAAGGCGGTCCTGCAAGCGGCTGCAGGATGTAGTCCATGTGGACGTGCAGCGGCGTGTGATCGACGACGATGGCGTGCGGCTGATGGGTGAGCGTCTCGCGCATCAGCCAGGCGAAGGCGGCACCGGTAAGGTCCCACACCTCCACCGGCTTGAGCGGTGGCGGACCGTCCTTGCGCGGCGGACCGGCGATCGGCAGCCGGGGCAACTTCTGGCTCTGCCGCTCGGCCCACTCTTCCAGCACGCCGGCGGCCGGCCGAACCGCTTGTATTGCAGCAACTGCCGCACCAGCTCGCGGCGCGGATCTTCCTCCGGCTCGGCCGTCTCCTCGGGACGCGGCAAGAGCATCTTGCTCTTGATCTCCATCAGCGTCGACGCCAGCACGAGGAAATCGCCGGCACGCTCGACGTCGATCAGCGACAGTACGTCGAGGTACTGCTTGAACTGGTCGGCCACCCGTGCAATCGGGATGTCGAGAATGTCGATCTCGTCCCGCTTGACCAGGTAAAGCAGGAGGTCGAGCGGGCCGCGGAAGGTGTCCAGCTCGACCTGATAGTCGGTCCCGGCGGCGCTCATGCCACGGCTATACCGGCGCGCCTTCGCCGGTCAGCCGAAGTCCAGCCGCTCCTCCTCGGTCACGGTGATCCCGTAGCCGCGAGCAGCTCGCGCAGCTCCGGCCCGCCGATCACCTCCTTCTCCATCAAGCGGTGAGCCAGGTCTTCCAGCACATCGCGGCGGCTGCGCAGCAGGTCGCGGACGGTGGCGGTCGCCTCGTTGATGATCTCGCGTACCTCCATGTCGATCTCGCGGGCGGTCTCCTCGCTGTAGGCGCGGTCGCCGTCGTGCCCCCCGCCCTGCCCGTTCAGATAGCCCGGCCCCTGGCGCTCCTGAAAGCAGACCCGGCCCATCCGGCTCATGCCAAACTGCTTGACCATGCTGCCGGCGATCCGGCTTCCTGGCCTGCTGCAAGTCGCTGGTGGCGACGTTGGAGATCTCGTTGAAAGTCAGCTCCTCGGCGACGGTGCCGCTTAGCCTTACCTTGATCTGGCTGTGCAGCTCTGACTGGGTGACGAGGTAACGGTCCTCCTCGGGCCGGCTGAGGACGTAGCCCAGGGCACCGACGCCGCGGGGGATGATGGAGATCTTGTGGACCGGGTGCGTGTTGGGCAGCAGGCAGGAGACGAGGGCGTGGCCGGCCTCGTGGTACGCCACGCGCTTCTCATCAGGGTGCATGATCCGGCTTTTGCAGCCGGCCGACGGCAGCGCACGACCGACCGCCTCCTCGAAGTCGGGCATGTCGACGTGGTCCTTGCCGAACGCGCGGCCATCAGCGCCGCCTCGTTTGCCAGGTTGGCCAGGTCGGCGCCCATGCCGCCGAGGTCAGGCTGGCGACCCGGCGCAGGTCCGACGTTCGGCCCCATCTTCACGTTGCGGATGTGGACCTTGAGGATCGCCTCGCGGCCGTTGATGTCCGGCTGATCGACCACCACCGTGCGGTCGAACCGGCCAGGCCGCAGCAGCGGGTCGAGCGTTTCCGGCCGGTTGGTGGCGGCCATCAGGATGACGCCGTGGTTGGCGGCAAGGAAGGCTCGCGTCCATCTCGACGAGCAGCTGGTTGAGCGTTTGCTCGCGGCTCGTCGTGCCCGCCGATGGCGGCGGCGGGCCGTCTTGCCCAGCGCGTCCAGTTCGTCGATGAACACGATGCAGGGCGACTTGCTCCGCCTGGGCGCGGGCTGGGTCGCGGACATGGCAGCGCCCGGCAGCCGACGAACATCTCGACGAAGTCGAGGCCGGACAGGCTGAAGAACGGCACTCCCGTCGCCGGCGACTGCCCGAGCGAGCGCGTCTTACCCGTCCCCGGCGGTCGACCAGCAACACGCCCTTGGGGATTCGCCCGCCGAGCGACTGGTACTTCTCCGGATGGCTGAGGAAGTCGACCACCTCGCGGCCAGTTCGGCCACCGCCTCGATCGATGCCGGCCACGTCGCGAGTGACCTCGCCCTCCTTCAAGGCGTACAGGCGGGCCTTGCTGCGGCCGAAGTTGAACGGCGAGGCGCCGCCAGTTGCTCCAGCATAGGCCGAGCAGGATAGCCAACCCGGCCAGGCAAGGCATCAGCATCGACATCAGCCCGTTGAGCATCATGCGCGAGGTCGTCTGGTCCTCCGCCCCCTGGTAACTGGCGCCCGACCGAGTCGCGGAGCAGGAATACAGCTCTGATGCGCGTTCGAACCCCAGTCGCAGGGTGCGGAACGGGACGGTCTGGGTGTCGGTCGTCGCCCGGTCCGGCGTCGACCTCGATCGGTGGTAGCGGCTCATGCCGCGAATGTCGCCCGGCCCGACGTTCACCTTCTGGAAGCTCACCCGCCCACTCGCCCGGCTGCTGCGGAGCGACTGCACCAGGTCGCCATAGCGCAGCGGCAGCGTCGGCTGCTCGCGCCCAAACTGCCAGTACAGCGCGCCGGCGGCGATCGCCAGCCCGAGGGCGAAGGTGATACCCGCCAGCCAGTGACGAATCCGCTCGCGGTTGCGTTTCGGCACGTCCCCATCTCCCTGTTCCGCCCAACCTGCCTCCCGATTCACTCTAGCGCAGGCAGCGTTTGACTACAATGGTGAGAAGGGGCCACAAAGTGCAAAGAGCACAAAGAAGATCACAAAGAAAAGTGGGCAGAGCGGAGGACGATGGGGCCATCACCGTCTCCAGGTGCGTCGACGACTGGCGACATGACGCTGGTGCCATCGATGCGGAAATCGACCCGCATCTGGAAATGGCGGAGATTCACCGCCGCGTGTATCAGGCGAAGGGGCCGGCGGTGCTGTTCACGCGGGTGAAAGGGTGTGCCTTCCCGATGGTGAGCAACCTGTTCGGCACGCAGACGCACCCACGGTTTCTGTTCCGGGATACCCTCGATGCCGTCCGCAAGCTGGTCGAGCTGAAGGTCGGCCCGGCGCGGCGCCGGGCGCCGGCCGTGGCGGTATCTCGGCACGCCATTGGCGGCGCTGCATGGGCTGCCGACGTTCGTCCGCCGCGGGCCGATCCTGGCGCACACAACGTCGGTGCGACAGCTGCCTCAGCTGGTGTTAACGAGCCGCGCGACGGCGGGGCGTTCGTCACACTGCCACAGGTCTACAGCGAGGACGCCGATCGGCGGCTGGCGACACGCTAACCTGGGCATGTACCGGGTGCAGCTGAGCGGCAATCGCTACGAGACCGATCGCGAAGTCGGGCTGCACTACCAGATTCACCGCGGCATCGGCGTGCATCATGCCGCGGCGCTGCGGAAGGAGTGCCATTCCGCGTCAATGTTCGTCGGCGGACCGCCAGCAGCACGACGCTGGCCGCCGTCGTCACCGCTGCCCGAGGGGTTGCCCGAGTTGGCGTTCGCCGGGGTACTCGGCGGGCGGGTGCGACTGGTGCGACCGCCGGCCGCGGGCGCATCAGCGTTCCTGCCCATGCCCGCCGAGGCTGATTTCTGCATCGTCGGCACCGTCATGCCGGAGCGGCAGCGGAAGGGCCGTTTGGCGATCACCTGGGCTACTACAGCCTGACGCACGACTTTCCGGTGCTGCGGGTCCACGCCGTCTACCACCGGCCCGACGCCATCTGGCCGTTCACCGTCGTCGGCCGCCCGCCGCAGGAGGACACCAGCTTCGGCGCGCCATCCACGAACTGACCCGGTCCCGTGTCCCGACGGTCACCAGCGTCAAGGCGGTCCACGCGGTCGACGCCGCCGGCGTGCATCCGCTGCTGCTGGCGGTCGGCTCCGAGCAGCACGTGCCCTACGCCCGCGAGCATGGCCGCAGGAACTGCTCACCACTGCCAACGCCATTCTGGTCAGGGACAGCTGTCGGCGCCAAGGTGTTGCTTATCGTCGCCCTTGAGGACGCCCCTGATCTCGATATTCGTACGACGTTGCGGCGTTTTTACTCGCTTCTCGAACGGACGACCCGACGTGCACTTTCAGACGCGCACGACGATCGACACCCTCGATTACTCCGGCACCGGGCTGAACGAGGGTCGAAGCTCGATCGTCGCCGCCGCCGGGCCGAGCGGCGCACGCTCGCCACGACACTGCCGGCGGCGCTGCGTTCACCCGACGGGTTCTGCGACCCGCGGCTGTGCCAGCCGGGCGTCCTCGCCGTCACCATCACCGCACCGCTGCGCTCGGCCGACGACGTTCACCCCGACCTTCGCCGGTTCTGCGCCGGCGACGGCCCTGCGGACGCCTGGCCGGACTACCGCTGATCCTGCTCGTCGACGACAGCGAGTTCGCGGCGACGGCTTCGACCGCTGGCTGTGGGTGGCGTTTACGCGGTCGACCCGGTCGACCTGTACGGGGTGGGGGCGACGCTCCGGCAGAAGCGTTTCGGCTGCACCGGGCCGGTGGTGATCGACGCGCGGGCCAAGGCGCACCACGCCCCGCCGCTGCTCGAAAGATCCGACCGTGAGCCGGCGCGTCGACGCAGCTGCCGCCGGTGGTCCGCTCCACGGGCTGTTCTGATCCGAACCGTCCTGTCGTATCCGACACACCGGCTGTGCCTGATGGCGCGAGGCTGGGCGGGCTGGGCAAGGCAAAGCGATGGGGGAGCGATCGACCACGCCGGCACTCCCGGCCGATGAGGATGGCGTGGGCCACGGCGGCGCTGCGACCGCTGGTGAAAGATTCCGGTTGGGTTGTCCTTTTGACCTGTAGCTTTTACACGCTCTGGCGAACCGCTGCGGCGTGGCGGCGCATCCTGCGCAGGACGCAACATGCTGCGTCGGCGCTCATTACGGAACGTCCGGCGGAAAATCTCCGCCGCCGCGACGAGCCTGGCTCAACTTTTGCGGTTAGAGTTGCGACAGGTACATCTCCATGAAGCTGCGTCCTTCCCAACGTCAACCGGAACCGAGGAGAGCCGACGCATGGTCGCACGCCGCTGGGTGGCCGTCGTGCTGCTGGGGGCACTGGCCTCGCTGGGAGCGCAATTCCGCACGACCAACTTCGTCGTCGAGGCGTCGACCCCGCAAATCGCTCAGCGCATTGGCGAGTGGGCCGAATACTATCGCCGCGACAAGGCGCTGCAGTGGCTCGGCAAGGAGATGCCGAACTGGGGTCAGCCGTGCCCGCTCAAGGTGACGGTGACCTACAACGGCTCCGGCGGCGCCACCTCGTTCGCCTTCGATCGCGGCCGCATCCTCAGCATCGACATGAACATCGAGGGCACCCTCGACCGCCTGGTCGCCAGCGTGTTGCCCCACGAGGTCACGCACACCGTGCTCGCCCATCACTTCCGCTGCCCTGTCCCGCGCTGGGCGGACGAGGGCGGCAGCGTGCTGTCGGAAGACGAACAGGAGCGCAGCCGGCATGACACGCTGGTGCGGCAGATCCTCAACACCCCCGGTCGCGCCATCCCCTTGCGCCGGCTGTTTACCCTTACTCAGTACCCCCGCGACGTGATGGTGCTCTACGCCGAGGGGTACTCGGTGACGAACTTCCTGGTGAGCAAGAGCAGTCGCGGCCACTTCCTCAACTTCCTTGCCGACGGCATGCGTCAGGGGTGGGATACTGCCGTCGCCACGCACTACGGCTATCGCACCGTCGACGAGCTGGAACAGGCGTGGATGCAGCACCTGCGCGAGAACCGCCGCCCGCCGACCACCCTCGCCAGCGCCGGCAATACCCGTCCGGTGGCGGACGGCACGGCGATGAACCGGGTGGTGGTGCGGCAGACATTGCCGCCGGCGATGCCGGTGCTTCAGCGCCTGGTGGCCGGTCGTCCGCGGCGTGGCCCCGGCCGAGGATGGGATGACTCGCTCCGTCCCGCCAGCGAGCGACTCGTGGGCGTCGCCGACCGCCGCCCCGCCGTCGACAACCTGTTCCGCCGCCGCGACCGTCGTGCAGCTTGTGCCCCCGCCTGATCGTCGAACCGGGGTCGTGGAACCGTCCGATCACCCTCGGTCCCGGCTCGCCGGTCGGCTACTCACCGTGATCTTTATCCAAAGGCCGGCGTTACCGCGCGAGGAAGCGTCCAGCGCGAGCGCTCGGACCGCCTCGCCCGCTTTGCCGCGGCATCGGCCCCCGCTATGGTGAGAGGCGACCGATGGCCGAGCGATCCCGCGGCTGGCGGACCTGGGCGTCAAGGAAAGTGGCGACAAGGGCAATCACGCCAACGTCGTGATCGCCCACGACCGCCGCCGGCTACGATTGGCTCCGCGACCACCTGACCGCCGACGTGGTGGCCGACACCTTCGCCCCCTCGGCGTCCGCCGCGTCGAGCGGTATATGGCGGCCAACCTGCTGGCGTTCAACTTCGTGCTCTACGACGTGCTGGCCGGCGGTGCGAGCTGTCGCTGCACCGACAACCAGGGCAAGACGCTGGCTCGCCCTGCTCCGCCTGGCCGTCCCGCGGCCGGCAAACGTCGAGGCGATGCGCCGGGATTCGGGGAGTCCGCGAGCGAACTGGTGCTGTACGAGGTCCGCGACCGGACCGCGGTCCTGACGCCGAACCGGCCCGACCGCCGCAACGCGCTGGACAAGCGCTAATCGCCGCGATCGACGCCGCGGTCGTTCGTGCGGCGGCGGACGAGGGTGCGCTGCGTGGTGATCATCATCGGGGCCGGCCCGGCCTTCTGTGCCGGCGTCGACCTCGCCGAGCTGGAAGAGCTGGTCGCCAGCCCCGAAGCGACGCCGACCGGCAGGACGTCGACCTGCCGCAGCTTCAGCTGCCGCGTTTACCGCCTGCCCAGGCCGACCATCGCCGCGGTGAACGGGGGCGGCGGTGGCGGCGGAGCGGGCCTGCGCCGGTGTGCGACCTGGCCGTCGCCGCGTCGGGAGCGAAGCCTGGCCATCTCGAAGTCGCCGCACCGTGGCGGCGATGGCTGCGCCGCACCTGCTACGCACGCCTGGGCGAACGGGTCGCGCGCTACCTGCTGCTCACCGGCGAGCTGATCGACGCCGCCGAGGCCCAGCGGGTCGGGTTCTCCAACGCCGTCGTCCCGACCGACCAGGTCCTTCCGCGAGCGCTGGAGTGGGCGGGGGCACGTTGGCGCCGTCCGCAGGCGATCGCACGGACGAAGGAGCTGCTCGGTCAACCGTCAGAGGCGGCGCTGTCGATCGAGGGAGGCGTGCTGAAGGCACGGCCGCCCCGCGCCGACCTGACGAGTGCCGCGCCGGCCTGACTGCCTTCGCCCGCCAACCGCCGCCGTGGACGCGGTAACGCCGGGTCAGGTTGAGCGTTCGGCTGCTGGCGAACAGCCTACGCCTGCGTCAGCGTGCTCCGAGCGCGTGCCACCCGGCAATGCCCTCCGGGGCGTCGTTCGGGTGGCACGCCCCGAGGCTCTGCGAAGGGCGTGAGCGGGGAGAAGGTGAGCATCCACGCTCGTCGCTGCTCCGAGCGTGCCACCCAAACCACGACGCATTGGGGTGCACTGCTGGGTGGCACGCCCTGAGGCGGCGAAGGGCGTGAGCGGGGTGACCGTGAGCCTATCCACGCCCGTCGCTGCGCTCCGAGCGTGCCACCCAAAGTCATCGGTGCGGCATGCGGTGGGTGTTCACTGCGGTTGTGCTGCTCGCGGCCTCGCGCGAGCAACGCCCCCGGCCGGGGGATCGATCCACCGGCCGAGGGCTTCTGAGTAACTGTTTACTCGGCGTCGGTGGCGCTGCGCGCGGACCTCCTCGACAGCTTGAACCGGCCGTCCTTGTCGATCTCGCCCGCCTCACGGCGGAGCTGATCCATCACCCTGGCCGAAGTCCTGCCGGCGCTCGGCGAGGAACAGGCTGTACAGCGTGTCGCGCTCCGGGGTGCTGCCGTAGATGCTGCGGAAATCGGCGATGTTTGGCTCGTTCCGCTCGCGCAGCACGGCGACGTAGTAGTTGCGGGCGGCCTGGTCGGCGATCACGGTCGCCTCGCCGGTCCGCTTCATCTCCAGCAGCCGCTTCGCCAGGTCGGCCGGCGGATACGCGAACTGGTCGAACCGATCCTCCGGCAGCTGGTACGCCTGGTACTCGGTCTGCCGACCCGGCAGCACTTCCTTCGGCGGCAGCAGCTGGGCGACGTTGTCCAGCTCGAACAGCGGCCCCTGTTTCTGCTCGCGGAGCAGGCGGACAGCATCGGCGGCGTTGAGCTTCTTGTTGTTGATCTCGGTCTCCAGCCGCTCGGCCTCGTGGCGGGCCAGCCGACGGGCCGCCGCCAGCCGCCACGCCTTCGCCACTTCGTCGCGGATGTCGGCGTAGTCGCGCAACCGGGCCGGCAGGTCCTCGGACCGCCAGTAGAGCAGCTCCTCGCGACGCGGGCGGGTGGCGGTCACCTGCTGCGCCTCGTAGGCGGCGCTGCCCTGGAACAGCTGGTCGACGAAGTTGGCCGGGCGGTCCTGGCCGTCGCGCTGACCCATCGCCTCACGCAGCGCCGCCAGCGCTGGCGCCGCCTTCTTCTTGACCTCCTCAACCAGCGTCTCGCGCGTCCGAGCCGCCGGCATCTGGTGCTGAGTAAGGTGATACTCCTTCACCGCACCGGCGACGTACTCAGCAGCCTTGCTCGGCTGGTTCTTGAGCTTCGCCAGTTCGGTGCGAATGGTCTGCAGGTTGTCGTCCAGCACCTTCTGGGCGATCTGCGTTCGCAACCCGGCGACCAGGTCCGAGGCGACCAGCTCGCGCGACACCGGATCGGGCATCGTCTTGACGGCGAGGGCGGCGGCGCCGAAAAGCTGACTCGGCTGCGCCTGGGCGAGCAGCATGCCGGCGTTGAATTGCAGGCTGGTGCGAACCTCCTGGCCGACGGCGGTGGTGGCGGCGCTCAGCAGGCCGGTCAGGGCGTTGCCGCCGGCGAGCGAGGCCTGCGTGGCGGCGGCGACGACCGGGTTGAGCAGGCTGGTCAGGTGGACCCGCCGCTGCCGCTCCTCCTGCACGCGGAAGTTGTCGCGGCTGCTGGTGAACCACGGATAGTCGTTCTCGCGCACCTTCTCGAATTCCGCCTGGATCGGGTCATAGGCGGCGAGCAGGCGGCCGAGTACCGGGGCGGTGAGGGTGGCGAGCACGGTGCCGACACGCACCTTCGGCTCGGACAGCCGCTCGATCTGCTTCACCTGCTTCTCGGCGGCCTCGCGATAGAAGGCGTCCTCCGGGCTGCCGACGACGTACTGGACGCGAATCCGCCGCGGCTCCTTGAAGCCTGGCTCGCGGGCGGTGGCGTTCGGCTCGACGTCCTTGCGTCGCTCGTACAGCTGGCGCAGCTCCGCCTCCGACGGCATCTCCTTCACCCGGTCCAGGTAGTTGTCGACCGGGACCGTCAGCAGATCGACCTTCAGGGCGGTACGCTGCTCGCGGACGAAGTTGTAGAACTGATCGGGGGTGCCGTAGACCGGGGTGGTATTGGCACCGAGAATGCTGCGGTAGAGGCGGACGCCTGGCTCCTGGCCGATCAGGATGCCGTAGGTGAACACCACACGGAACTCCTCGCGCAGCGCGTTGAGCAGGTCGCGCCCAGTCAGGTTGGCGTTGTCGCGGTTCCCGCGCAGGAAGGTGTCGATCTCCTTCTGCTGCTCGAACCGCACGTTGTCCTTGGCGAAGAGTTTGGCGCCGGCCGCCTCGACGGTCAGCTCGCGGAGTACGTCGTCCTCGGTCAGCTTGATGCCGAGCCGGTCGGCGTGGTGCTGCCACACCTTGAAGTCGAGCAGGTCCTGGTTCTGGATGGTGCCGCCGAAGTACATCTGCGGCGTCGCCTGTGGGGTACACAGCCAGGCCTGAAAACCCAGCACGGTGGCGACGTTTTGCAGCAGGGTCAGCCGCGCCGGGTCTTTCATGACTTCCGGACGGAGGGCGATATCGCGGAGTTTCCGCAGCCCGCTCTCCATCCGATCGCGGATCTGCTGGAACAGGGCGTAACGCATCTCCGGAGTGAGCTGAGCGGACTGGGCATAGAAGACGAAGGCCTTGCGGACCTCGTTGTAATCCATGCAGATCTCGCGAAGGCCGGCCAGGGGATTGTCGCTGCTGGTGGTGGCCTTCAGCTCGTCATTCAGAAACTTGTTGATGACGTCGGGGTGTTTGGTGAGGGCAATCTGGTGCAGGTAGTCGCTGGCGAGCTTGCGCTGGCGGCCGAGCAGGTCCAGCTCGCGGGAGTGGACGCCCTTGCCGAACAACTTGGTGACCACCGGCCCGCCGGCGCGACCGGCCCCGAACCAGTACAGGGCACGCTCGAAGATGTCCCCGCGGCCGAACTGGCCGATGAACACGAACATGACCAGGATGGTGAGTCCGGCAAACATAACCTTCTGGTGCTTGCGGAACCACGTGAACGGGTTGAAGGCCATTACCAATCCTCGGTTACAGCGACCGCCTTGACGACCGAGCCCGCTGCGGGGCTTGACACCCGCCGCACACTTGTAATATGGGTGAGGTGCGGACTTCGCTCAAAGTGCTGATTGTAGCGAGTCCCCCCGACAACACAACGGCAACCGAGGACAGGGAAACATCGCCTGCGGACGCCGCGGGCCGTCGTCCGCAGGCCGTTCATTTCCCCCTTTCTCGTTCCCGCGTCAACCTGGAGATCGCACGCAGTGGCACCACGCAAGAAGCAACCGGCCGACGCCGGGGACGCCCCCGCCACCCCTCGCCGCACGACGCGGACATCGGCCGCCGGCAACGGAGACGCCGAGGCGGGGCTGTCGGCTCGCCCTCGCCGCACCGCTGGCGGCGCTGGCAAGCCCGACCTGGTGATCGTCGAGTCGCCGTCCAAGGCGAAGACCATTAGCAAGTACCTGGGCGGCAACTACCGGGTGCTCGCCAGCTACGGCCACGTCCGCGACCTGCCGCGGCGACGGAAGAAGGGCGAGCAGGTGGCCGGCGTCGATATCCCCGCCGGCTGGAAGCCGACCTACGTCATCGTCGACCGCGAGGAAGGGAAGTCGAAGGGTCGCCGCACCGCCAAGGACATCCTGGCCGAGCTGAAGCGCGAGGCGGCCAAGTCGAACCGCGTCTACCTGGCGACCGACCCCGATCGCGAGGGTGAGGCGATCGCCTGGCACATCGAGGAGGCGCTCGGGCTGGACGACGCCCGCACCTACCGCGTCACCTTCAACGAGATCACCCGCTCGGTCGTCCAGAATGCGCTGGCGCATCCGGGCAAGATCAACATGGACCGCGTCCGCGCCCAGGAGGCGCGGCGGATGCTCGACCGCGTCGTCGGCTACCCGCTCAGCAACCTGCTCGGCAAGAAGGTGGCGCGCGGTTCCAGCGCCGGCCGGGTGCAGTCGGTGGCGCTGCGGCTGGTGGTCGACCGCGAGCGCGAGATCGAGGCGTTCCGGCCCGAAGAGTTCTGGAAGCTGACCGCGCTGCTCGCCCCGACCGGGCTGGTGGCGCTGGCGCGCAAGGAGTTGTCGGTCGTCCGCGCCGAGAAGCCGGCAGCCGGCAGCGAACCGGAGGCGGAGGCCGAGGGCGACGCCAAGCTGAAGAAGAAGCCGAAGGCTGAGGCGCCTGACGGCACTTACATGGCCGAGCTGGCCGAGTACGCCGGGGCGAAGTTCGACGCCGCCAACGAGACCGATGCCCTGGCGATCGCGCGGGCGATGGACACCGCGCGCTACGTCGTCACCAAGCTCGAACAGAAGGACCGCAACGATCGGCCGCCGCCGCCGTTCACCACCAGCAGCCTGCAGCAGCAGGCGCACACCCGGCTGCACTTCACCGCCCAGCGGACCATGCAGGTGGCGCAACGGCTGTACGAGGGCGTCGACCTCGGTGCCGACGGGTCGGTCGCGCTCATCACCTACATGCGTACCGACAGCACCCGCATCTCCGCGGAGGCGTTGTCGGCCGTTCGCAGTCATATTCAGGACCTGTTCGGCCAGGCATACTTGCCGGACAAGCCGAACTTCTACGCTTCCGGCAAGTCGGCCCAGGAGGCGCACGAGGCGATCCGACCGACCGACCTGAGTTACACCCCCGAACGAGCGGCGCGGCTCGGACTGGCGGGCGATCAGCTGCGGCTGTACACGCTCATCTACCAGCGCTTCGTCGCCTGCCAGATGACGCCGGCGGTGTTCGCCGTCACCACCGTCGAGGTGGAGGCGACGCCGGCCGAGGGCGGGCCGAAGGGGCTGTTCCGCGCCCAGGGGCGCATCCTCAAGTTCGACGGCTATCGCCGCGTGCTCGCCCCCGCCGGCAAGCGCGAAGAGGCGGAGATCCCGCCGCTGCACGTCGGCCAGGCGCAGGACCGGCTCGACCTGGTCGCCAGCCAGCACTTCACCAAGCCGCCGCCCCGCTACAACGAAGGGTCGCTGGTCAAGGCGCTGGAGGAACAGGGGATCGGCCGGCCGAGTACCTACGCCACCATCATCAGCAAGATCACGTCCAAGGAGCGGCACTACATCGAGGTCCGCGACCGGCGGTTCTACGCCACCGAGATCGGCAAGCTGGTGACCGACCTGCTGGTCGAGCACTTCCCGCGGGTGATGGATCTGAAATTCACCTCGCACATGGAGGAGGAGCTGGACGACATCGAGTCGTCCAAGCGGGCGTACCGGGCGGTGCTGGACGAGTTCTGGGGGCCGTTCTCCGAGGCGCTGACCAAGGCCGAGACGAGCATGCCTGGCCAGCGCGGCCAGGAGACCGGCGAGAAGTGTCCGCAGTGCGGCCGGCCGCTGATGCGCAAGTACAGCAAGAAGACGAAGCGCTGGTTCGTCGGCTGCTCCGGGTTCGCCGACAAGGAAAACCCGTGCAAGTACATCCAGCCGGGCGAGGGCGAGGAGCCGCGCGAGGAGCCGGTCGTCACCGAGCACCTGTGCCCCAGCTGCGGTAAGCACATGCTGCAGCGCAAGGGCCGCAGCGGGCCGTTCCTCGGCTGTTCTGGCTACCCGGAGTGCAAGATCACGATGGAGATCGGCGACGACGGTCAGCCGATCGCCCGCGTCAAGCCGACAGAGTACACCTGTGAGAAGTGCAACCGGCCGATGATCCTCCGCGAGGGCCGGCGCGGGCCGTTCCTGGCCTGCACCGGCTACCCGGAGTGCCGCAACGCCAAGGACGTCGACGCCAACGGCAAGCCGATCGAGACGCCGACGATCGACGTCAAGTGCGAGAAGTGCGGCGGGCCGATGGCCGTGCGGCGCGGTCCGCGTGGGCCGTTCCTGGGCTGCGCCGCCTATCCGAAGTGTCGCAGCTACAAGACCATCACCGCGGAGATGCGCGAGAAGCTGAACCTGCCCGCCCCGCCGCCGAAGAAGGCGGTGCCGGCGGTCGAGGTGACCGAGACGTGCCCGGAGTGCGGCGCGGCGATGAAGCTGCGCCAGGGACGCAAGGGCTGGTTCCTCGGCTGCAGTAAGTATCCGAAGTGCAAGGGTGTCCGCGAGGCGTCGGCGGCGTTGCTCGAACAGCTGGCCGAGGCGGGCGCCGCCCCGTGACATCCCTGGTCCGTCCCCGTGCGGAGTCGTCATGACCGAGTTACCCGTTCCGCCCGACGCCGGCGCCGCCACCGAGGCGCGGGAGTTGCTCCGCGCCTGGCTGATCGACGACACGCTGCAGTGCTCGCTGCACCCCAACGTGTTCGAGGAGCCGGCCACCTGGGGCGCGGTGCTGGCGGACCTGGCCCGGTACGTCGCCCGCGCTCTGCACGAGGACGACCCCGGCGCGGCGCCGGCCACCCTCCGGCAAATCCGCGATGCCTTCGCCGACGAACTGCGGGGCGGGGAAGGTGAGGAGGAACACCCTCCCCCCTCCCCTCTCGCCGAGGAGTCCGCCCCATGACCGTCCGCATCGGCATCCAGACCGCGTTCACCGCGCGGCCGCTGACCAGCCCGTTCGACTTCGCCGTCAAGCACGGCTTCGATGCGTTCGAGTGGTTTCCCGACTGGCGTTCGGACGGCACCGGCTGGGTGGCGGGCGACCTGTCGCAGACCGATCGGATCAACCTCCGCAACCGCGCCCGCGACGCCGGCATCCGCTTGTCGATTCACGCCCCGCTGGTGGTCGACCTGTTCCGGCCGGAGACGAACGGCGAGCTGGAGGACACCCTGCACCTGGCGGTTGACCTCGGCGCCGACCTGATCAACCTGCACTTCAACCAGCTCGACCGGGTCGACGACTTCGCCCGCTCGGTGGTGCCGCTGCTCGACCGCTGCTCGGCGGCCGGAATCCGGCTGGCGCTGGAGAACCTCCCGGCGGCGGCCCCGGACGACTTCAACCGGCTGTTCGCCCTGCTGCCGCGGGCCGGTGTCGGCATGTGCCTCGACGTCGGCCATGCCAACCTGTTCCCCGGCACCCGCGGCAATTACCTGGCCTACGTCGACCAGCTTGACCCGGTGGTGCCCATCATCCACGTCCACCTGCATGAGAACGACGGGCGGAGCGACAGTCATCAGGTGGTGCTGGCGGACGGCTCGGAGGCGGGGACGCGGCGGATCGCCGGGCTGTTCGACCGGCTGGCGCGGCGGAAGTTCGACGGACGGGTGATCCTGCAGCAGTGGCCGGACCCGCCGGAGCGGCTCGTCGAGGCGCGCGACCGGCTGCGTCAGGTCCTCGATCGCAAGAGCGTCAAGACATGACCAGTCCGTCCTCGTCCGAACGGGTGCCGCGGCGGATCGTCCTGCTGGCGGGCGACGAGAACAGCGGCGTGGCCGAGGTGCTGGCCGAGTACACGCCCGAGCAGGTGAGCGGCACCCGGCTGCACGCCGACCTCCGCCGGCTGGCCGCCGAGCACGCGCCGCGCACCGTCGCCGCCGAATGGCTCAGCCCGCTCGGCTGGCGGCGCTTCCTCTGGAGCAGCAAGTAACGGCATACTCGCTCACCCGATCGGCTTCTCGCCGACCAGCAGAAAGCCATACGCCCGCAGTCCGCCGAACAGCCACGGCCACGGCACGCGCCCGTCGGGGCGCAGGCTGACCGGCCGGGTGTGGACGACGCGAAACCCCGCCTCGCGCAGCAGGCGCTCCGCCTCGCCGCGGCCGAACAGGTGCAGCGTCAGCCCGGCCACACCCTGATGCACCGGCATCGTCCGGTCGCCGGCGGCCGGGTTTCGTCGCAGCCGGCGGAACGTGTCGGCCAGCAGCCAGCGACGTCCGCCGCGGTCGCGCAGGTGAAACCAGCGGTTGTGAACGTGCAGCACAAACCGCCCGCCGCGCCGCACCAGGCGATAGGCGTGCGCAGCACTCGCCGCCGATGCCGCCCCGTCACCATGCCAAGCGTGCTGAACAGGCAGGCGGCGTGGTCGAAGCTGTTATCGGCGAGGGCGTCAGCTCGACGAGGTTGGCCTGCAGCAGATCGACCGTCACCCCGGCGGCGTCGGCATTGGCGCGGGCGACACGCAGCATTTCGGGCGACAGGTCGACGCCGAGCGTGCGCCACCCTCGCCGGGCCAGCGTGACCAGCAGCCGCCCGGTGCCGCAGCCGAGGTCGATCAGCCGCGCCGGCCCCGGCAGGTGTTCCTGAACGAACGCCTGGTCAACCGTGAACAGCGACGAGCCGACCAGCCCGGCGTCGTAGCCACTTGCCAGATCGGCGTTGTGCAGGTAGTCCCACAGCCCGCGGTTGACACCGGGGGGCAGCTGCCAGTCGGCCGGCGGGCGCGAGGGGGTCATGACCGCCAATCTCCGACGCCGTCCCAGATGTCCTGGCTGAAGTACACGCCGCGGCCGCGCACCTGGTAGTACACCTTGCGCATCAGCTCGATTCCGCCCTGCTCGTCGAGCGATTCGCCGATCGCACAGATCGCCTCCTTGTTGCCGAAGCCGGCGTCACCGCCGATCAGGCGCACCAGCTCGCCGACCGCCTCGTCAGGCGACCAGCGGCGGGCCGGCGGCTTCGGCGCCGGAGCAGGGGCGGCGCCCTGGGCCGGCCGCAGCACTCTTTCCAGGCGATATTTACGATCGGCAATGTTCTTCGCCAGCCGATCGAACGGAGCGGTGGAGTCGAGGCTGCAACCCGGCTTGCTGTGGTTGGAGATGGTGCCGGCGCTGTTGCGGTACAGGTCGTCCCAGGTGAACCCCGGGTGGAGCGCGGTTCAGGAGCGGCATGTAGTCGAAGTTCCAGGCGCGGTCGTACTCCGCTCGCTCCCCCGCTTTCACCACCAGCAGCGGTGCCGGGGCGGTCGGATCGTTCGCCGTCAGCAGGTAGTATGAGAGTTTCGGACAGCTCGGGTCGGTCGCCACCGTCTCGTAGTAGCGCGTCACGTTGGCGACAACGTCGGCATCGCCGATCTTGCTGATGTCAGCCGGCTTGCCCGACCGCAGGTACGCGACCAGTTCGTCCCACTCCGCCGCGCCACCGACCGGCGGCGCCGCGGCGGCAGGTTTGGGGACGGTGACGCTGTTACGGCACTTCGGGCAGTCGAACTGCCGGCCGGCGTGCTGCGCCGTCACCTTGAACTTCGCCTCGCAGTGCGGACAGCGGAAATGGATCGCATCAGACATTGCTTAACTCCCTGAAATGTGCTTCGGCCGATTCACGGGTTCCCCTCGCCGGGTGCGTCGAGGAGCTGACAGTCGGTCAGGCCGATGGGGTCGCGATCGCGGATGAACACGGTGCCGCGGATGACGACCTCCTGTCCTTTCGGCAGCGTGGCGGCGCGGTCGAGGCGGGCGTTCTCCTTCTTCCGATCTCCCTCGGGGATGTACCCTGCGCCGAAGGTGCAACGGACAGCGTCCGCGTCTCCACCGAGGACCACGTTGACCTTCCGCCACTCCTCCGCCTTGTGCCACGATTCCAGTTCGAGCTTCACTTGCCGCACCTTCCCCCGCACGGTAACGCCGCGGAAGTTCCACGGCTTGAGCCGGCCCTCCAGTTCTCGGCGGACCGTGGCGGCGTCCAGCACCGGCCAGAGCAGCCGCGTCTGGTGCGGGTCGCGGTCGAGCAGCAGGACGTGGGGCGCAAAGCGCTCGACGGCGTCGGACCAGCCCGCCGGTGAAACGCCGTCGGTGGTGAACTGCACATGCGCGGGCAGGGCGAGCCAGTCCTCGCGGCCGGCGGCGTTAGTCCAGTGCAGGATGGTTTCGCCGCCCTTGAACCCTGTGAACCAGACCGACGTGACGTCCTTCCACGCGACCGTGCGCTCCACCTTCTCGCCGAGCTTGCCTTCGTGAAGCTGTTCGGGCTGCACCGGCATCGGTTTGGGGGGCACTTCCGGCGCGCCGGGGGCTGCGGCCTGTGACGTGGTTGTTTTCGCAGAGTCGCCGCTGCCGCCGCTGGTGCTCGGCTTCGGCATCTCGCCGGGAATCACCTCGGCGCCGCGCAGGTACAGCCCCTCCTTGCTCAGCGTGCAAACCACGGTCGGCGGGCGATCCGCTCCCTCGGTGAACGACACGAGGATCGGCAGGGTCACCAGGGCGATACAACCGGCGGCGGTGAGCAGGCGATGGAACCCGACCTCCAGCCGCGACGGGTTCAGCGACGGGTCATCCGGTTTGGTCATCATCATGGCATTCATCATCCGCCAGAACCCGTCCATCCCGAGTGTCAGGATGAACAGCGTCACCAGGCCGACCGCCCAGCAAGCGTAGGCGATGTAGGGCCGGACGTGCTGGCCGAACGTCGACGCAATCCAGTAGACGGAGTCGTCCTCTCCGGCGAGCGGGCCGTAGGACTCTTTCACCAGCAGCGCATACACCCCGAACGTCGCCATGCCGACGGTGAACACCACCACCCACAGGAAGAACAGGAGCACGATCAGCCGCAACGGGGCGCAGAACAGGTCGCTCCACCGCGGCCACGGGTGGCGTTCCGACGGGGCGGCGGCGGCGAAAGGTGTCGTGGCCTTGCTATGGTACATCGCGACGTTGTTGTCGAACGCCGGCATCACGCGATCACCGCACCAGCGGCAGGGGGTGTCGCCCATCTGCCCGCGTTGTTTCTGGCAATCGGTGCATTCGACCCGTCCGCACCCCTTGCAGACGACGCCGTTGTACAGAAAGGGAATCCCACCACCGGCGATAACCATCACCTGCCCCTCGCGGGGCAGCAACAGGTCGCCGGTCAGCGTGCGGGCGCAGGCGGAACATCGGGGAGCGGTCATCGATGGCACCTCGCGTCAGTGGGGAACGACGAACTCAGTCTGGCACTTCGGGCAGCGGCCGCGCTTGCCGGCGTGCTGCGGACTGGCTTTTAGCACCTTTTTACATCGGCCACAGGTGAAGCGCACCATGTCGTCCACCGGGGGCGGGGCAGCGGGGGGCGCGGCGGGCGGCGTCTCGATCGGGAACGGGTAGCCGATCAGTTCGCCGCGGCCGCGGAGCCAGGTGTACAGCAGATCCGGCCGGATCTCGGTCCCACCTCCTCCGCTGCCGTTGCTGGTGAACCCCATCTGCCAGCGGCCGACGTACCCCTGCTCGCGGGCGAACTTCGCCAGTTCGTCGCGCCCCACGTCGCCCAGACGCGAACGGCACTCCTGCATCACTTCTTCTTCCGACCCCAGCGCGTACATGCCGATGAACGACCGGCCGCCGGACCCGTCCTTCGCCGACAGCACGACCTCGGCGATGCACTCGCTGATATAGGCAGAGTATTCACTTACTCGTATGGTGAGCAGGTCGGCGTACCGCTCGACCACGTCGCACAGCTCGCCGGGAGTGAGGGCGTCTTTGATCTGGTTGCCGACAACCCCGGACGAGTAGCCGACGATCTCGTCGAATGTCTTGACCGCCGGCAGGTTGGCGGTCCGCGGCGACGCTGGTTTCTGACGTCGCCGCGGCGTGGCGCCGGACGGCAGCTGATAGACGCCGCGCCGCTTCAGCCGTACCGTGCCCAGCGCCGCCCGTGCATTGCCGGCGTCGCGGCCGACGATGCCGCCGTGGGGAGCCACTTGCCCCGCGCCGCACAGGCACTCGGTCGCGTTCGGCCCCTCGACGAACGGCGGAGAGGCGGCGATCTGCTGAAACGCCTCGCTGTCCTGCAAGGCGTCCCGAAGCCGGCCGAGCAAGGCCTGATCGTTCATCTGCACCGCGATGCAGAAGACGTTCTCGCGCCGTTCAGCGTGCCCGGGGTGTCGCCCTCGAACAGGAAGCGCCTTTCAGCTCGGTCGGCTCGATCTCGCCCCAGAACACTTTCCAGCACGCGCTGCCGTAGGCGCCCCGACTCGATCTTGTCGATGGCGAAGGCACGGCCCACGCTGGCGACGCCGAAGCTCGGTGCAAGAAGGTCCCGTGCCGAAGCTCGGCCGAGGTTGCCGCGCGGCGGCGGGGCAGCGCCCGGCGTTCGTCGACCTCCCGGCTCGGGTGTCGGGCGAGCGGCCGGTTTGGCGGCGCCTTTTTCTTGCGGCCGAACAGCCGACTCCAGAACCCGCCGCAGCCGATCAGGTCGCGAAAGCCGTCGACGTCGCCGGCGTTGAGCAGTGCCGCCGCCTCGCAAACCTGCGCGTCGCCGGGCGCCGCCCAGCCACCGGCCGGCGCGGCCGGCGTCGCCCGAGCTGGCGTGGTTCAGGAACTCGGCGAACGTCGTCCCGCCGGTCTCGTCCATCGCACTGAACAGTCGAACGAACTGCATCATCGCTTGCCCCAATCAAGTATGCTGTTATTCGTTTGCTGTTTCGGCCAGGTCCCATTCGAGCAACCAGAACCGGGCGTCGCCGCCCTGTCCGACCGACGCCAGGAACCGCCCATCGGGGCTGAACGCCACCGCCTTGATCGGCGTGGTGTGTCCCTCCAGCGTGCAGACAAATCCCCTTTTCCACATCCCAGAGCTTGATCCGATGGTCGTAGTCGCCGGAGACGGCGTACCGGCCGTCCACCGTCAGGCCGACCGCCTGCACCGTCGCGCCGTGTTCCAGGTGGGCGACCCGCCGCCCGGTCGCCACGTCCCACAGCTTGAGCGACTTGTCCCACGATCCCGACAGCAGCCGCCGGCCGTCGGCGCTGGCGCACACCGCGGTGACGTCTTCCGAGTGCCGGGTGATCGCGTGGACCAGGCGGCCGGTGGCGACTTCCCACACCAGCACCTGCTTGCGATTGTCCGCCGTCGCCAGGAACCGGCCGTCCGGCGTCAGGCACAGGGCGTTGAGCGAGAGCGTCGCGTTGCCACCGTCGGCCCAGCCGCCGCCGACCACCGCCCCGGTGAGCGGGTTCACCAGCTGGGCGGCCTCGTCGGCCTGCCGCGTCACGACGATCTGACGTACCTTTTTACCTGTTTCCGTATCCCAAATATCAACTTTGCCATCGTATCGCCCGGAGACGCACAACCGGCCGTCGACCGTTATCGCCACGGAACTAACTGTGCCGCCGGCTTGCAGGACGTGACGGCATTTGCCGCTGTCGATCGCCCACACGCGCACGGTGCGGTCCCACCCGCCGGACACGGCCAGCCGCCCGTCGCCGCTTACGGCCACGACGGACACCGTCTGTTCGTGTCCCTCGAACTTCGCCACGCATTCCCCCGACTCCAGGTCCAGCATCTGCAGCCCCTCGTAGGTCGAGAGGACCCCGGCCCCCGCCGTGAGAAATCGCCGCCCGTCCGCGGTGAACGCCACCGCCGAGACCTGACCGGAGGAAGCGCCCGGCCAGAAACCTTTCCACACCCCCAGCAGGCCGCTCCGGCCGAACTGCGGGTAGAGCCGCATCCACTCGGCGAGCAGTTCGTACCGGCGGCAACCGGGCTGCGCACGGGCCGCTTGCAGATGCCCGCGCGCGGCCGCAAAGTCACCCCGCTCGCGTGCTGCGCGACCGTCCGTCAGGGTGCGATCGAACTCGCCACGCACCTGCGCAGCGGTCTCGCTGCTGACCACCCGGCACAGCACCGGCGGCGCCGGACGCGCTCCGGCGGCGGTCACCCGCCACGATCGCATCGGCGTGCCGGCGGTGACGGCCAGAGCGCCATCGCCGGCCAGTGCGGCGTGCATGCCCATGGTGCGTTCCGGTTGCCACGAGTACAAACACCGGCTGGCCTTCATGTCCCACAGCCGGACGAACGAGTCGGCGCCCGCCGTGAGGGCGAGCGTGCCGTCCCGGCTCACCGAAACAGCGTTTACCTCTCCGATACATCCTGAAATGGCCGCCAGCAACCGTCCGTCGCCGTTCCACCGTTTCACCACCCCGTCGCAGCCCACTGACAACAGGTGGGCGCCGGCGCGGGTGATCGCACGCACCCTGCCGGTGTGTGCCGGCCACGACCGTTTGCATTCACCCGTTTCAAGATCCCAGATACGAATCAACCCGTCCCCTCCGCCGACAATTCCGTATCGGCTATTGCCGCTGAAACACACGGCATGGATCGATCCTTCCGGGCTGGGAATGACGCGGAGACAGGCACCGCTGGCGACGTCCCACAGTCGCACGTCGGCCGGTGCCCCCTCGTCCAGCCCGCCGCCGCTGCCCGACAGGATGCGCCGGCCGTCGCCGCTGAAACAGGCGCACCGCACCCAGTCAGCGTGGCCGGTGAAGGTACGCACCCGCCGGCCGGTTTTCACGTCGAAAAGGTGCAGCTTTTTGTCCCACCCGCCGGACAGCGCCGTCTGGCCGTCGGGCGACAGGGCGATGGCGTTGATCGCCTGGTGATCGGTTTCGCGGTCAACGAAGGTGCGAAGCGGTTGGCCGGTCGTGGCGTCCCACAGCTTCATCATCCAGTTCACCGCACTGAGCACCTGTCGGCCGTCGTTGCTCAGGTACACCAGGCTGGTGCCGTGGTAACTGTCCTCGCGGTC
Organism: Gemmataceae bacterium; assembly: GCA_046350215.1. Taxonomy (GTDB): domain Bacteria; phylum Planctomycetota; class Planctomycetia; order Gemmatales; family Gemmataceae; genus JAXMAU01. The sequence goes on along the minus strand of JAXMAU010000005.1, from coordinate 120,653 downwards.
AACGAACTCGCGGACCAGGCCGCGCCACCTGCCCAGCCCCGACTGCGCCAGTTGCAGCGCACGCTCGGCCGGCGACCCTTCGGGCGATTTCTCGAAGGCGTTTTGCAGGTGTCGCACCGCCGCCTCGGCGTCGCCGCGCTCGATGTGGACCAGGCCGAGCAGGTAGTCGCCGAGCCAGTCGTCAGCCGCGGCGGCGGTGACGGCGGCTTCCAGCTGGCGAAGCAGTTCGGTGTCGGTGATCTGCCCGGCTCGCCAGCGGAGCAGGCCGAGGTTGTACGTCGCCTCCCGGTGGTGCGGCGCCTCGCGCACCGCCTGTTCCAGATGCGCGGCCGCCGCCTTCTGGTCGCCCAGGTCGAGCAGCGACACGGCGTAGTTGCACAGGCTGTCGACCGGCAGGTCCGCTATCTTCGGCTCCGGTCGCGCATAGTCACGACCCGTCACGTCGCGATAGACGGCGCGGAGCGCCACTGACACTTCCGCCATGTCGCGCGGCCGGTCGGCCGGGTCGTGGCGGAAGCAGCGACGGAGCAGGTCGACCACGCCGGGCGGCATCGGCGGCAGCGTCGGCTCGGGCGGGCCGTCGCGCAGGTACGCCTCGAACACCTCGGCCGCCAGCTGCCCGCCGTAGCGGCACGGCGGAGCGCCGACGAACAGCTCCAGCACACACACCGCCCACGACCACAGGTCCGTGTGGTGCGTCAGCGGGCGGCGCAGCTCCGGCCGCGGCTGCGCCGCCGCATCGGCCTGTTCGGGCGAGTAGTACGCCGGCGTCCCGCCCTTGAACGGCACCCCGGCCCATCGCGCCATTCCCACTGGCGGGTACGCCTGCGAATAGGTCAGCCCGAAGTCGCTCACCTTCGCCACCCCCTCCGGGGTGAGCAGCACGTTCGCCGGCTTGACGTCCTGGTGGACCAGCCCGTTTTCGTGCGCGTACGCCAGCCCCCAGGCGAATTGAATCGCCACGTCGAGGATGCGCTCGACCGCCGCGCCCGCTCCGCCGGCGTACAACCGGCCGTCATGCACCCAGTCGGCCAGCGTGCCGCCCTCGACGTACTCGGCGAACACGCGCGGGATGCCGCCCAGGATACGGACGTAGTAACAGCTTACTGTGTGCGGATACAGACCCAGCCCCACCCACGTCTCCGACTCACGGCGGAACTGCTCGGCGCCGCCGCGGCGGGCCAGCACCGCCGGCCGCGGGCTTTTCACCGCCAGGTCGATCCCCCAGTCGCGGTGCCGCACGCGGTAGACGTGCCCCATCGCCCCGCCCTGGTGGACCTGGCGCACCTCGTACAGCCCGAGGATCACGTCGCCCGTCTGCCACTCCTCCGCCACCCGGTCAGCGGTCGTCTCGGGAGACGGAGCGGCCTCCGTCGTCTCCCGCACCTCGAAGCGGGTGTCGCACCCGGCGCAGCGCGCCGATCGGCCGAGGTCGGACGGCTGCACCTTGTACGCCCGGCCGCACTTCGGGCAGCTCACCCGCACCTGGCTCATCGACGTGGTCCCCTCGTGTCCTGTCCCGTCGGGACGATGCCGCCCGTGGCGTTACAGCGCTGCCTCCAGCGCGCGGCGGAGGTCGGCGACGGTCTGGATGCGGATCTCCGGCTGATCGATGAGCGCCTCGTCGATCACCGCCGCCAGCCGCTCGGGGATCGCCGGCAGCCGTTGGCGGATCGGCACCGCCGGTTCCCGTAGCACGATCTGCCACGGGTCCTGCCCCTTGGGGAACTCGCGCGGCGTGCGGCCGGTGAGCAGGTAGTAGAACGTCGCGGCGGCGGCCCACACGTCGACCTCCGGCCGGGCATATTTGAAATTCACCAGCTGCTGGCGCGGCATGAACGACGGCGTGCCGGCTGCCGCCCCGGTGGCCGTCTGGCCGCTCAGCCCGGCCAGGTCGAACGCCTTCGCCAGTCCGTAATCGCCGATCCGCGCCACCCGCCCGGCGCCCGCCCCGGTCAGGAAAATGTTCTGTGGCTTCAGGTCGCGATGTACCAACCCGGCGGCGGTCGCCTCGGTGCCGTCCGGCAGCTTCACCGTCACCTGTTGCGCGTGCGCGTACTCCAGCCCGGCGAGGACGTCGAGGATCACGTTCGCCGCCTCGTCGATCGGCAGCGCCCGCCCTTGCGCCTTCATGTGCTGCATCACACTGCCGCCGTCGCAGAACTGCATCGTCAGGAAAAAGGTGCCCTCGGAACAGCCGGCGTCGTACAGCTGGACCACGTTGCGGTGCCGCAGTGCCCGCGTCAGGTGTGCTTCGCGGAGGAATCGACCCACGGCGATCGGGTTGGCGGCGACCTCGGGCAGCATCACCTTGAGCGCCACCCGCCCGCCGGACTTCGCGTGCCGCGCCAGGTAGACGGCGCCCATCCCGCCGCGGTCCAGCTCGCGCTCGATCTCGTACCCCTCGATGGCGACCAGCTCGCGGTCGCCGGACCGCGCCAGGTCGAGCAGGTGGTGGACGATCTTCGCCGGGTCGGCCTTGCACCGGCCGCAGATGTACGCGCCGCGGCGGGCGGCGCCGGCCTCGCCCGCCACATCCCGGCCGCAGCGAGCGCAGCGGACGCTCTTGCCGCCCGGCGCCGGCTTGGCGTTCGCCTTGCGCCGGCAGGCGGCGGCGATACACGCCGGGGGACAGCTCGGCGGCCCGCCGATCGGCGTCGGCGATCTCGGCGGCGCAGTCGCCGCACGCCGGCGGCAGCGCCACTCCGACCCGGAACACGACGCTCTTCTCCGACTTCGGGTTACCCGAGGTGGACCTCGTCGCCGTCCTTCAGGTCGTGTTCGGGGAACCCCTCCTGGCCGCGCTCCTGGTCCGACGTCCGCTGGCCGATCTTCTCGCCGTTGACGAACGTCCCGAGCTTGCTGCCCAGGTCGCGAATCCGGATGTCGGGCGGGTTGATGTCGAGGACGCAGTGCGTCCGCGACACCGACTGATGCTCGGCGTTGTTGGGCAGGCGAACGGAGCAGTCGACGTCGCGGCCGACGACGCAGGTGGTCCGCTCGTCGATCAGGTACACCTTCTGGTCGGGGGCACCCGGCCGGAAGATGAGGGTGACGGTGGCTGGCATGGCGGCTCCTCGGGCAGCGGGTCACGGGGTTGGTTCGTCAGGGCGGCGGGCGAGGGCGGCGCGGAGAGCGGCGCGGGCTTCGGGCGAGGCGGCGCGCACGGCGTCGCGCAGCTCCTGGCGCAGCCGGTCGCGCGTCCAGCGCGCCCGGTCCAGCTCGGCGGCCCGGCGGTACGAGGCGAGGGCGCGGTCCCACTGCTGCCGGCCGGCGGCGGCGCGGAAGGCGTGGTAGTGTGCCTCGGCCTGAACGGCCCGGTCGTTGACCAGCGCGGCGACGTCCTGGTAGCTGCGTTCGGCCTCCTCGGTGTCGCCCGATCGCAGCAGCAGGTCGGCGACGGCGGCGAGCAGCGCCGGCAGCTGGCGCTGCTGGTCCGCCGGCAGCGCCCGGTAGCGGTGCAGCACCCCGCGGAGCAGTTGCCGCTCCTCGTCGCCCTGCGGCGCCAGGCTGTCCGCCCGCGCCGGGTCGTCCAGCCGGCGGCGGACGTCGAGAACGACGCGGTACAGGTCGTCGAACTTCGCTCCCTGCCGCCGCTGCTCGGCGCGGACGTCGAGCGCGGCCGTGCGAACACCGCGGACCTCGGCGAGTACCGCGTCCAGTCCGCGTTCGAGCCGCTGCCCCTGGTCGGCCAGCGCCTCTTCCAGCCGGGCAAACCCGCGCTGCTGATCGCCGGCCATCTCCTCCCACCGCACCCACGCCAGGCCGTGGAACAGCTGCGGATCGGTTTCGACGGCGCGGCGGAAGAAGTAGCGGAAGGCGACGGTCAGCAGCGGTGCGCCATCCGCCGGACGCAGCGCCAGCAGCCGGCCCAGATGCCGATAGCCGCGCTCCGCCAGCTCGCCCGCCAGGGCGTCCAGGGCGGCGGCCTCGGCGGCGAGCTTCTGGTGCGGAGCGTCGAACCGTGCCAGGTCCGCCGTTTGCGCGACCAGTCGCGACACGTCGAACTTCCCGCCCGGCAGCAGCCCGGCCTGGCGCGCCGCCCGCAATTCTTGCAGACAGCGGGTGCGGAACTCGCCCGCCTCGACCGTCATCTGTCCCGGCAGCAGCCCGTCGAGGAACCGCACCAGCTGCCGCCGCAGGGCACGGTCCTCGGCGCGGTCGAGCCGGCTCCACAGCGATTCGCCGGCGAGCGCCACCTCGACCGCCCGCCACGCCCGCTCGCTCGCCGTCCGCACCGCCGCCGTCAGCCGCTCGCTCTGGTCGCTCAGGTGATCGGTGAGGAACGCGATCACCGGCCGCACCGCCGCGGCGCCGCCCTCCATGCCGAGGGCGGCCAGCGCGCCGGGCACCAGCGCCCGGGCCGCGCACACGGCGAGTTGCTGGATCACGCCCATAACCGATCTCTCCACAGGTCTTCGTAATCTGTCCGACGGGCGGTTGTCGACTACTCCTGATACGCAACGGACCGTCGTTTTTTGGACGACCCCGACAGGAGCGCAGGATCGCAGACTGTCGACCTACGGTCAGATTCTTACTATCTTTACGCGATTTTCACACATCTGGCCATGTCATCCGTCGCCCTTCGCCGTGACGCCGCTCCTTGCCGCCCCGGGGCGGGCCGGGCAGAATGAGTCCGTCCTCTTCCCACTTTCTCGCTCCCCGTGATCGAGGGTTGTGCCGTGTCCGCCCCGGTGTGCGACCGCTGCTCCTGCCCGCTGCAACTGGCCTCGTGGAACCAGCCAGGGGTCCACACCCTCGGCGGCGGCATGCCCGACATGTACCTCGGCGTGGTCTGCCTGGGGTGCGGCCGGGTGGAGTGCAACCGCTGCAAGGGGACGCGGGCGGATGCGCCGTGCTCCCGCTGCGGCAGTCCGGTCCAGCCGGCATGGGGGCACCTGTTCGCGCAGTCGCCGGCCGTGTCGGCGTTCGGCGACCGATCGACGGCTGAACGTCTACCGTGGTGGAAGGTGGTGCCGGGTGCGGTACTTGCGGTCGCCCTCGTCGCGTTCCTGATCTGGGCCGTGTGGGACACCTTCCGGGCCGACCCGCCGCCGTACCTGACCGCACCGGGCGAGTCGGTCCGCACGCTGGCGGTGTCCGCCGACGGCCGGTGGGCGGCGGCGGCTGGGGACAGCAGCATAATCCGTCTCTATGACGTACAGGCGGCACGGGCGACGCGCGATCTGTCTTCGCCTGTCCCACCCCGCTGGCTGGCGTTCCTGCCCGACGGCCGGCACGTCGTCTCCGCCGGGGAGCGTGACACCGTCCGGTTGTGGGACCGTGAAAGCGGTCAGCTGGTCCGGCAGTTCGGCGTGCCACCGGAGCCGCGGAACGAACCAGCCGCCCCCCCTGGCCTCGACGCTCCCCCTCCGGACGCCCCGCCGCGGCCGTTCAGTCAGTGGGGCGGGGCTGGTTTCTCCGCTGACGGCAACCGCCTTCTCGCGGCCGATTCACAAACCATATACGTCTGGAACCCCGCCGGCGGAAAGCTGGTGTCGACCGTCCGTATGCCCGACGAACTCTGGACTACCTTCCCGCGCGTGGTGTTTTCGCCGGACGGTCGGGCGGCCGCCGGCTGGACGACGGACCTGCAATTGACAGCCCGCGACAAGCACTCCCTGGTCCTCATCCCCCTGGAGGCGGGCAAGCCGGCGCGCAAACTCTCCGGTCACACCGATCGGATTCTGTCGGTGGCGTTCACTCCCGACGGCCGGCGGATCGTGTCGGTCGATCGGGACTACCTGCGCGTCTGGGATGCGACAACCGGCGAGGCGGTCGGCTCGTGGGTCAAGTCGCGCGACAACGACGAGGGGGAGGCGATGGCGGTGTCGCCGGACGGCCGGCTGGCCGCGCTGGGTGGCTCGACCGGCAGCGTCTTCCACGTCGGCGTCAACCTGAGAGACCTGACGACCGGCCTGTCGCCGCGCAGCCTGCGCGGGCACAAGAAGAGTGTTCGCGGACTCGCCTTTCTGCCCGACGGCCGGCTGCTCACCGGCGGCGGCGACGGCGCGATCCGGCTGTGGGACCTGGCCACCGGGGAACCTGTCGGGCCACGCTAGCGGACCGCCCGTTCGTCACGGTGTTATCCTCGGCACGATCCAGCACGAGTCGTGACGGGTCAGGCCAACGTGCGGATAGTACGTCTGCGCCTTCGGCGCCGCCAGCAGGATCAGCGTCGTGTGCCGGCCGGCGGCTTCGTGCGTGCGGTCGATCAGTTCGCGGCCGATCCCCCGCCGCTGATACACCTCGTCGACAGCCAGGTCCGAGAGGTAGGTGCAGTACGCGAAGTCGGTCAGCGCCCGCGACACCCCGACCAGCGTGCCGTTCTCTCGCGCAGACGATCACGTCGGCGTTGCGCAGCTCGCCGCGATCGTTCAGCTCGTCGACTGGCCGCCGCTCGGCCAGCGTCGACCGCCGCAGCACATCGATGAACTCGTCGGCCGTCAGGTCCGGTTCCAGCTCGTACACGACTTGCACCTGGGGCCTCCTCGTCACCGACTCGATCGTTTGTGCGGACGGTCGCGGAACTGCTCCGTCTTTTGCACGCCAACAACCGATGATTTGCGTTCTGTCCTCGGTTCAAGATAATAAGATCACGCCACTACGCAACGGGCGAGGCACTCCCACCAGCCCGGCACCTCGGAAGACGCTCCTCATGACTCTCTCTCGTCGCAGCTTCCTCGATCACTCCCTGCACACCGCCGCCGCGGCGCTGGCTGCCGGCACCGTCACCGCTCACGCCGCCGACGATCCCGCACCGCAGCGGAAACCCGGCGCGCCAACGACCGTATCCGCGTCGCCGTCATCGGCGTCAATGGCCAGGGCGGCGGCTCCACCTGGGCGAGTGGCTCAAGCTGCCGGAGGTCGACCTGGTCGCCGTGTGCGACTGCGATCCGGCGGCGTTTCAGAAGAACGTCAGGCCGGTTCAAGACGCTCAAGCGGCAGCCGCGCTGCGAGAAGGACGTTCGCAAGCTGCTCGAGGACAAGGAGATCGACGCCGTCTCGATCGCCACCCCGAACCACTGGCACGCATTGATGGCGGTGTGGGCGATGCAGGCCGGCAAGGACGTGTACGTCGAGAAGCCGTGCAGCCACAACGTCCGCGAGGGGCGGGTGATTACCCAGTGGGCGCGGAAGCTCGGCCGCATGTGCCAGATGGGCGTGCAGAGCCGCAGCATGCCGGGGATGCGTAAGGTGCTCGATTTCGTCAAGAGCGGCAAGCTCGGCAAGGTGTCGGTCGCGCGCGCCATCTGCTACCGCTCGCGGCCGAGCATCGGCTATGTCCGCACGCCGGCGGCGATCCCGGCCGGTCTCGATTTCGACCTGTGGTGCGGGCCAGCGCCGAAGGTGGTGCCGCATCGCAAGCGGCTGCACTACGACTGGCACTGGTTCTGGGCGACCGGCAACGGCGATCTGGGCAACCAGAACCCACACGAGCTGGACAAGGGGCGGTGGGGACTGGGCAAGCAGGAGTTACCGAAGCGCGTGGTCAGCCTGGGCGGACGGCTCGGCTACGTCGACGACGCCGAGACGGCCAACAGCCAGGTGACGTTCTTCGAGTGGGACGACGCCCTGCTCATCTCCGACGTGCGCGGCCTGCCGTTCAAGAGCAAGGTGACGTTCGGCCTCAAGGGCGGACCATTCCAGGGCGCCCGGCAACGTGGTACGGCACCGAGGGCTACGCCGTGGCGATGGGGTACACCGGCGGGGTGGCGTTCGACTACAAGGGAAACAAGCTCGGCCAGTGGCAGGGCGGCGAGTACAAGCAGCACTTCGCCAACTTCCTCAAGGCCGTGCGCAGCCGCAACTACAAGGATCTGCACCTCGACATCGAGGACGGCCATCTGTCCAGCGCGTGGCCCACCTGGGCAACGCCTCGCTGCAGACCGGCAAGGCGGTCCCCGGCGGCACTCGGCCAAGCCGCCTGACCGACAACGTACGCCGCCGAAACGCTGGCGTCCTTCGAGGAGCATTTGAAGGAAAACGACGTCGACTTCAACCGCACGAAGTTCTACCTCGGCGCCGCCCTGACAGTCGACCCGCAGACCGAGCTTGTCGGACAACGAGGCCGCCAACCGGCTGTTCACCGCGACTATCGCAAGGGCTACGAGCTGCCCGATGCGACGCGCGGATGGCCGTTACCAGAGAGTGGACCGCTGCTGCCGGCGGACGGAAAAACGGCTGGACGGCGATACTGGTCGGATGTATGCTGGAGGAGTCCCGGCCCGGAGGCTCCGCTGGTGATCCGCGACCGTGTGTCCGCCCGCTGCGGCGGCTCGACGAACTGACCCGCGGGCTGTCCCGCGAGGTCGCCCTGTGGAAAGAAGCGAACGACCCGCTGCTCTACCTGGAGCGGCGGGCGTACTGAACGCCATCCAGGATGCCTGCGGCTCGCCGGACTGGAGGCGGCGCGGTGGCACTGGCACGGGCGGCGCACAGCGGCTGGCCGCCCTCGCTGCCCCGTCGACGAGGCAGCAGACCGGCCCGCCGCCTCGTGACCTCGGGCATGGCAGCCAAGGCGGCGGAGCCAGGTTACTCGTCGGCTGGCGGGAGCATCGCCCGCATCGCCTGTGCGCACGCGTTGACCCCGTCGTGCCGCATGCCTCCAGCCGACTCTTCAGTCCGCCCAGTGAGCGAACGGCGCTGCGTCGCTGCTCTGCGTCCGCGACGCGGGCCAGCACCTCGGGTCGCAACTCCGCCAGCAGCGCGACCCAGACGCCGAACGTCTCGTCGAACTGCTCCTCCAACCGCTGCCGCAGCCGCGCCGCCAGAGCAGGGAGGCGCGCCGGTACTGACGGCGACGGTCAGCCCGCCGCGACGGACCACCGCCGGCGAGGTGCAGGTCGCCGGCCGGTGGGTCGCTGGCGACGTTCACCCACAGCCCGCGCGCCCGCGCGTCGGCAGCGACATGGAGCGTTCACCTCCGCCGTTGCCGCGGCGAACACCAGGGCGGCGCCCGTCGAGGTGGTCGGGGCGGTACGGCTCGATCCGCCAGTCGACGGAGGGGTCGGTCACGTCGGCCGGCCGCGGTTCGAGACAGACCAGCCGCACTCGACCGTCCGCCGCCCGCACCGCCGCCGCCTTCCGCCGCCCCACCGGACCGCCGCCGACGACCACCGCCAGCCGCCCGCGCTTTCAGGTCGAGGAGCACCGGGAACATTCCGGCTCCCGTTTATCTGAATTCGATCATCTCGGTCACTCATCCGCCGGCGGACGGCCTCGGCGTACTCGGGCGAGCAACTCGATTCCCAGGTAGCGGCGGCCAAGGCCGGAGGGCGGCGACCAGGGTGGTGCCGCTGCCGGCGAACAGGATCGAGCACCAGGTCGCCGGGATGGCTCGCCACCTTGACGATCCGCTCCAGCAGCGCCGGCATCGACGGGTGGCCGGTCCGCTCCTTGAACGTGCCGCACACGCGCGGCACATACCAGCTTATCCGCTGTCCGGCTGGAAGCACCGCGTCTCCTCCTGCGGCCGCAGCACCCAGGTGTCGTCGGGCATCTTGCCGGTCAGGTTGGCGAGCGGTCGGCGTAGGTCGTCTGCCGCGCCGACGGCACGCGCACCGCCTCGGGGTGGAAGGTGAATCGCTTCGGGTCAGCGACGTAGTAGAAGATGTGCGCGTGGCTGCGGTTGAACTTCCGCTTGCAGTGGACGCCGAATGTGTAGTGCCAGACGATCCAGTTCCGCATCGTCAGCCCTAACGCATCGAGCCGTACCTTGATCTCGGCGGCGTACTCATCGCCGATGGCGACGAACACCGACCCGGTCGGCGCGAGCACGCGCCGTACCGCCGCCAACCACTTCTCCGTCCACGCCAGGTAGTCGTCCCGCGACTGGGTGTCATCGTAGACGTCGTACTCGTAGCCGATGTTGAACGGCGGGTCGGCGAACGCCAGGTCGACGCACCCGGCCGGCAGGGCGGCCAGGTGAGTCAGGCAGTCCCCGGTCAGGATGGTGTCGCTCGGCACGCTGGCGGCTTTTGTCATGTCTGGTCCGTCCGGTGAGGGTCCTGTCATCGTCTCACAGCGTTCGTGTCAGGAACAGTTAGAGCCAGCGCCGACGTCCGGAACCCGCCGCCGGTTCGGGGCATCGGTGCCGATCGCGTCGATTGTTCCGCCTCAACTTCGCCTTTCCTCTTCCTCGCTTCTTTCCTCTGCGCCCCTCGGTGTCCTCATGTGGTGAGTCTGCTTCTGCTGGCGTCAGAGCAAAACCTACCCTAAAGTTGAGTGCGCGGCAGATGAGTCAACGCGAGAGCGAGGCGGCAGACATGCTGGGCCAGCTGGTACTCGGCAAGTACAGGGTGACGCGACCGCTGGACGAGGGCGGGATGAGTCGGATCTACCTGGCCCGGCAGACCGACCCGGCGCGCGAGGTGGTGGTCAAGGTGCTCAAGGACCACCTGCTTCGCGAAACCAAGACGGTGGAACACTTCCGCCGCGAGATCTACATCATGTCGCGGTTCCGCCATCCGCACGCGGTCGAGGTGTACGACTCGGATGCCCGCGGGCCGCGCGGGCCAGTGATGGTGATGGAGTACCTTCGCGGCGCCGACGTGAACGCGGTGCTGGCGCGCGAGGGGCGGTTCACCCCGGAGCGGGTCGGCCGGCTGCTGGCGCAGCTGTGCGAGGTGCTGCAGGCGGCCCACGACCAGGGCATCGTCCACCGCGACCTGAAGCCGGGCAACCTGATGCTGCTGAACCCCGGCACCCCGCAGGAAACGCTCAAGCTGATGGACTTCGGCCTGGCGAAGATGGTGTCGATGCTCTACATCGCGCCGGACGAGCTGGTCGACTTCCGCCTGCCGCCGGCGTCGGGCACGCCGGAGTACATCTCGCCGGAGATGGTCCGCGGCACCGAGATGGATGGCCGCGGCGACCTGTACTCGGTCGGCGTACTGCTGTTCGAGCTGCTCACCGGCCGCCGTCCGTTCCTGCACCCGACCGTGCAAGCGTTGATGCTGGCGCACGCCGACGAACGGCCGCCGACATTTGCCGAGGCGGGGATGGCCGACCGGGTGCCGGCGGAGGTCGAGGCGGTGGTTCAGCGCTGTCTCGCCAAGACGCCCGACGACCGGCCAAAGACCGCCAGCGATCTGCTGCGGGAGTACGAGCGGGCGATCGGCCGGCGGTTCACCGCGCAGCGAGCGGCGCCGAGCAAGCCGCGAATGCTGGCGGTGCCGGCGGACGACGCCCCGGTCGAGCGCAACAGCGTGCAGCACACGATCGAGGCGACGATGCCGGAGGTCATGGCGCTGTACAAGCTGAAGGGCTTCGTCGCCGACCTGGGCGGCGAGGTGCTCGGCAGCGTACCGGGATGATCAAGGTCCATCTGGAGGACCGCTCGGCGGAGAAGAAGGGCGGTCTGCTCGGGTGGATGACCGGAAGGAGCGACCGGCAGGCGAGCGCGGTGCAGACTGCCCGCGGCACCGAGATCGAGCTGCGGATGGAGCGGCGCGACCCGGCCCAGCCGAGCAAGCTGACGATCACCCTGATCATGCGCCCGCGCGGAGTGATCACCGCCGACTGGAAGGCCCGCTGCACCACCATCACCCCGCGACCTGCAGGCGTACCTGATGGGCGGTGACGGTTTGGCAGCCGGGGTAGGAGTGTGAACCGGGGAAGGACGCATGCCCACGCGAGCGTGGGCATGACACCAGAGCATCCGGCGTGCTGGTGCCGGTGGGCGACGGGCGGATTCCGGGTGCCATGGCCACGCTTCGTGGCCATGCGTCTGGGTACACCAAACCGGATGGGGCCAGTCGGGCGAAACGCTGCATGCCCACGAAGCGTGGGCATGGCACCGAGCAGCCTGCATACGTCGGAAGGGGCGTCCACGCCGGGTGCCCGGACCGCGGCGTTTGCGGTATACTACCACCTCCCGCCTGCGACCGGCGGGACGCCGGACTCTCCTCGGTACCAGGATGTCATGCACCCGTTTCAACCCGCCGATCACCTTCGCTCGCGCACCTTCCTCGCCCTGCTGGTCGCCCAGTTCCTCGCCGCCTTCAACGACCAGGCGATTCACGCCTCGGCGATGTTCTTCGCCATCAACACCGGCACACTGTCGGAGGCGCAGGCGATCTCGCTGATGCCGATCCTGTTCTATGCCCCGTGGGCGCTGTTCTGCACCGTCTCTGGCTATTTGGCGGACAGGTTCAGCAAACGGGTGTCGCTGGTGGTGTGGAAGTTCGCCGAGGTGGCCATCACCCTGCTGGCGCTGGGCGGGTTCTGGCTCGGCCGCGCCGGCGACCCGGTACTCGGCACCGGGCTGGTGCTGTCCACCGTCTTCCTGATGGGGATGCATTCCGCCTTCTTCGTGCCAGCCAAGTACGGGGCGATGCCGGAGATCCTCACGCCGCGCATGCTGTCGAAGGGCAACGGAGTGCTCGAATCGCTGTCGTTCCTGGCGGTCATCCTCGGCACCGTCGCCGGCGGGGTACTATCCACGCTGTTCCGCGGCCAGGAGTACCTGATCGGGGTGGTGCTGACCGTTCTCGCCGTGGTCGGCGCCGCCGCCAGCTTGATGATCGAGCGCATGCCGGCGGCCAACCCGCACCGCTCGTTCCCCCGCTACGTCTACCAGCCGCTGATCGCCAACATCCGCGGGCTGCTCACCTCACGGCCACTGGTGTTCGCCGTCGTCGGCATCGCCTTCTTCACCTTCCTGGTGGCGTTCATGCGGATGGTGGTGTACATGCACGGCCAGTCGCAGCTACCGCCGTGGGCCGAGTCGAAGACGAGCGAGATCGTCGGCATGGTGGCGCTGGGCATCGGCCTGGGCAGCCCGCTGGTCGGCTACCTGTCCGGCGGCAAGGTCGAGGTCGGCCTGGTGCCGATCGGCGCACTGGGCATGGTCCTGGCCACGTCGGTGGCGGCGCTGACGTTGACGAACGTGCCGATGTTCATCGTCTGCATCACCCTGATCGGCTTCTTCACCGGGTTCTACCTGGTGCCGCTGTTCTCGCTGCTGCAGCACCGGGCGCCGAAGGCGAGCAAGGGCGACGCCATCGCCACCAGCAACTTCATCAACATCTCCGGGGCGATCGCGGCGTCGGTGGTGTTTGCGCTGATCGACCGCAGCGCCGTGCAGAGCGGGTTCGCCCCGCCGCTGCCGACGACTGGCCGCGAGTGTACCGGGCTGCTGGTCGGCGAACCGGAGCTGAAGGAGGGCCGGCCGCACGCCATCTGGGTGGTGAATGAGGCCGGCGACGAGTTCTTCGAGGGGCACGAGGATAGTCCCCGCCGTACACCCTGCTGCGGATCGACCGCGACGTCGTCCCGTTCGAGGAAGTGACGGTCCGCCGCTACGGCGTCGGCAACGTCACTTACCTGAGCGTGCAGCCGTCCGACGAGGCGCCGGAGCCGATCTACAACAAGGAGCGTCTGCCGGCGCTGCTGTTCCTCAGCGCCGGCGCGATGACGCTGGCGATCATGGCGGTGTTGTGGGCGCTATTGCCGGACGTGTTCCGCCGCACCGCAATCTGGGCGCGGCTGCGGTTCCGCACGCAGCTGGAGGTGGCCGGCATGCTGCGGTTGCCGGCGAGCGGGCCGGTGATCCTGGTGACGGATGCCGACACCCGCGACGGACGAGATGAGGTCCGCAGCGCCGCCGACCGGGTGGTGACGTTCCTCGACCCGACAACCACCGACGACCTCGAGGCGCTGCTCCGCCGCGGGCGGAAGCACCTGGCGCACGGCCGCGTCGTCGGCGTGTTGTTCGACCGCGACGGGACGGCCGCCGGGCTGCTGGAGGGGTTGATGCGCGACCGGACCGCTCCGGTCCTGCCCGTGCATCGCGACCAGGCGACGGAGAACGGCTGGCGGCAGAGTTTCGTGGTCGCCGGCTCGCTGCTGCCGCCCGACGCCGAGGTGGTGCACATCCGCGACGAACTGCACCGGCTTCGCGAGGACCTGGGTGGCCGCATCGTCCGCGGCGAGGTACTGGAGACCGAGCCAGCCGGGCACTGAGGGACGTTTCCTCGTCAGAAGTCGTGATACCCCTTCTTCCGCGGCCCCGACGGGCCGGCGAACAGCAAGAAGGCGACCCCGATCGCCCAGCCCCACGGCCAGAACGTTCCCCGGAGCCAGAGGACCGTGGACGCCAACAGGAACAGCAGCGCCACGCCGTACCGCAACTGCCACGGGAGGCCCGCCCACCAATCGATCAGGTCGCGTACCATACTCTCGACTCGTCGAACACAAGCATTTCCCGCCGTGACCGGGAGCACGCTTACGTTTCCGCTTCCGATCCGGCCCCGACGATCCGAAGCACGCTGTCGTGATCGAACCAGTGCGGCACTCCGCCAGGGGCCAGAAATACCGCCACGCCGTCGCGGGCGATGAGAGCCCCCGGATGATCGACCTCGAACCGCTCGCCGCCGTGCAGCTCAACCGAGAACACCTGGAACGGCTGCCGCTGGCGCAGACGCTCCAGAACCGCCATGAAGTTCTCGGCCGTCACAGCCCACCTCCCGCGTTAGATCGCACTCCCCCCGCAAGGCCGTTCGGTTCATTGTACCGCTCGGCCGAAAGGTTGCGAAGCAGGTGGTGGGCCAGGTTCATGAGTGGGCGGTCATGCTGATGCGCGACAGGGCAGGACTGCCGTCACGCCGCGATCGACAGCGCGCGGGCGCCGCGGACGTGCTGGATGGCACGCCGTCGCGCCTCCATCACTTGTCCGATCTCGCGCGCCAGCCGTGGGTTCTGCTCCAGCAGCGTGTGCAGCTGGTCGCTGTTCAGCACCACGGCTTCCAGGTCAGTCGTCGCCGTCACGCTCACCTCGCTCGTCTGACACGACAGCAACGACTTCTCGCCGCAGTAGTCGCCCCGCTGCAGGCGGGCGATCGTCTGCTCCGCCCCGACGGCGTCGCGGACGCTCACCACCGCCTCGCCGCTGACGATCAGGTACAGCCCGGCAAACGCCGTCCCCTCCGTCATGATCCGCTCGCCGGCGGCGTAGCGCTTGAGCGACCCTTGGTCCAGGCCGCGCGCCACCTCGTCCACCTCCGTCAGCCCGAACTGGCGGAACGGCTTCAGCACCTCCTGCGGCAGCGTCGTCGTGTCGACGGCGTCATGTTCGTCCTTCGTCACGTTGATGCTTTTTTGCGTCGGGTAGGCGACACCCAGGCCGGCGCGGCGGGTGACGTACCACAGGCGGGTGAGCAGCTCGTCGCGGATGCCGCCGAGCGTCTCGTAGCCGGCGACGTGGAACGACGTCTTGTAGATGATGTTCGACCCGTCGTAGCGGGCGGTGCGGACCGACGGCGGCGGGTCGGCGAGCACGCCGGGCGTGCTGCGCGCAGCCTCCAGAATCACCTGCTTGACGCGATTGGGCGGGTCAATGCCCGAGAAGCTCAGCTCGATCGATTCCGACAACAGCGGCGTCGGCCGGCTGTAGTTGCTGAAGTTGTTCTTGGCGAGCGACGAGTTGGGGATGATGAGCAGCTCCTTCGCCCCGGTGACGATGTGAACCGCCCGCCAGTTGACCTCCACCACCTGCCCCGACTTGTCGCCCACGCTGATCCAGTCGCCCACCTCGAACGGCCGCTCGAAGGTGAGCATCAGGCCGGAAAACAGGTTGCCGAGCGGCTCCTGCAGCGCCAGGCCGAGGACGATCGAGCCGACGCCGAGGGCGGCGATCACGCTGCCCAGGTCGACCTTCCACACCGTCGACGCCACCGCCCCGCCGCCAACCAGGATCAGTCCGACCTGCAGCAGATCGCGGACCAGCTTCGGCGTCCGCGCCTGCCACGATCCCCGAGCGGCGCCGGCGAACAGCAGCAGCTTGAACAGCGACAGGACGACATGGAGCACCACCAGCAGCATCAGCGTTTGCAGCAGCCGCACCAGCATGCTGCCACGGTCGCAGCCGGCGACGTGGACCACCAGCAGAAACGTGGCCACCGCCGGCAGCAGCAGGTTGCGGACGGCGGTCAGCGTGCCGGCCAGCGGATTGCCGCGCTGGCGCAGCCGGCCGATCAGCTCGCCCAGGATCAGGAACCCGGTCGGCAACCCGATCACCAGGGCGATCGTCCAGCGGAACGCGACGTCCTCGAACAGCGTGTGCAACATGCGCGCTCCTCCGGGTCAGGCGGCCACCTTGACGGACCACACCTCGAGCGGCTTGCCGCCCACCCGCACCTCCGGCATGCGGTCGAACTCGTACAGGTCGCGGAGCCGCTCCTGCACCGCGTCGGTCAGGCGTACCGTGTCCGCCGGCCCGTCGGCAGCCAGCTCACGAGCGCGGTCGACGGTGGCGCCCCACAGCTCGTAGACGAACTTGCTGCGGCCGATCACCCCGCCTACCACCGGACCGGCGCTGACGCCGATCTGCAGGCTCAGGCTGGTGCTGCGCTCGTGGTTGAACCGGCGAACGACGCGCAGCAGCTCCAGCGCGAACTCCACCCCGCGGTTGGCGTGGTCAAGGCGCGGCACCGACAGCCCACACGCCGCCAGGTACGACGCACCGGCGGTGCGGACCTTTTCGACCCCGAACCGCTCGGCCTGCTCGTCGAACGCGACTACCAGCTCGTTGAGGATGTTCACCACCTGCTCGCCCGGCAGCCGATCGCCCACTTCTTCCAGCCCCTCCAGCTGCACGTACAGCACGGTCACGTCGGCGAAGCTGTCGGTGATCTGCTGCTGCCCCTCGCGCAGCCGCACCGCCGCCGACGCCGGCATCACGTTCAGGAGCAGCTGGACGTTCTCCCGCGTCTTCTGGTCGAGCAGTTCCGTCTTCGACTGCAAGGTGCGCGTCATGG
The DNA here is from genome assembly GCA_046350215.1 of Gemmataceae bacterium. Lineage (GTDB taxonomy): Bacteria > Planctomycetota > Planctomycetia > Gemmatales > Gemmataceae > JAXMAU01. The sequence goes on along the minus strand of JAXMAU010000005.1, from coordinate 103,893 downwards.
TGTTGAAGGCGTCGGCCAGCTCGCGTAGCTCGTCGTGCGTCTCCAGCTCGACGGTGACGTCGGTGCGGCCGGCGCTGACGGCGCGGACGCCCTCGATCAGCCGGGCCACCGGGCGGACGTGGTACGACGCCAGCACCACCGCCAGCAGCGACACGATCAGCACCACCGCCGCCAGCACCACCAGCAGCTTGTGGCCCAGCTCATACGCCGGGGCGTAGGCTTCGGTCAGGTCCATCTTGGCGACGATGCCCCAGTGCAGCCCGGCGATCTCCAGCGGGCCATAGGAGGTCAGGCACTCCACGCCGCGGTAATCGCGGACCACGGCGGTGCCCTCCTCGCCCAGCAGCGCCCGCTCGGCCGCCGGCGACCGCACGCTCTGCTGCAGGATCGACGTGCCAAACCACTTGATCCGCTCCACCTGGGCGGCCGAGTAGCCGTTCTGGCGAAGCATCTTGTAGTATCGTTCGGGGTCGGTGATCTGGAAGCGCGAGGCGGTGCGGAGCAGGTTGTCCTCGCCGACCAGGTAGATCTCGCCGGTCTCGCCCAGGCTGTCGCGCTTCCAGCTGCCGTTGCCGGTGATGGTGCGGTTCATGCCGTCGATCGGGAACTGCATGACCAGCAGGCCGACGCACTGCGGGCCAGCGAACACCGGGCTGGCGACGAACGCCGCCGGCCGTGCCCGCGCCGGCTTGTATGGCTCGAAGTCGACCATCTTGAACTCATTGCGGTCGGACGACTTGCCCAGCGTTTGCACCAGCCGGGCCAGGTTGCTGCCGGCATACGGCCCGTTGAGGATGTTGGTGCCCAGGTCGACATTCTTGTCACTGGTGTACAACACGTCGCCGGTGTCGGGGGCGATCAGCATCACACCGATGTAGTTGAACCGATCCGATATGCGGTGGAAGAACGGGTGATACTTCTGGTGGACGGCCGAGTAGTCGCTGCCGTCGGCCGACTGCTGCAAATTCTCGCGGTCGCCGAACTCGTTGGGATTGCTGACGATGTAGTGGTACTGCAGGTAGCGGGTGGCCGGACGGGTGGGGAAGTAGGTGTCGAGCGTCGGCTCGCCGCTGACGTTCTTCGCCAGCTCCGGCAGGAACTTAGTCTTGTAGTAGCTCCGCAGACTGGCCAGCTGCTTGTCCTCCAGCTTGCGGCCGTCCAGCTGGTTGAACGCCTGGCGAAAGGCGAGAGTGGCTTGCACCACGCTCTCGTCCTCGCTGAACGTGATGACCTGATTCTGGATGCGCTTGATGCTGTCCTGAATGCTGGCGGTGCGCGCGCGGCGGAGAGCGTCCAGCCGGTTGAAGGTGCGGTCTTTCAGCGCCTTGACCGACGACGTGTACGACACCCCGCCGACGACGAACACCGACAGGACGCTGACCAGCAGCAGCATGACGACCAGCCGGGACTGGTGGGTGAGCCGGGGGAACAGCGACAGGAGCATGGGTATCTCGGGGTAGAAGGTGAGGGACCGAGCAACCCGGATGTGGCGCGCGAGGTGTGCAGCGAGTGGTTGTAGCCGACCCTGGTCGATCGGGTCAACGGCAACGGCTGGGTCCTCCGGATCGACCGGCGAAATCGTCCGTCGCCGTCGCAACTGGGTTTGCCTCCTTCGGCACCCATGTGCGAGAATAGGGGGCAATTGTTCAGTCCTGGGCCGCCTTCGGAACCCTCGCATGCGCATTCTGCACACCGGCGACTGGCACCTGGCCGACCGCCTCGGCCGCATCGACCGCACCGACGATTTGCGCCGTAACGTCGAGCGGATTGCGGAGTACTGCCGCACCGAGGCGGTTGATGTGCTGCTCGTCGCCGGCGACCTGTTCAGCGAGCTGGCCAGCGCCGAGGCCTTGCGCGACGCCATCCGCCACCTGCAGGCAGTGTTCGCCGGCTTCCTCCGCGATGGCGGCACCATCCTGGCCATCACCGGCAACCACGACAAGGAGAACTTCTGCCAGACGTTGCGCCACGCCATGAGCCTCGCCGCCCCGACCGCCGACGTGCCCGGCAGCCTGCTCCCCTCCGGCCGTTTGTACCTGGCCACCGAGCCGACGCTGCTGCGCCTGGAGGACCGCGTCAGCGGACTGCCGGTGCAGTTTCTGCTGATGCCGTACCCGACGGCGGCGCGCTATCTCGTCGACGAGGCGGCACAGCGCTATCAGGGTCTGGACGAGAAGAACCGCCACCTGATGCGTGCGTTCACCGACCAGCTGCACGCGCTGCACAGGAGCGAACACTTCAGCCCCGACCTGCCGGCGGTGCTGGCGGCGCATGTCGCCGTCCGCGGCGGTGAGCTGCCCACCCTGTTCCGGCTGTCGGAGCAGGAAGACGTGGTGTTCAACGACGCCGATTTGCCGACCGGGTTCGCCTACGTCGCGCTGGGGCACATCCACAAGCCGCAGTGCCTGGCTGGCCAGGCGCACGTCCGCTACTCCGGCAGCATCGAGCGGATGGACTTCGGCGAGTGCCACGACGACAAGAGCGTCGTCGTCTTCGACCTCGGGCCGGACGGGCTGGAAGGTGAGCCGCGGCTCTTGCCGCTGGAATCGTCCCCGCTGTACGAGGTGGTCATCGAGTCGCCCCACGAGGAGATGCCGGAGATTCGCCGCAAGTACGCCGACGCCGCCCGCCACCTCGTCCGCATCCGCCTGACCTACACCGCCGGGGTGGACAACCGCGAAGAGGCACTCCGCGAGCTGGACGCGCTGTTCCCCCGCTGGTACGACCGCGACGTCCGCGAGGCCGGGGCGCTCGGCCCGACACTGACGGTCGGCGAGCCGGCGCCGCACAAGAGCTTCCACGACACCGTCCGCGACTATCTGCGCGACGAGCTAACGAATGAGTCCGACGCGGTTCGCGATGCGGTGCTGGCTCGCGCCGAGGCGCTGCTCGCCGCTCTGGCCGGCGGACAATCGACGGAGGTGGCCCGATGATTCCGCAACGGGTGAAGCTCAAGGGGTTCCTCTGCTACAAGGACGAGCAGACCGTCGAGTTCGACGGCAACGCGACTCTGTGGATGCTGTCCGGACTTAACGGGTCCGGAAAGTCCACTATCTTCGACGCCATCACCTACGCCCTGTTCGGCGCTCACCGCGGCGGCGTCACCGGGGCGCACGAGCTGATCAACAAGGACGCCGACACCCTCACCGTCGAGTTCGACTTCCTGCTCGACGGCCGGCCCTATCGCAGCAAGCGGACGCTGCGGCGCAACACCCAGGGCGGCGCACGCGGGACACAGCAGCTGCTCGAATGCCAGAGCACCGGCGAGTGGGCGCCGGTCCCCGACACCGAGCGGAAGGCCGGGTTCGACGCCTGGGTGCAGGAGCGCATCGGCCTGGACTACAACACGTTCACCTCCAGCGTGCTGCTGCTACAGGGGAAGGCGGAGAAGCTGCTCGACAGCAAGCCGGAGGGGCGCCGCGAGGTGCTCGCCGGCATCGTCGACCTGGAGCGCTACGAGCGGCTGTTCCAGAAGGCCGACGCGGTCCGCAAGGAGAAGGAGGCGGAGCTGAAGGCGATCAGCGCCCGGCTGGCGGCGCTGGAGCCGGTCGAGCCGCTGGCGCTGGAGGCGGCGCGGGCGGCCATCGTCGACGCCGACGCCGCCCGCCAGGAAGCGGGGCAGGCGGTCGAGCGGTTGCAAGCGGTCGAATACCAGGCGCAGGCGTGGCAGGACCTGCAAAAACGGCTGAATCACGGCCGCACGCGCGTGCAGCGGGCGCGGGCGGTGTTGCAGGAGGCCGGCGCCATCGAGCAGGCGGTCGCCCGTCTCCGCGAGCTGCGCGAGGTGTTTCCGCGGCTAAACGAGATCGTCATTCTCCGCGGCCAGAACGTTGACGCCGCCGCCCGGCTCAAGGTGCTGGAGCGCGAGAAGGCGACGCTGAACGAGTCGATTGCCGATCGCCGCAACGCCCTGGCCCAGTCCGCCACGCGCAAGGCCGAGCTGAACCGCAAGCTGGCCGCCGACGATGTCGCCAACCGCGAGGTCGGCGCGCAGCTCCGCAAGACCGGCGAGCAGCTGACCCGGCTCCGCGAGGCGGAGAGCCAGGAGCACGAGCGCGACCGCGTGCGCGACGAGCTGGCCGCTCTGCCGGCCGACCCGACCGCCGCCGCCGCAGCCGCCCGCGAGGCGTTCGACCGTGTCGAGGCGCTGGCCCGCGTCGTCCCGGTGCTGGCCCGGTTCCAGACACTGCGAACCGAGCTGACCGACACCGTCGCCGGCGAGCGAACGGCCGACACCCGGCTGCAGGCGATTCGCGTCCGCGGCGAGGGGTTGAAGGCGCAAACCGAGGAGCTGCGTGGTCGTCTCGACTCCGCCACCCGCGCCCTGGAGCGCGCCAGCGCCGCCGCCACCGAGGCCCGCACCCTGTTGCAGCAGGCCCGCGAATCACTCGACGAGCTGAGCCGGCTGGAGGGGGCGAAGACGTGCCGCCACTGCGGTCAGCCGCTCACCGCCGGCCATCTCGCCGAGGAGGGCCGTCGCCGCACCGCTGCCGTCGCCGACGCCGAGCGGCGCGCCACCGATACCGGCGCCGCCGAGACCGCCGCTCGCCAGGCGGCCGACCGCGTTCGCGCCGAGCTGTCCGTCGCCGATAAGGCCCGCGACGACGCCCGCGACGAGTTCCGCGACGCGCAAAGCCAGCTGAAGAACGCCCGGGCGCTCATCGACCGCCTTCGCGACGACCTGTCCCACCAGTACGACCAGCTGCCCGAGGCGTACCGCGCGCGGGTCGGCTCGCCGCCGCCCGCCGACTGGCTGACCACTGCCTACCCGACCGACGCCGACCTGCAGACCCTGCGGACGCAGGCGCGCGACCTGGAGGCGGCCCGTCGCCGGCTGAAGGACGCCGAGGCGACTCAGCTGAAATGGAGCAAGCTGAAAACGAAGGAGACGACCGTCCTCGACGCGCTCGAGCGGCTGCTCCGCGACCTGCCGCGCGATCGCGACCGGCTCCGTCGCGACCACGCCGACCTCGAAACCCGGCAGATGTCGCTGTTCAAGAGTCTGGACTCCGCCCGCGAGGCGCTCAAGCAGGTGGAGGCCGAGGCCGACGCCCACACCCGGGCGCGCGACAAGCTGCAGGCCGATCTGAGCAAGGCCGAGACCGGCATCAAGGAACAGCAGCTGGTGCAGCAGAACGCCGAGCGCGGCATCCAGGCGATGCGCAAGCTACTGCCGGGGCCGTGGCAGGCGCAGGCCGACAGCGTCGGCATCAAGGAACTGCAATCGCTCAAGGCCGAACAGGACCGGCTTGATCGGGACCGGACCGAAGAACGGGGTCACGAGCTGGAACACGCCCGGCATCACCTGGCCGAGCTGGAGCGCGACGTTCGCGAGCTGGAGGGGCAGCAGTCCGCCTTTCCGCCCGAGGTGCGCGAGGAGCCGGCCATCCTCGCCCGTCGCCTGGCTGACGCCCGCGAACGCCACGCCGGCTGCGATGCCGCGCTGGCCGACGCCCGGCATCAGCACGCCCTGCTCGACAGCATCGTGCAGCAGCGGAAGGCGCTGGACGACGAGTACCGGCAGCGCGAGGGCACGCTGGCGGCCGACCGGCGACTGGCCGAGTTGCTCGGCAAGGACCGGCTGCAGCTGTACCTGGTCCGCCAGGCCGAGCGGCAGGTGGTAGAGTACGCCAACGCGGTGCTCGACCGATTGTCTGGCGGACAGCTGTACCTGCGGCTGGCTGGCGAGGCAGCCGGCGACGGGGCGACCGCCAAGGCGCTCGACCTGGAGGCGTACAACCGCACCACCGGCGAGCGGCCGATCAACGTGGCGTTTCTGTCCGGCAGCCAGAAGTTCCGGGTGGCGGTTAGCCTGGCACTGGGGATCGGCCAGTACGCCAGCCGCCGGCACCGGCCGATCGAGAGCGTCATCATCGACGAGGGCTTCGGCTGTCTCGACAGCCAGGGCCGGCAGGTGATGATCCAGGAGCTACAGAACCTGCGCAGCCAGATGCGCTGCATCCTGCTGGTGTCGCACCAGGAGGATTTCGCCGAGTCGTTCAGCGACGGCTACCAGTTCCGGCTGGAGAATGGAGCGACCAAGGTGGAGCGGATTCGGAAATAGACCCGGTTCTCCATCCCGCCCGGTTGCTCTTGTTCGCCGTCGCGGCCTCGGGGTATGACAGGGCACCCACATTCCGTCTTTTGCGTGAGGGTGCCCCATGCTGTCCTGGCTCACCTCGGATCAGGCGTTGCGTCGGTCGCTCCAGAATGTCGCCGCCCACCTGGCGCCGCTGCTTCAGTCGCGCCTCTGCCTCCAGCTGTGGGACGGCACCCGGCTGCCGCTCGGGCCGGGCAAACCGGGGCCGTTCGTCGTCGCCCTCAGCAGCCCTGGCGTGGTCAGCTCGCTGCTCCGCCGGCCGACGCTCGCCAACCTGGTTGAGCACTACCTCGACGGCCGCATCGACTTCCAGGGCGGCGACCTGATGGCGTTCGGCGAGGCGGTGCGCAGTGGCGGGATCAAGGGCGGGATGAAGCGGGCCAGCAAGTTATACCTACTCCGCCAGCTGTGGCCGTTCCTGTTCCGCGCGCCGGATCGATCGGTCGTCGAGCATGCCGTCCCCGACGCCGTCACCGGCTTGCAGCGGCCGCAGCGGAACCGGCGCGAGTACATCCAGTTCCACTACGACCTGTCGACCGACTTCTACAAGCTGTTCCTCGACAAACAGCTGGTCTACTCCTGCGCCTATTTCACCCGTTCCGACGGCGACCTCGACCGGGCGCAGGCGGACAAGCTCGACATGATCTGCCGCAAGCTGCGGCTGGAGCCGACCGACCGCTTCCTCGACGTCGGCTGCGGCTGGGGCGCCCTGGTCTGCCACGCCGCTCAGCGCTACGGGGTGCTGGCGCACGGCGTTACGCTGTCGCAGGAGCAGTACGATTACGCCCGAACACGGGTCCGCCGGCTCGGGCTGGACGATCGCGTCACCATCGAGCTGGTCGACTACGCCGACCTCGACGGCCAGTACGACAAGATCGCCAGCATCGGCATGTACGAGCACGTTGGCATCGCCAACTACCCGGCCTACTTCACCAAGCTGCACGCCCTGCTCCGCGACCGCGGCGTCCTGCTCAACCACGGCATCGTTCGCCACGCCAAGCGAACACCGGCCGAGTTCCGCAAGTTGCGGCCGGAATACCGGATGATTCAGAAGTACATCTTCCCCGGCGGCGAGCTGGACCACATCGGGCACACGCTGGAGGTGATGGAAGGGTGCCGGTTCGAGGTCCACGACGTCGAGGGCTGGCGGGAGCACTACGCTCGCACCCTGCGGCTGTGGTGCCAGCGGCTGAGCGCCCGCCGCGACGAGGCGGTGCGGCTGGTCGGCGAGCAGAAGTACCGCGCCTGGGTGGCGTACCTGGCCGGGTTCTCGTTCGCCTTCGAGGACGGGTTCCTGCGAATCTTTCAGACGGTGGCGACCAAGCACGCGAAGAAGGGCGTCTCCGGCATGCCGCTCACGCGCGCGCACCTGTACACCGCGGCCGGCGACCTGGAGCCGTGTGACGCCTGATCGGCGGGACGCCGAGCGGTCCACCGGCTACAACAGACCTACCCGCCGGGGGCGCCGCCCCGGCCAAACCGCCGCAACCACCCGGAGTCGACCCGATGGAGCACAAGGATCAACATCACGCCCACCTGCAGGAGGAGATCCGGCGGCACAAGGAGCACCATCACAAGGACGGCTCGCTGCGCGTGATCCACCCGCACTGGTTTCTCGTCCTCGGCTGTGTGCTGGTGCTGCTGTCGGTCGCCGTGTGGGTGCTGATCGTGCCGTGATGGCGCCCGTTTTTTAGCCCCCGGTGAACACACCGGGGGCAAGTGCGTGTCGACGACCACCCCATCAGGGCGCCCCGCATTCACCCCCCGTGTGTTCACGGGGGGCGAATAAGCTGTTACTCGTGGTACAGCGCATCGAGCCGGTGGCCGTAGCGCGCGAACACGACGGCGCGACGCAGCTTCAGGCTGTGCGTGACCTCCTCCGCCTCCACGCTGAACGGCCTCGGCAGTACCACGAAGCGGCGCACCTGCTCGGCCGGCGACAGCGCCGCCAGCGCGTCGTGACAGCAGCGGTCGAGTACGGCGTGGACCGTCGGATGCTCCGCCAATTCGTCGACGGCGGCGTGTGCCAGCCCGTTGCCGCCCAGGGCGGCGCGGAGGTGGGTCCAGTTCGGCACCAGCAGAGCGGTCAGAAAGTTGCGGCCCTCGCCGTACACCACCGCCTGATCGATCCGCGGATCGGACACCAGCAGCCCCTCGATGTAGCTGGGCACCACCTTCTTGCCGTTCGACAGAATGAGAAGCTCCTTCTTGCGGCCGGTGATGCTCAGGTATCCGTCGGCGTCGAGTGCTCCCAGGTCGCCGGTGTGCAGCCAGCCGTCACGGAGCGCCTCGCCGGTCGACTGCGGGTCGTTCCAGTAGCCCTTCATCACGTTTGGCCCGCGGACCAGCACCTCACCGTCGGCGGCGATGCGTACTTCGACCGACGGCAGCGGCCGGCCGACCGTGCCGATCTTGTGGTGCGTTTTCGTGTTGCACGCGACCACCGGCGACGATTCGGTCAGTCCATAGCCCTGCATCAGCTGAATGCCGGCGGCGTGATACGCCTCGGCGATCGGCACCGGCAGCATCGCCCCGCCGGCCGACACCCAGTCGATCCGCCCGCCGAACACGCGCCGCAGCCGCCGGCCGGTCTCCGCCGCGTCGGGGCAAGTGACGGCGGCCAGCACCTTCTCGTAGAACCGCGGCACCCCAGCCAGATGCGTCGGTTGCACTTCGGCGAGGTTGTCGACCACCGTCTCAGCCGACTCCGCCAGCGCCAGCGTGGTGCCGGTGACCAGCGCCAGGTAGTGGTCGACCGTCCGCGCGTAGATGTGCGTGTACGGCAGCCAGCTGAGGATCACGTCGCCCGGCTGGCACGGCTGGCGGTGGTCGCAGGCGAGGGCGTTCGACAGCAGGTTGCCATGCCTCAGCATCACTCCCTTCGGGCGGCCGGTGGTGCCCGAGGTGTACATCAGCGTGGCCAGGTCGTCCGGGCCGAGGGTCGCCTCGCGCCGGTCCAGCTCGCCCGTCAGGTCAGCGAGCCGGCCTCTCCCCCGCTGACGAAACGCCTCCCATGCCTCCGTATCGCCGTCGGCCGCGCGAGAGTCGAACACCACCACTCCGCGCAGGGCCGGCAGGTCGTGCCGAACCGCCCGCACCTTGTCTCGCTGCGCCGCCGTTGAGACGAACGCCCAGACTGCCCCGGCGTCGTGGAGCTGGTAGTGAACCTGCGGCGCGGTCATGCCTGCGTGCGGACAGACGTTCACGGCCCCGGCGGTCAGGATCGCCATGTCAGCGATCAGCCAGTCAATGCTGTTCTCGCCGACGACCCCGACCCGATCACCCGGTTGCACGCCGGCGTCGACCAGCGCCGCCGCCGCCGCTCGCACCTCGGCGTGATACCGCGCCCAGGTCAGGTCGTGGTACCGCCCGTGCCGCTTGTACCGCAGGGCCACGCGCGGCCCGAGCCGTTCCGCATGCCGACGCAGGACGTGAGCGAGGTTGTCGGGGAGCATGGCCGCCTCGGGGTGGATGGATGAATAGTTCGTATTATGCTCATCCTGGCACCGTTCGCCAGGGGGAGAACCGCACCGGCCGACAAGTTCGGCGCCGGCGGCACATCGAGCCAACGTGCCGGTGAGGAAAGCGAGGAAAACGGCGCCGGCCGGTGGCGGCTTGCGTGGCAGGGTGCATAATCGAGGCGGAGTGAGACGGCTGGCCAATCTCTCCCGTGTGGGACGGGTGGGGAAGCCGGGTCGACTCCACCGCCACCCTGACCGGCCATACGGTCGCCGGTTGTGTCAGACACCGCCAGGAGAGATCGCTCGGAACAGACCGATCGGGGTGCATTCGGGGCGGGGCCTGGGAACCCCGCCCCCACACGAAGCCAGGCAGCGGGACGCCGTCATCGGCTCCAGCCGCCTGGCTTTGCTGCGTTTCCGGCGGGCGACCCGTTAGCGATGCTCGCCCCGCTCGTAGGCGTCGCGGAGCCGCCGCAACCCGTCGTCGTTCCGCTTCCGTGCCACCGACACGTCGCCGTAGTTGCGTTTCAGACTGCCGCTCTTGCCCAGGCTGGTTTGCGTCGCGAAGGTCCGGAACTCGCCACCGTACTCTTCGATCGCCCGAGCGTGCGTGACGCACAATCGGGTTTCCGGCACCGCTTCGAGCCGCCCTTCCGGGATCGCCACTCCACAGATCTCGCACGGTCGCGTTGCCATCCCATCCCCCTTTCGCCGGTTGAAGGATTGCTGTCCCTCCACCAGCAAACGGATGACACGCCTGCTTTTTGCGCGCCGGTGAGCGACGAGTCGCTCACGTCTTCGCCACATAGGGCGGCCGGCAGGTGTTGAGCGGCTCCTTCTCCGCATCATACGGCCTGTCCGGTGCCGGACGCAGCTTCGGGGCGGTGGCAATGCAGCCCCAGGCGAACGCCGCCCCAACCACCAGCCCGACCACGGCGATCGGCCACCCGCCGCCGGGCCGCCGGGTGATGCCGCAGTCGATCGCCAGCACCAGCGTCAACGGCAGGAACACGGCGAGGCTCTGCTGCGGCGCCGACCCCAGCCCCAACATCCCGGCCGGACACTCCAGCTTGCCGCTCACCTGCAGCCAGACGTGAAACGCCGCCACCGCCGCCCCGCTCACCGCCAGCGGCACCGCCAGCGCGGACACTGCCACCACCCGACTCATCCGGGTCAGGTGGCCGATCCCCAGCACCGCCAGGCAGCTGAGCATGAACGCGCGCTGGTAGAAGCACAGCGGGCAGGCAATCAAACCTAAACCCGATGTCAAATAGATGGTTCCAAACGAGCCGACGGCGGCCAGCAGCAGGGCGAACGTCAGCAGCGGCGTTTCGCGCCGGTCGGCGACGAGGACGGGGTCAGTGGACACGGGTGCTCCGGAAAGGAAGGTCAGGTGGCGCGGATGACCACCACGGTCACGTTGTCGGTGGCGCCTTCGATCAGCGTCAGGTTGACCAGCCGCCGGGCCGCCGTCTGCGCCGACCCGGCCTCCGACAGCAGCATCTGTTCGAGGTCGCGGGCGGTGACGTGGTTGGTCAGCCCGTCGGAGCAGACGACCACCCAGTCGCCCGGCACCAGCCGACCGTGGTACAGGCCCGGATCGACGTCCGGCTGCCCGCCGATCGCCTGCTGCAGCTCGTTCCGCCGCGGATGCGTCTCCGCCTCCTCGGCGGTAAGCGTGCCCAGCTCGACCAGCCGGTTGACCAGTGTCTGGTCGCGGGTCAGCTGCACCAGCCGGCCTTCGTGCAGGTGGTAGACGCGGCTGTCACCGACGTGGCCGGCGATCACGTTGCGGCCGTCGACGTACACCGCCTCAGCGGTGCAACCCATGCCCCGCCGCCGCGTCCCGGGCGCCCGCGACGTCTGAAACACCTGGCGGTTGGCGTCCTTGAGCGCCTGCTTGATCGCCTGCTTGACTGCCTCGACGTCGACCGGCGGACCGTGGTGCCCCTGCCGCCGCGACATCTCCTTGAGGGGATCGGTTTCGAACGGGCAGGCGCCGGCGGCCACGTTGAACGGCCACAGCTGGGCCAGCTGACTGCGCAGCGACTGAATGGTGAGGGCGGCGGCCACCTCGCCGGCCTCGTAGCCGCCCATGCCGTCGCACAGGATCGCCAGCACCGCCTCGCCGACGTCGTCCTGCCGCGACTCGCAGCCGTGCAGGACGGCGAACGCATCCTCGTTCCCGGTGCGGACAATGCCGGTCGACGTCCAGCTGGCCACTTCCAGGCGCACATTGTCGGCGGTGCGGCCGAGCACTTCCAGGGTGCGGATCAGCTCCTGAAACCCGGTGGCGTCCTCGCGGCCGGCCTCGTCGGTCGGGAACCGGGCGTGAACCTCGCGGCGGAACGTCTTCATCATCAGCCGGCCGAACGCCGGGTGAACGTCGGGGAAGCGCGGGATGAACGGCTTCGGCTTGCCGGGGCCGTCGAAGTCGGTCTTCTCGTTCAGCTCGCGGCCGACGTGCAGCGCGTAGAGCATGGCGCCGAACCCGTACAGGTCGGCGCGGGCATCGACGTTGCCCTGGCCGGTGAGTAGCTCCGGCGCCGTGTACAAATCGCCGCGGACCGGGGCGTCGGACGGGAACGGCAACGGCAGCAGATCGCCAATGTCGGTGAAGCGCACCCGGCCGTCGGCGCCGACCACCAGGATGTCCGGCCGCAGGCCCTCGACCAGCGCGTCGCAGGCGTGCAGGCGATGCAGCGTCTCGGCCACCTCGATCAGATAGCCGTAGCGGACGGCGGCGGGCGTCTGCGGGTCGTCCCAGGCGTCCCACAACGACCGGCCCGTCGGCACCTCCAGCACCAGGTATTCGTAGGCGTCGTCGCTAAAGTAGTCGCGCTCGGCGGGCAGACCCGGCAGCTCCAGCGACCGCAGCAAGCGCCGCTCCCAGCCGACGCTCGGCCACGCCGGCTGGCCGGGAATGACCTCGGTGGCCGGGAACACCGACGACACCGGGTCGTCGAACGACGGCAAGATCTCGTCGTCGGCTGGCTCGAACAGGGTCGCCTCGGCGACCGCCGGCTGGGGCATTGGCTGGCGCACCACCACCACCGGCGCCGGCCGCCCGTTGCCGTCGGCGCCGTGATCGGTCGCCCGGAACCGCTGCACGCCGAGCCGATCGCCGGTCATCTCGCCCAGCTCGTAGCGCCCCTGCAGTCGGGCTGTCGGACCCGCCGGCGCCGGCGTTGAGAGGGCTGGCGCGGCCTCGGCGACGGGAGCCGCCACCGCCGGCAGGTCGCCCGGCGAGAAATAGTATCCGCAATCGCTGCAATACGGCTGGTCGACCGGGTTATTCGTCCCACACGCCGGACAGCCGAAGTGCGTCGGCGCCGCGGCCGGCGGCGCGGCAGGCGCCGCTTCCGCCGCCGGCGGTTCGACCACCCATTCCGGCGGCAGCAGATCGGCCGGGGTCGCCAGCGGGAACACCTCGTCGACCCGCTGCACCGGCTCCGCCTCGATCGGCTCGGCCTCGGCGGGCGGCTCGGCGACGACCGGGGCGGCCAGCGGCACGGGCGCGGCGACCGGCCGCGCCATCGGCACGGGGATGGCCAGCGGCACTCCCTCCAGCGGCCCCTCGACCGGGATGGCCAGCGGCGGCTCGATGTCCCAGCCGGGAAGGACCTCGTCGAACGGGGCAGGGTCCGCCGGCGAGGCGGGCGGAGGCGACGGGTCGGACGGTGGCTTCGACATGTTCGCGTTCAGCACTCCAGGGCGTTAGCGGAGCCGGTTGCCGCAGTGGATGCAGCAGCGACTGCCCATCCGGTTGGTCTGGCCGCAGTGATGGCACGGTGGGGTCGGGTCGGTGAGCGGTTCGGCACACTTGGCACAAAACGGTTCGCGGACCTTGTTCGAGTGTCCGCACTTCGGGCAGGCAGTCTGCCGCGTCACTTGCCGCTTGTCCAGGTCGGCCTTGATCTCGCGCGCCGAATGGTAGCGGTCGTGGACGTCTTCCGCCAGGTTGATGCGAATCAGCTCGTAGAACCAGCGGAGGTTATCCGGCACCCCACCCGGCTCGGCCAGCTTCGCCTCCAGCTTGCGGGCGGTGAAGAACCCTTCGGGCGCCTCGCCGGTGGCCAGGTGGTAGAGGGTGCCGGCCAGCGCGAACAGGTCGCTGCGCGGCTCCGGCTTGCCGACGATCTGCTCCGGCGGAGCGTAGCCCTCGGTGTAGACGCGCGTCTTGGCCTTCATCTGCTCCTTGGCCGTCTTGCCCAGGTCGCGCGCGGTGCCGAAGTCGATCATCTTGATCGACTGGCCGTCCTGCAGTCGCATGATGTTGTCCGGCTTGAGGTCGCGGTGGACGATCGGCGGGGTCTGCGAGTGCATGTGCGTGAGCACGTCGCAGATCTGCTTGCCCCACTCGATCACCTGCTCGACCGGAAACGGCTGATTGTTGTTCGTCTCCAGAATCTTGAGCAGGTCCTGACCGCGAATGAACTCCATCACCAGGTGAGCCGTCTTCTCCTGCTCGATCAGGTCGTAGACGCGCGGGACGATCGGCATGGCGGCGAGTGAGCGGAGGATCTCGGCCTCGCGGCGGAAGAAGTTCAGCCGGATGACGAACTCCTGCGGGTCGGCGCAGATCATGTCCTTGATCGCCACTTCGCGCTTCTGGCCCTTCACCTCCTCGGCCAGATAGACAGCGCCGAAGCCGCCCATCGCCAGCAACTTGCGGATCTTGTACCGTCCATGCAGGACGGTGCCGGGGGCAGTCGGCAGCGGCGTCGAGCAGCGCTGGCAGTAGCGTTCGCTGGGCGAGTTGGCAACGCCGCAGGCCGGGTTGGGGCACAGGTTGGGAGCGCCGTCGCCGTCGGCCGACGCCTCGGCCTGCAGGAGATAGCCGCAGTCCATGCAGCTGACGGCGCCCTCCAGCAGCTTCGAGCCGCACGCCGGACAGGTGCCGCCCGCAGACGGCGGCGGTTCGGCCGGTTTCGGCGGCGGAGGCGGCGCCGCGTGGCGCGACGCTGCCGCCGGAGCAGCCGGCCGGCAGCCGGCGCTGCCGGAGGCGCGCAGGCGGACGCGGCGGGGCGGGCGGAGGAGGAGGCGGCGCGGGAGCGGCGGCGGCAGGGGCGGGCGCCGCGGCCGGCCGGGCGGCGGGCGCCATGAACGGCTTCTTGCACCCCGGACAGAGGAACTGTCTGCCGGCGGCGTTGTCCGGCAGGTTCATCTGCTGCTTGCAGTGCGGACAGCTGATCAGGATTGGCATGGTGCGCTCGCTTCGAGAAGGCCGGTGCCGGTCCGGCGCGTCACTTCTTCCCCGGCCGCGGGGTGCTCTTCTGCCGCTCGCCGAAGCGGAGCAGGCACTTGCCGATGCGGATGGCGTCTCCGGACCGCAGCGTTACCGGAGCGGCACCGATCGGCCGGTCGTTGACGAACGTCTGCCCGCCCTCGCCGGCGTGGGCCAGCAGGTAGCGGTGGTTCTTCTGGATGATACGGGCGTGCGTCTTCTCCACGGAGTTATCGCCGAACAGCCCCAGGTCGCATCCCTCGGCCCGGCCGATCGTCGTTTCCTCCCTGGTCAGCATCAGCTCGCGGCCAGCGCGGAAACCTTCCTCCACCTTCAGCCACGCCTCCTTGAGCACCACCTGGGCCAGCCCGATCATCAGCCCGATACACGCGCCCAGCACCACCAGGCTGACCGCCAGCGAGCTGTTCGGCAGCGCATCGGCCAGCCGCCGCAGGCCGGTCCCTGGATCGCCCGCCGCGGCAGCGCGGACGACGGTGTACGGCAGCCCGCCGATCAGCCCGCCAAGCAGTCCGCCATAAATCCCGTTGAGTAGCTTCTTTCGCGACGCCCGGCTGTCCTGGCGGGACGTGACCGCCCGAAGCACGTCAAACGCTCCGACCGACGCTCCGACCAGCACCCCGGCGAGCATCCAGCCGACGAAGATCGGCACCCCGACGGCCGAGTTCAGCACCTGGCCGACCAGCCCGCCAAACGCTCCGCCGATCAGCCCCAGCCCGGCGCACACCGCCACGCGCTTGCCAGCGTCGCCGCTGGCCGCCAGCCGGGCGTCGACCAGCCCGACGCCGGCCGCCACCAGGGTGCCGAGCAGTCCGCCGACCGCCGTCGCCTGGATCAGCGGCGACGACAGGCTGCCGATCCCGAGAAGCTGGACCAGCCCCCAGGTGAGGAACGCGGCCCAGCCGCCGACCAGGGCACAGTAGTAAATGAACAGCCGGAACGACATGGCTCCTCGCGACGGTCAGCCGAAGATGCTCTTGGTGGTCGCCTGGATGGTGATCGGCCGGGCACGCGCCCCGCCCGACCGCGCCTCGATCTGGAACGTCCCCTCGCGCCGCGCCTTCACTTTCCAGAACACCTGGGTGCGCTCGGCGGCCGCCTCGACCTCCTGGCCGGCCTCGCCGATCAGCTCCAGCTCGGGCGGCAGCTCCAGCGTCACCTTCTGTCCCTTGGCGGCGTTGTAGACATAGGCGGTGACGACGAACTCGCGATTCGGCTGCACCGCCGCCGGCGCGCTGAGCGCCAGCTGATCGGAGATCTCCAGCCGGCCGAGGCCGTAGGTGAAGGCGACGTGCAGTGTCTCCTTCGGGGCCAGCTGCTTCTCCGGCCAGTAGACGGCGACGCACGAGTCGTCGCCCATCGGCTCGGGGTCCCAGTCCCACTTCATGTTCGGGTTGTTGGGATAGCGGCAGATCCGCACTCGCTCCGGCTCGATCGGCTCGACGCCGGCCCAGCCGATGCCGCGAAGACCGAGTCGTGCGATGGTGCCAGGGTCCTTGGCATCCTTCGGCTTCTCCACCGCCTCCAGGTAGTCCGGCACCTCGCCGCCTTCATAGTCCGCCTTGGTCGTGACAAAGCCCTTCGTCCCCGGCGCGGTGAACGGCACGCCGTCGTTCTTGCCGATGTAGGTGTCGAGCATGTAGCGGATCGCCACCCGCCGCGGGCCGGTGGCCAGGTTAGTGGCGGTGAAGTAGATGAGCACGGTGTCGAGGAACCCCTCTGGTCCGGGGATCACCTGGACATACTGGGTGACGCGAACCCGCTCCGCATTGAAGTTCATCGTCGACGAGTAGCCGAGGTACGGATCGGGCAGCCGGCGCTGGCGGTAGATCATGCGGTTGTTCGGCGTCTCGAACCCGAACAGGTACTCGTTGCCGTCGATCTTGACGACCACGTTGTTGGTGCCGCCATCCTCACGGGCGGTCAGCCGGGTCCAGCGCGTCCGCTCGGCCGGGTCGGCCGGATCGACCATCACCACGCCGAATCGCTCGGAGTCGTTGAAGTTGACGCCGACGCGCGGCTTGCCGTCCTTGAGGTTGCGCGGGTCGTAGCGCGGGCCAGCGATGGCCGGCAGCCCCTTCGGGCCGGCCAATTCCTTGCGCGGCCAGATGCGATCGTAGGCGACGACGCCGAGCAGCGCCAGTCCGAGCAGCACCGCCGGGGCGGCGTGCATCCACCACGGCCGTTCGTCGCGCGCCGCCGGCTTGCGGCCGGTCGGTTTCGGCCGCGGCGGCGGGGCCATCTCCAGCTCGGGCGCCGGCTCCGGCCGCGCCGGGGGCGGCGGTGGCTCGCCGGAGCCGAAGTCGAACCCGTCGCCCACCTCCTCGTCATCGTCAATCGACAGTGGCGGCGGCTCCGGCAGGCGCTCGCCGCTCACCTGCACGGTGACCGGGACGTGGAAGCGCTGGTTGCCGTTGGAGATGACGTCTAGCTCGGCCTCCAGCAGCTCGCCGGGGCGGTTCGGCACCGCGGGGACGGTGGCGCTGAGGGTCACCACCCGGCCGACGAACTTCGCTCGCCCGACCTCCAGCCACGAGGCGGTACTGGTGGCATGGGCGAACACCGGCCGCTTTTCCTGGGTGGTGATGTCGACCGATAGCTCCAGGCTGGCGCCGGGGTCGGCCTGGAAGGTGAACTCGCGGCGGCTGATCTCCACCTTCGGCGCCTTGGTCACGCCGAGCGCCTCGAAAAACTGCTGAATGGCGGCGATCCCGGACGCGGCCGGTATTTTGACCGGGTAGGTCCAGCCGTTGGCGCGATACCAGCGCTCGACCTCGCCGGATTCGAACAGCGGAGCCACTTCCTTCGGGTTGGCCTGCGCCTTCTCGGCGATCTGTCGGGGCTTCCTGGCGCCGACCAGCGGCCCCGGCGGAAACGGCGTGACCGGCCGCTCCGCCCGCACCACCACCAGGGAGGTGCCGCCGTTCGACTCGACGAGTAGCTTGGCGTCAGACGGTCGGTCGCCGGCCGGGAACCGATCGGGGCGAACGCGGACCGGGATGCGGTTCTCGTGGGTGAAGTGGAAATGCTTCTCGGCGGCGCCGGCCCCGTCGCCGAGCGTAAGCCATAACGCATTACTCGAAACGGTGCCGTAGAGCAGCCGCGACCCCTGGTTCTCCAGCTCCAGGTCAAACGTTCGCTCGTGATCGCCGTCGAGCAGCCCGAGGTTGACCTCCACCGGGTCGACGCGCAGCTTGGCGTCGGCCAGTACCCCGGTCGGCAGCTGACCGAGCAGCTGATCGAGGCCGCGCTCCGGGTCGGGGAAGTGGGCCGCCTCCTTGGCCGCCAGCGCCAGGTCGACGCGGCCCAGTCCGCCCAGGAAGCTTTCCAGGTAGCCGTCCTTGAGCAGCCCGCACGCCGTCGACCACTCCTCCACGCACGCCAGCGCTAGCTCGTCGAAGGAGCGGCAGGTGCGGCCGGTGGGGAACACGAACGGGCTGTTGAACGGTTGCGCACCAACTGCCACCGGACCGCCGCGCCGGTCGTGCCCGGCGAGGACGAAGCCGTCGAAGTAGCAGTAGATCGCTTCCGGCGGGTTGGCTCGCGAGCACTTGCTGCAGGTCTGCACGGTTGAGGCTCGTCTCCGGGCGCGGCGGCCGTGGCGGGCCGGGCGGCCCGCCGGTGGGGTCAGGCCAGAACCTTCAGCTGGACGTTGCCGATCTGGATCACGTCGTTGGGGCTGAGGGCCTTCTTCTGACCGGGGTACACGCGGGTGCGGTTGACGTAGGTGCCGTTGGCGCTGTTGAGGTCTTCCAGCAACACCTCGTCGTTTTCCCAGCTGATGCAGGCATGCTGCCGCGAACACCAGACGCGGTCCGGCGGCTCCTGCTCTTCGAGGTCGATGTCGACCGGCTTCTCATCTGCCCGGCCGATGAAGTTCAGCCCCTCGTAGATCGGATACTCGACATTGCGCTTCTGCCCGCGGAGCACCAGCAGGCGCGGCTGCGTGGTGGACGGGAACGGGCCGCCGGAAGCGGCCGGGGCGGGAGCGGCGACCACCGGGGCAGGGGCCACCGGGATGCCCGGCTCGACGGCCGGCACCGGAGCGGCGGACAGCGAGGCGAACGGCGTCGGGTCGATCGGCGGCATGCTGGCGGTCGGGATGCCGGCGGCGGCGGACGGCGACAACGGCGGCGGGGCGACCGGCTGCAGGTCGACCGGGGTGGTGACAGCGATCGGCGCCAGCGGAATCGCCTCGAGCGCCTCGGGGATGGCCAGCGGCACGGCCTCGACCGGGATCGCCTCGACCAGGTCGGGACCAGCCGCAACCACCACCGCCTCGACCAGCGGCACGGCCCCCGCGGGGAGCGGCGGGACGGCCACCGGGGTCGCCGCGACCGCCGTCAGGTCCGACGTACACCGCTCGCAGAAGAGCGCCCCGTCCTCGTTTTCAAAGTGGCAGAACGGACACTTGATCATGCTGACCTCAAATGGAAGTCGGCGCAGCCCGAGGGGCCGGCCGTCACATCGGCGTCGATTCCTCGACCATACGGGCCACGTCGTCGACCGCCAGCTGTGTCTTCTTGGACACCCGCCCGCCGACGTTCAGTTCCTGTAACACCTGCCGGGCGAGCATCGTCTTCTTGGCCGCACGCGGCCCCATCACCTCGGCCTTGCGTTCGATGATCTGGGCGGCCTGGCGGGCGCGGTCCTGGTCGTTACTCGCCAGCGCCTGCTGCAGGTTCTTGTTCGCCTCGAAGATCTGCACCTCGTCGATGTGCTTGGCGACCTCGGCGTTGACGTAGCCCTGGCCGGTGGCGCTGTACGTCACCTCCAGCGGCACCATGCCGGTCGACTCGCGGCCGCGGCCGAGGTCGTAGGTGATCTCGATCTGGGCAACGACAAACTTGCCGTCGGGCCGCTTCGGCAGACTCAGGTCGACGACGTAGCGGGCCGACTTGTCGCGCTCGAGGGTGCCCAGGCTGGCGACGTGCAGCCGTTCTTCCGGCTCGGTCAGCGGCATTTCCTTGATGTCCGGCACCACCTGCCGCACCCGCTTGATACGGATGTCCTTCATCGCCTTCAGGCGCATCTCGACGTTCAGGAAGCCGGCCGCCGCCAGGCTCTCGAACTGGTCGACGAACACCCGGTTGGCGGCGTCGGCGTCGTTGACGTCGATATAGCCCCAGTCGCCCTCGGCCAGCCGCGCCAGATCCTTGATGAGCGTCTGGTTCCACTCGGTACCGACGCCGATCACGTTGAAGCGGATCTTCTTCTGCGCCGACTGCTGGGCCAGCTCGCGGCAGTCCTTCTCGCCGGACGTCTCGCCGTCGGTCAGCACCACCAGCTGCGACAACCAGCCCGGCCCGTGCTTCTTCTCGACCTCGGCCAGCCCCAGCCGGATGCCCTGGTCCATCGCCGTCCCGCCCGGATCGACCTCACACCGATCGATGCGGCTGATGACTTCCTCGATCTTCGCCCGGTCGGTGAGCGGGGTGGACGGCAGCACCACCTGGCAGTCGTGAGCGAACGCGACGATGGCCAGGTGGTCCTCCGCCTTCAGCTTCTGCACCGCCGAGTGAGCGGCCTGCTGGATGCGCGCCAGCCGCGGCACGCCGGTGCCGTCCTCCTCGTACATCGACCCGGACACGTCGAGCACCAGCGCCAGGTTGAGCGGCAGCGGCTTGGCCCCACCGCCGGCCGGGATCAGCTTGATGAGCGCGTAGCTGGCCGCCGAGTCGCCCACCACGGCGACGCTGTTGCGGTACATCATCCGCTCGATGTGGATCTTCGGCTGCGAGGGTGTCGGCTTCATGGTGTGTGGTCGCAGGCTCGGGACGGTGATTCGCGGAAAAGCCGACCGCCTCGCCATCCCACGGACCGGGCGGAGGGAAGGACGGGCTGTGCGATCGGAGAACCCGTGCGCCTCGAAAGGCGATCAGGAAGGGACATACGGTTTTTTCTAACACACCCGTCCGACCACGGCAACAGACCCGGCCTCGCTTTTCAGTGCGCCGCCGCCATTTTGCTCGCCGGCGCGGGCGACTGTGCCGGCGGCAGGCGGTGTCAGCGCAGCTGCGCGGCGAACAGGTCGGCGGCGGCGGGTAGTCCGAGGCGGCGGAACAGCCAGGCGACGGGACTGCCGAGCCGATCGAGGAACCGCCAACCGCCTGGACCCGACAGGGCAAGCAAAAGGCCGACGAGGGCGCCCAGCGCCAGCCAGCCGGCGGCGGCCGTCAGCAGCCACAGCGGCGTCGCCGCCAGCGGGCCGAGCGTGCTGCCGGACAGCACCCGACCGAGCAGCAACCGCGGCAGGGCGTCGCCCAGCACCAGCGCCGATCCGGCCGTCGCCGCCGCTGCCACCCCGGCCACCGTCCCGGCCACCGCCCCGCATGCCAGGTCCGCCGCCGTCCCGCGCGCCCGCCACACCAGCCACACCCCAACGATCGCCCCGACCCACGCCGTCGCCGCCACGAACAGCCGCAAAAACGGATCGTCCGCCGCCGGCGGCAGCAGCCACGCCGCCAGCGTGCCGGGCGGCGGCTGGCGACCGGCGCCGCCGAGCAGGCGAGCAAACAGGTCGGCCGGGATCGCCAGCAGCAGCCGTGCCGCCAGCCCGAGCAGCGCCCCGGCCAGCACCGCCCGCCCGAGCGACGGCCCGGCGGCCGGCGCCCCAGCCGGCAGGGGGGGAGGCGACAGGACGGTGTCGGCCGGCGGCGGGGCGACGGTCGCACCAGGTAACGCCTTACTCGAAGAGCGAAACCAGCCAGACCGGACGCCCTCCACGTCGACGTGAATGTGGACGGCGAACGCCTGCCCGGCGTTGGCGACCACACGCAGAGTGCCGGTGTGTCCGCCGTCCGCGCGGATCAGCGAGGCGTCGACCTCGAATGGGATCGTCGCCGTCGCCTGCCCCGACACGCCGGGAACGGCCGGCTTCAGCCAGGCGACGTCGCTCTCGGCGCGGGCGTAGACCAGCTTCCGCGCCGGCGAGCGGATGACCACCTGGCCGCGGGCGATTTCCGGCGGGGTGAGGCGGAAGCGAAACTCCTGTTCGGCGAGCAGGATGTGCGGCGCCCGCGCCAGCCCCAGCTCCTCGAAGAACTGCTGCACCGCCGCCAGCCCCGGTGCCAGCGGTCCGCCGATCGGGTAGGCCCAGCCGTTCGACGCGAACCAGCGAGCGATGTCGCCGGCCTCCAGCAGCCGCACCGCCGGGTGCGGGTTGTCGCGCATGCGGCGAGCAAGCTCGTGCGGGCTGGCTGCTCCCTGGTACGGACCGGCCGGGAACGGGCGGGCGGTCAGCTCTAGCCGCACCGGCAGCTCGGCCACCCCGCCGCTGGTGACGACGGTCAGCTTGGCGCTGTAGGACTGGCCGGCGACCAACCCGGCGGCGTCGACCTGGACCGTCACCGTCTGGTCCTTGCCGGTCTTGACCGCCGCATGGCTGCCGTCGGCCGAGTCGGCGATGCGCAGCAGCGCACCCGTCGGCGACGGCGACGTTGCCCTGCAGTACCCCTCGCCCTCATTGACCACGCGGACAATCGCCTGCCGCGTTTCGCCGACATGGAGCGGGCCGACCGCCAGCCGGTGCGGGGTCAGCCCGAGCTTGGCCCGCCGCCGGCTGCCGCCGGCAGCGCCGCGACGAACTGGCTCAGGCCGACGTCCGCGTCAGCGGCGGATTGCGGCTCGGTCGCTGCCCGCGCCAGGTCGACCCGGCCGACACCGGCCAGGTAGCGGGCGAACACGCCGTCGCGGAGCAGCCGGCGGGCGTCCTCCCACTCGGCGTAGCACCCCTGGGCCAGTTCGTCGAACGTGCCGCAGCCGCCGGCCGGAGGGGAACACGAACTCCTGCAACAACTGCCCCGGCGGCGGCCCGCCGGTGCGCGCAGCAGGTGGCCGTCGAAGTGGCAGAAGGCGGCGGCGGGCGGGTTGGCACGCTGGCAGCGCGGACAGAATTGCACCATGAACGATCCTCAAACACATCAATCGCTCAGGTCGGCTGCACCTGCCGCGCAACCGGGGCGGTGGCGACAGCGCCCGGCCGCGGGCGAGCGGCGCGGCGCTGGAACCGCAGCACCACGTTGCCCAGCTGGATGCGGTCGCCGTCGTGCAGCTCGCACGCCGACGCCACCGGCACATCGTTCACCCGCGTCCACTCCGGCGCTGCGCCGCGGTTGCGCAGCAGATAGCCGTCGCCCTCGCGCACCAGCTCGGCGTGCCGCTTCTCGACGCGCATGTCGCGGAACAGGGCGATGTCGGCCCCCTCGTCGCGGCCGAGCACCGTCGCCGGCCGGTCGAGCGGGTATTCGCGGCCCTCCTGCCAGCCGCGGAGGACGCGGACCGACGCCGGCTGGAACACCCCCTGCACCAGCGCCGACAGGGCGCCGATGCACGCCCCCATGATCGCCAGCCCGGCGGCCCCGGCGAACGCCGCGTCGCCGCCGCGCTGCAGGGTGACGAGGTACACCAGCCCGAACAGGCAGCCGCCGAGGAACCCGCCCAGGGTGCCGCCCAGGGTGCCGTAGCCGAGCTTGCCGAGCGACCGGGCGGCGATCCCCTCGCTCACCCCGACCGCCATGCCGAGGAACAGGAAGCCGACGCCGCGCGTAGCCACCGTCAGCAGGAACTTCACCGTGCTACCGCGGATCGCACCGATCCCGCCGACCAGCGCGAAGTTCACCCGCTCGGCCAGGAACATGCCGACCGCTCCGCCGATGGCGCCGAGGACGGCGCCGACCGCCGCCTGGCGGGCGAAGCGCAGCCACGACCGATCGCGGACGGCGTCGCCGCTGACGACCAGGTAGCCGATCCCCGCCCCGATCAGCGCGCCGTCCTGCAGCAGCTGGCGGACCAGCGCCCCCTCGGATGCTGTCTGGTTGCCGAACAGGCTGAACAGCATCCAGCCGAGCAGGCCGCCGAGGGCGCCGAAGACGGCGTTGAAGTAGATGCGGGTGAGCAGGCCCATCGAATGGCACTCTCGGCCGGGCCGACGGCCACGCCGCGAACCGGAACAGGGGGGAGGTCGCCGGCGTGCCCCTCCCCTGGCATCGCGGGGTCGTTTATGGTTTGTAGTGGCAAACTGGGGGGATTGCAACGGGGGATTCGCCCCGCCGCAGGGCGGTTTCCTTTGGCGATGGGGTGGTGGGGAAATGGCGGTCTCCCCTTGCCAGCCGTCTGCCGATCCGCTTTGCTAACTCCAAACCGGGCCGTCCGCGGCCCGCCGTCAGGGTTGGCACAGGAGACCATCGATGAATCGCTACCTGCTTCCCGTCCTCGGCCTGGCGCTGGCGTTCGCCTCCGCCGCGCAGGCGAAGAACCCCGTCGTCGTCATGAAGACCTCGGCCGGGACCATCAAGATCGAGCTGTTCGAGGACAAGGCGCCGCTCACCGTCAAGAACTTCCTCAAGTACGTCGACGACAAGCACTACGACAAGACGATCTTCCACCGCGTCATTTCCAACTTCATGATCCAGGGCGGCGGGTTCGAGTCGGGCATGAAGCAGAAGCCGACCGGCGACCCGATCCGCAACGAGTCGGCCAACGGCGTGGCCAACGCCCGCGGTACCCTCGCCATGGCCCGCACCAGCGCGCCGCACAGCGCCACCGCCCAGTTCTTCATCAACGTCAAGAACAATGACTTCCTCGACCGGGCCAACGCCTCCGACGGCGTCGGCTACTGCGTGTTCGGCAAGGTGATCGAGGGGATGGACGTGGTCGACAAGATCCGCGCCGTCCGCACCGGCAGCCGCGGCGGACATGGCGACGTGCCGCTCGACGACGTCGTCATCGAGTCGGTCCGCCGTGCCGACTGACCAGCTGTCGGTCACTCCTTTTCCGGACGGTGCGGGACCGGTCCCGCACCGTCGCCCTTCTTCCACCTCTCTCCTCTGGAGTCCGTCATGCCGTCCCCCCGGTACTGATGAAGACGTCGCTGGGCGACATCACCATCGAGCTGAACCAGGACAAGGGCGCCGGTCACCGTCGCCAACTTTCTGAGTTACGTCGACGACAAGCACTTCGACAACACCGTGTTCCACCGCGTCATCTCCAACTTCATGATCCAGGGCGGCGGGTTCGAGCCAGGCATGAAGCAGAAGCCGACCCGGAAGCCGATCAAGAACGAGTCGACCAACGGCCTGGCCAACGCGCGCGGCACCATCGCGATGGCCCGCACCAGCGACCCCGACAGCGCCACCGCCCAGTTCTTCATCAACGTCAAGGACAACGACTTCCTCGACCGGGCCAGGGCGCAGGACCGGGTCGGCTACTGCGTGTTCGGCACGGTGACGGCCGGCATGGACGTGGTCGACAAGATCCGCGGCGTCCCCACCGGCAACCGCGGCGGACACGGCGACGTGCCGGTCACCGACGTGGTCATCCAGTCGGTCACCCGGCTGGAGTGAGCCGGCAGCCCCGGCCTGGCGGGCAGCGCGTTCAGGCCCACGGGTCGATGGCGACCTGGAGGGCATCGCCGGCGTGCAGCCGGTCGAGCGCCTCCGCCAGCCGGTCGAGCGGCAGGCAACCGTTGATGAGCGGGGTCCAGTCGATCCCGCCGGCGAGCAGGTTTTCGCGCGCCCGGGCGACGTCGGCGGGGCTGAAGTGGAAGCTGCCGAGGATGCGCACTTCCTCGTAATGCACGCGGAAGCTATCGGCCTGGAACACCGCCTCGCGCGGCAGTCCGCCGAAGAACAGCACCTGCCCGCCCGCCGCCGTTCGCCGGAACGCCTCCTCCCAGCCGTCCAGCTTGCCGGTGCATTCGATCACCAGATCGAACTGCTCGTCGGCCGGCCACTGCTCGGCCAGCGGCGCCCGACCCAGGTCGGCGACCGGGGCCAGCCCGAAGCGGCGCGTCAGCTCGACGCGGCCGTGCCGCCGACCGGCGCCGGCGCGGGCGGCCGCGGTGTAGCGCGGCAATAGTTGCGCGAACAGCAGCCCCATCGCCCCCAATCCAAGCACGAGGACGCGATCGACCCCGCGCCAGTCGATCAGTTCCAGCCCGTGGACCACGCACGCCAGCGGTTCGAGCAGCGCGGCGTGTTCGGCGGACAGGGTCGCCGGTCGAGCGAACAGGTTCTGCCGAGCAACCGCCGCCGGGATGCACAGGTACTCGGCGAATGCCCCGAGCACCTTCTCGCGCATGACGTGCGGGCAGAGGTGTTGTCGCCCCTTGCGACAGACCGGACAGGTCAGGCACGGTGCGGAATGGACGCCCATCACCGGCTGGCCGATCTCGAACGGCGGCGCGGCGGGGCCGAGGGCGGCGACGGTGCCGGCGTAGCGATGGCCGAACGGCCCCGGCATGGGGATCTGCGGGTGGCCGCGGAGATAGGCCTTGCGATCGGTGCCGCCGACCAGCGCGCGGTCGATCCGCAGCAGCACCTGGCCGTCGCCGGGGCGGGGTAGCGGCGCCTCACGGATTTCCACCAGGCCGGGACGTATCAGGCACGCGCAACGATGGTTCGGGGGGAGTGTGCCGCTCAACACGATCTCCTTGATGGCTTCCCACCCCATTCTAGCGGACCGCCACCGCCTCGCCACGCAGTTGATTGCACCGTGCCGGAAACCGAGTTAGGATGAATCTATCGTTTTTCACCCCGCGCCTGTAGCCGCCGGACCCAGGATCGCGCCCCCATGAGCCGCAAGCGTAGCCGTGCCGAGTCTTCCGTGCCTCCGCCCCCGCCGGGTGGGCTGGCCGAGTTCTTCGAGCTGCTCGCCCGCATCGATCCGGGCGACGGGCCGCGAAAGCTGCAGTTCGACCTGGCGCGCGACGCCGCCGTCGACCTGTTCCACCGCATAACCCGGCTAGGAAAGAAGTTGCAGCAGCGGCTGGAACGCGCGACCGAGCGCCGCCATGCCGTGCGCGATCGCCATCGCGACCTCCTCGAGCACCTGGCACGCGGGAGCCTGTTGTTCTCCCCGGCCGCAGAAGTCACCCCGACCGAGAAGGTCGACCAGCTGGTTGCTGATTACAAGCGGCTGCGCAAACGCACCTTCCCGGTACTGGCGAACATGCTGCACGCCGCCGGCGGCGGTCCCGACCGGGTGTACCTCACGCTCCTGACCGACGAGGTCCTTGCCAGGGGCGAGTGCATCCTGGTCGAATACCTGGTGCTGCACGCCGGGCAGACGCGGACGGCAGACCAGGACCGGCGGTTCGTCGAGGAGCTACGCGGCCACCTGGTCGGGCGGGTGAATCGCGTCCTGGCGCGGCGCACTGGCTACCACATCACACCCGAGGTCGGGGCACACCTCAACACCCTGGTGCAGGTGGCAGTCGAGTTCCTGTGGGATCTCTTGCACACCAATCCGCCCTTGCGACTCTATTTCGCCGACCCAGGCAGCCCGTTCGACCCCGAGCGGCACGAGCGGCTGTCCGGCCGTATGCCGCGTCACCCGCGCATCGTCCGCGGCACGCTCTTTCCTGGCCTGGTGCGGTACGGCCCGGCGCGCACGCTGCTCGCTCCGGTCCGGGTTTCGACTCGCCGGATCAGTCGATCCGCCCCGCCACCGTCGGACACCGACGGCTGAGAAGTCGGCCGTCCGCGCTAGCGCTGCAGCAGCGGCCGGAGGGTTAGCAGGACCAGGATGACCAGCGACAGCAGCAGCAGGAACGACGCCGCCAGGTTGAGCCAGGCGCTGGTCGAGTGGTCCGGGGTGGACGTGCGGTGAAGCCGGTCGGTCAGCTCCGCCTCGACGGCCGCGCGCAGCGGGGCGTCGGCCGGCTCCCACCACAGCGAGACGTGACTGGTGGCTGGGAAGCTCTCCACTTCCAGAATCGCCTGTTGCCCGGTCAGCTCGTCACCCGCCGGCGGGTCGGCCTCGGGGAGAACCTTCGCCTGGTGCGCGTGCGGCCCCTGGAGGCCGGGGTGTGACGCCGCCGGCTTGCGGTCCAGCACGTCGAGGACCAGCCCAAACACGAAGAGGTTGCCCGATCGCACCGGCGTCAGGCCGAGCCGATCACAGCTCGCGGCGAGCGCCCGCTCCACCGTTTCCGGATCGGCGTTGTACACGCAGGTGACGCGCCGCCGCCGCGCCAGAACGACGGCACTCCCCGCCACCACCAGGACGAAGTACAGGGCGGCGAACAGCACCCACGCCTGGCGCAACGGCTCGAGGCTGAGCGCCGATCGGCCGCCCTCGCCGAACAGCCAGAAATACCGCCAGCGTTCGTGCGTCGCCGATAGCACCGCCGGCCCGCCGAACAGCAGGAACCCGGAGGCGGCGAACAGCAGGCCGACGAAATCCCACACCCCCGACACCACCACCGGCCGCGGCTGCCGGTTCACCCACCCGAGCACGAGCAGGTAAACCGCCAGCGGCACGCAGAACAGCAGGAAGATCAACGCACCGCCTCCCGGGCCGATGGAACCGAACCGATCGGTGCATTCTAGTTCGCCGCTCGGGCGCGGGTCAACGTGCCCGCCCGCCGGTCGCCCCCGCCTTTGCAAACTCACCGGCCGATGCCCATAATACGCCTAGTTTCCCGTCCAGGAGTGCCAGCCGTGTCCGACAGCCCCCCCGCCGGGTTCCCGTTCGACCCCGCCGAGATCGCTCGCCCCGCCTGCTTCTATCTGGGTCAGGAATATGACGTTCAGGAGCGGACGGTGCGGCCGGCCCCGCCAGTCATGTTCGAGGCGCGGAACCTGGTGACGCATGGCGTTGTCGTCGGCATGACCGGGTCGGGCAAGACCGGGCTGTCGATCGGCATTCTCGAAGAGGCGGCGATCGACGGTATCCCGGCGGTCATCATCGACCCGAAAGGCGATCTGACGAATCTGCTTTTGCAGTTCGACGGATTGGACCCGAAACAGTTCGCCTCGTGGATCAACCCCGAGGACGCCCGCGCCCGGAACCTGAGCGTCGACGCCTACGCCCGGCAGATCGCCGAGCGCTGGCGAAAGGGGCTGGCGGAGTCCGGCCAGCCGGTCGAGCGCGTCCGCGAGCCGCAGCGGGACACCGACTTCGTCATCTTCACCCCCGGCTCGGAGGCCGGACTGCCGCTGTCGATTCTGCGGACGTTCGCCGCGCCGAAGACGAAGCTGCCGCTGGAGGACATGACGCAGAAGATCAACGCCACCGCCACCGCCCTGCTCGGCCTGAGCGGCATCAGCGCCGACCCGCTGCAGTCGCGCGAACACGTCCTGATCGCTCAACTGCTGCAACACGCCTGGACGCACGGCCGCGACCTCGATTTGGAGGGGCTGATCAAGGAGGTGCAGAAGCCGTCGATCAACCGCGTCGGCGCCTACAACCTGGAGACGTTCTTCCCGGCGAAGGAGCGGCTCAAGTTCGCCTCGCAGCTGAACAATGTGCTCGCCTCGCCGGTGTTCGCCACCTGGACGCAGGGCGAGCCGCTCGACCTGGGCAGCATGCTCTACCGCAACGGCCGGCCGCAGCACCTGATCTTCTACCTGGCGCACCTCGACGACAACCAGCGGATGTTCTTCACCACCCTGCTGCTGGAGGAGATGCTCGGCTGGACCCGCCGCCAGCCGGGCACCACCAGTCTGCGCGCGCTGTTGTACTTCGACGAGGTGTTCGGCTACCTGCCACCGCACCCGGCCAATCCGCCGAGCAAGCAGCCGCTGCTGACTCTGCTCAAACAGGCCCGTGCGTTTGGCGTCGGCGTGCTGCTGGCGACGCAGAACCCGGTCGACCTCGACTACAAGGCGCTGTCGAACGCCGGCACCTGGTTCGTCGGCAAGCTGCAGACCGAGCGCGACAAGGCGCGGCTGCTCGACGGGCTGGAGAGCGTGGCCGCGGAGCATGGCACGTTGGCGGATCGCAATTATCTGGAAAAGGTGATCGCTTCGCTCGGTAACCGGGTGTTTCTGCTGCACCACATCAACCAGCCGAAGCCGCTGCTGTTCCAGACGCGCTGGGCGCTGAGCTACCTCCGCGGCCCGATGACGCGCGAGGAGATCACTCGCGTCAGCGCGCCGCTCAAGCGGGCGCGGGCGGAGGGGGCGGCCGTCGCCCGCAAGGTGTGCAACCACTGCCATGAGGTGGTGCCGGCGGGCAACGAAGGGCGCTGTCCCAGCTGTGGCAAGAATCCGTGGGAGTCGACGGCCGCCGCGGCGCCGGTGGCGACGGTCGCCCAGCAGGCGGCGCCGGTCCCAGCGGTGGCCGCCCCCGCCGTCCCGCCGCCGGTCCGCTCGACCCAGCCGGTGTTGCCGCCGGACGTGACGCAGTTCTACCTCCCGGTCAGCGGCGGGACCTCGCGGCCAGGGTTCGAGCTGGAGTATCAGCCGTGGGTACTCGGCTTCGCCGAGGTCGCCTTCCTGATCGACCGCCGCGCCGGCACCGAGCACCGCACCACCGTTCAGCTGCTCGCCCGCGCTCCTGAGCCGGGCCACCCGATCGAGTGGGAGAAAGCGTATGCGGTCAACCTGACGCCGCTGGCGAAGCCGGTGGCGGTGACGCGCTGGGGCGCCGTCCCCGAATCGGTCGACACCGGCCGCAAGC
Source organism: Gemmataceae bacterium (assembly GCA_046350215.1). GTDB lineage: Bacteria > Planctomycetota > Planctomycetia > Gemmatales > Gemmataceae > JAXMAU01. The sequence goes on along the minus strand of JAXMAU010000005.1, from coordinate 73,682 downwards.
TCAAGGCGATGGAGAAGGCGTTCGCCGAGCACCTCTACAGCACGCAGAAGCTATCACTCTACGAGAATAGCGATCTGGAACTGGTGAGTGCGCCTGGCGAATCGCTCGACGCCTTCCGCGCCCGCTGCCGCAAGGCGGCCGCCGACCAGCGAGCGCAGGCGCTGGAGATGGAGCGGATTCGCTACACTCCCCGGCGCGAGGCCGCCGATAGCTCGACCGGCAAGGGCCGCGAGGATCGCATCGCCCGCTTGCAGGCGGAATACCAGGCGAAGCAGGACGAGATCACCGAGCGCTATCGCCGGCTGGGCGAGGCGGCCGACGAGTTCCAGGTCAAGCCGCGCAAGACCGACGTGCGTGTGACGCATTTCGGTCTGGCGTGGGCGCCGTTCTGGCGCCCCGTGTGAGCAACCCGAAGCGTAAGCGAGGGAAGGGATACACGCCGGCTCACAAATCCTTGAGCGGCTTGATCGCCTCCTTGACCCACTCCTCCCACGGGCCGCGGACGTCCTCCGGCATCCCCGGCAGGGCGTTCTTGATCTGCAACAGCCGCTGCTTGACCTTGTCGACCTGGCCCAGCGCCGCATGGCACGACACCGCTCCGCCGAGCGCGTCCAATCCCTCCACCTTGTTCTGGTAGCGGTCGATCAGGCGATTGTAGATCTCGAGTGCCTTGTCATACTGGCCGAGGTTGAACCAGCACTTGGCGGCGATGAACGGCACCTGCGTCCGCTGCTCGCTGGTCAGGTGGTCCTTGCCGGCGGGCGTCTCCAGGAACTGATCGAGGACGGCGAACTCGTCGGCCGCCTTCTGCATCCAGCGGCGGTGTTCTTTCTGGAAGTGCTGGCGTGTCTCGGCCGACATGTTCTCGCCGAGCAGGAAGCTCTGGTTCTCCTGAGCGGCGATTTGCCGGTACGAGTCAGCCAGCTGGTAGCGGGCGCGCGTCCCCTCCGGGTTGTCCTTGAACCGGCCGAGGGCGTCCTCCAGATGCCGGGCGACGCGGCGGTAGTCGCGCCGCTGATACAGCAGGTTCCCCAGCGCGTAGAGGGTTTGCCCCAGCACCTCGGGGTCGGACTCCCAGCGGAGCATCTTCAGATTGAACAGCAGCCCCACCTCCGCGTCGTCGGGTTTGCCGGCCATCAGCGCGAGTATGGCCAGCTGGTAGCGAGCGCGGCAGGCAAAGCGGGCGTCGAACTCGATGCACTTGTGGTACGCCGGCACCGCCGCCTTGGCGTCGCCGGAGGTGCGGTAGACCTCGGCCAGCCGATACCACGCCTCGTCCAGCCGGGCCGGCTCCAGCGGCAGCTTGACGAAGTCCTCCAGCCGCACGGTCGCCTGCGGGAGGTCTTCACAGGCGAGGTAGTTGAGCGCGCTGTTCCACAGGTAGTCGCCCTGCTCGACCGGCTTCAGGTTGGGCAGCCGGGCGGCGGTGGTGTACACCTCGGCGGCCTGCTTGAACAGTTCCTTGGCTTGCGCCTGGACCTCCGGCGGCGGCTTGACGCCCGGCGCCGCCTCGATCTTCGATCGCCCCCACTCGGCGGCCACCTCGCCGCGGAGCAGCAGCGCCCGTCGCTCGTCGGCGATTTTGGTGTAGGCCGGCAGCACCTTGAGCGCCAGGTCATGGCGCGACGCCGCTCGAAACGTCGTCACCGCCCGCTCGTACAGTTCGCGGGCGTGCGTCAGGTCGATATGCGGGTTGGCCCACTCCTTGCCGGCGGTGACCGCCTTGACTGCCATCGTCAGCGGTTCGACTGCCGCCTCCAGCGCCGGCTCCTGCAAACGCAGGTCGGCCAGCGCCAGCGCCGCCGCGGCGGCCTCCGGCTGCCGCGCCAGCTGCAGGCACTCCCCCCACGCCCGCGCCGCCTCTTTCGGCTGCTCCTGGTTGCGGTAACACAACCCGAGCGCATAGTACACCGCCACCGGCTCGGGCACCGTCGCCCGCCCGTCGGCCAGCGCCGCGTTGTACAGCCGGGCCGCCTCGCCCCACTGCTTCTCGTCCTGGTAGCTGCGGGCGCGGAGCAGCCGCGCCTTCACCACCACCGCCGGCGCCGACTGGTCGCTGATCTTCTCCAGCGACTTGCGTGCCTCCTCCGGCTTGCCCAGCCGCAGCAGCAATTCGCCGCCGAGCAGCTTGGCCGACGACAGCTCGGCCTCGCTCGCCTCGGCCACGTCGCGGAGCTTGCGATTCGCTTCCAGCGCCCGGTGCAGGTCTGGACGAGGCAGCTTCAGGTAGGCCTGAGTGAGCAGGCTGTAAGCCTCGGCGCGGCTGTCGGCCTCTTCGGCGGACTGCTCCAGCCGGCCGATCACGCGAGCCAGCTGGTCGCCGGTGTGGTAACCGGCCTTGGCCAGCCGGTACGACAGCTTCATCCGATCCTCTTCCGGCACCTCGGAGGCATCCGCCTGTTCGAGATACTGGCGTGCCTTCAGCCACTCTTCGCGGGCGCGAAGGGCGTCGGCTTTCTCGGCGAGCCGCAGGTGGGCGGTGCCGAGCAGCAGCTGCGCCTCGCCGGCGCGCTCGGGGAAGCGGGCGCACGCCTCCAGCGCGCGATGGGCGATGCTGATCGCCTGTTCGGGGTCGCCGTCCGATCGCGCCAGCAGCTGGCGGACGGTGCCCAGATCCCGGTCGAGAGCGCGGGCCGGGCTGTCGGGCCAGAGCGGCCGGGCGAACCACACGCCGACCAGCGCCGCCAACCCGAGCACGAACACCGGCGCCTGCCAGAGCGCCTGCGGCATCGCCGGGTGGACCTGTCCGCCGTTTGCGGTTGCCGTCGGAGTCGCGTGTGTCGCCATGACGCCCTCGTCCCTGCTTGCCGTGCCGACCTGCCGGATGGCGGTCGCGCACGCCGGGCATGCCCTGCCGACCGGGTGCGGAATCGTGGAGCGGCACGCCTTTTGTCAGATGGCGCCGGCGAAGTCAAGCCGGACCCCCGGTTGTCGCCGGCCGGCGGCGCCTGACAATGACCTCTCCCTCCCCCTGACCCCCGGAGCTTCCCATGTCCCCCACCGTCGGCGAACCGATCGAACGGCTCGAAACCCCCCGCCTGCTGCTCGACCTCGACCGGCTCGACGGCAACCTGCGTACTCTGCAGCAAGCGTGCGCGGCGGCGGGGAAGGCGCTGCGGGTCCACTTCAAGAGTCTCAAGTGCGGCGGGCTGGCGCGCTACCTGGCGGACCGCGGAGTACGGGGGTTCCTGTGCGCCAAGCTGAACGAGGCCGAGGTGCTGGTCGACGCCGGCCAGGGCGACGTGCTGATCGCCAACCAGATCGTCGGGCCGCACAAGCTGGGCCGACTGGTGCGGCTGGCGCGGCGGGCGACGGTGCGGGTGTGCGTTGATGATCGCGACAACGTGCGGCAGCTGGGCGAGGCGGCGCACCAGGCGGGGCTGACGCTGGAGGCGCTGGTCGAGGTCGACATCGGCATGGCGCGCTGCGGCGTCGAGCCGGGCGAGCCGGCGCTCCGGCTGGCGCAGGCGGTGGTCGAACAGCGTGGGTTGCGATTCGGCGGCTTGCAGGCGTATGACGGACACCTGCAGCTGCTCGCCGATCGCGACGAGAAGCGGCGGCGCTGCCTCGACGGCCTCGACCGCCTGTTCGCGACCCGGCAGCTACTGGAGCGCCACGGCATCGCGGTGCCGCTGGTGACGGGGGCGGGAACAGGAACCTGGGAATGGTCGGCCGAACACCCGGCGTTGACCGAGCTGCAACCCGGCTCGTTCCTGCTGATGGACGTCGCCTACCACAGCGTTCGGCCTGAGTTCGCCTGCGCGTTGACGGTGCTGACCACGGTCGTCAGCCGCCGGCCGGCGTGGTACGTCCTCGACGCCGGGAGCAAGGCGATCTCACAGGACTTCGGCCGACCGGCGCTCAAGGGGCACACCGGCGAAACGCTGACGCGGCTGTCGGAGGAACACGCCAACGTCGACGACGGCGGATTCGGCCCGCAGATCGGCGAGCAGCGCGAGGTGATCCCGGCCCACTGCTGCGCCACCATGAATCTGCACCGCGAGCTGATCGCCGTCCGCGCCGGGCGCGTCGAGGCGGTCTGGCCGATCGAGGCGAGCGGCCGTTACGACTGAGTGTCGGCCATCCGGCGGAGCAGTCGCGCATAGTCCTCCGGCGTGTCGAGGTCGTCGACGACGGCGGAGGTCGGCGCCGGCACCTCCAGCGTTTCGGCGGCGTGCAGGCGGAGGTAGCGGTTCAATCCCTCGCCCGCCGGATGAGCCCGGATGCCGGCCGTGTGCGACCAGGCGATCAGGGTCGGGTGGCCGCGTCGGCCCTGCCACACCGGCACGAACACCGACTGGCTCGGGTGTCGCATTCGTGCCGTCAGCAGATCGCGAATGATCTCTTTCGCCAGCGTCGGGTGGTCGGCGGGGACGAGGAACCAGGCGTCGGGCGGCTGGGTCGCTTCCAGGTGGGCCAGACCGTGCTCGACGGTGGCGCGCATGTCGGCCGTCGGCTCGGGCAGTAGCACGACCTCCGCGCCGCAGGCCGTTGCGACCGGCGCCAGGTCGGCAACATGTGGCCCCAGGACGACGACGACGCGCTCGACCCCGCCGGCGCGGAGGGCGGTGACGACGTGTTCGAGGACGGTGCGATCAGCGATTGGCAGCGCCAGTTTCGGCCGGCCCATGCGGCGGCTGTGCCCGGCGGCGGGGAGGATGGCGGCGATCACGGGCGGTCGGCCCCAACGCGGACACGGGCGCGCGGCGGCACGTCGGTGGTGCCGAGGTTGCGACGGGCGATCAGTTCGGCAACGATGCTGACGGCGATCTCCGGCACCGTCTGCGAGCCGATGTCGAAGCCGAGCGGCGCGTGGACCCGCACCAGGTCGGCCGCCGCAATGCCGCGGCCGAGCAGGTCCTCATAGATCAGCCGGATCTTTCGCTTGCTGCCGATCATGCCGACGTAGGCGGCGCGCGTCGGCGCCAGGTGGTAGAGCGCCTCCTCATCGTGGAGGTGGCCACGGGTGACGATCAGGCCGTAGTCGTCCGGCGTGAGTGTCGGCGCCAGGCGGGCGAGAGTCGGGCCGATCTCGCCGACCAGCCGCTCGCGGGCCTGCGGGAACCGCTCGGCGGAGACGTAGGTGGCGCGATCGTCGAGGACGCGGACGTCGAAGTCCGTCTCAGCCGCCAGCCGGCCGACCGCCTGCCCGACATGCCCACCGCCGACGATCAGTAAGCGAATACGCGGCAACAGCGGCAGGTAGGCGACCCCGTGGTGGACCGTCGGCTTCGGCCGGCGCGACAGGTCGGGCAGATGACGGACGATGCGCTCCAGGTCGACCTCGCCCTCGCCCTCGCCCCGCCGGGCCAGCAACCGGCCGTCGGCGTCGAACAGCAGCCGGGTGCCGACCGCCAGGCCGCTGTCCGCGGCGATCGCCACCGCCTCGACAGCGCCGCGGCCGGCATCGGCGACGGCGCGAAAGGCGGCGACGTACTCGTCGGCGGCGGGCGGCAGGAGCGGGTCGGCGAGGACGGTCATGCGACCGCCGCAGATCAGGCCGTCGTCCCAGCCGTAGGCGTCGTCGAGGTGGAACGTGTGAACGGCCGGGCCGGCGGCCTGGCCGGCGAGGACGGCGAGCGCCTGCTGCTTGACCTCCGCCTCGACACAACCTCCGCCGAGTGTGCCGCGCTGGCTGCCGTCGGCGAAGACGAGCATGCCGGCGCCGGCCTTCTGCGGCGTCGAGCCGCGGGTATCGACGATGGCGCACCAGACGCACGCCCGGCCGGCTTTGACCGCCTGGTGCAGTTCCCCCAGCAGTTCGCGCATGACTGTCTCGACTCCGGACCGATCGAATCCGCCTACATGATAGCACGCTCATTCCGGCCGACCAGCGACGGCGAGTGTAGGGCGAGCGGCGGCGACCAGGTCGATCGGCCAGCGAGTGGCGCCGGTGAGGGCGAGGTCGGCCAGGATTTCGCCCACCACCGGGGCGAACTTGAACCCGTGCCCCGAAAACCCGCCGGCCAGCACCACGCCTGCCGCGTCGGGGTGATGGTCGATGAGGAAGTGGCGATCGGGCGTGAGGGTGTAGAGGCAGACCGATCCGTCGAGACGCAGCCCGTCGGCCGACGGCAGGTAGGCGCGGACGAAGGTGCGGACCGGCGCTTCGTCGGCGGCGGTGACGGTGCGGTCGACGCCGTCCGGCCCCGGCCGCTCCTCGGCACCGTAGTGCCGCGCCACCTTGGCGCCGCGGCGGTCGAGAGCGGGGAAGCCGTAGAAGGAACCACCCGGCGTTTCAGCGATGTAGACCGGGAAGCGGTCGCGACGGAACAGCACCGGGTCGGACGGCTGCAGCCACAGGGCGACCTGACGCATCACGCGCAAGGGTATGCCTACCCGGCCGAGCAGCGCACCCATCCACGGCCCGGCGGTCAGCACCAGGCGATCCGCCTCGTAGCGATCGCGCGGCGTCTCGACCACAAGCGTACCGCCCTCGCGCCGCCAGGCGACGACCGGCTCGTTCTCGCGGAGTCGAGCACCAAGGTGTCGCGCCTCGTCGGCCAGGGCGCGGACGCAGGCATCGACCAGCAGGATGCCGGCGGTGTGCTCAATGACGCCGACGAGGTCCGGCGCGTCGTCCAGGCGGAACGCCGGGTAGCGTCGATGCACCTCCTGGGCAGACAGTTCCTCAATCGACAGACGGTGTTCCGCCGCCGACCGGCGCACGCCGGCGACCAGCTCGCCCTCGGGCCGGCCGAGGGTCAGACACGGGCTGGACAGCAGCAACGGGACGCCGCGCGCTTGTTCAAGGTCGTACCACCCCTCGAACGCGCGGCGGACAAGCGGGACGTAGGCCGGGTGTTCGTAGTACGCCTGGCGGGTGATGCGCGTGTGGCCATGCGAGCTACCGCGGTCGTGGCCGAGGGCGAACTGCTCCAGCCCGACGACGCTCGCCCCGCGCCGCGCCAGCTGCCACGCCGCCGCGGTCCCCATGCCGCCAAGGCCGACCACGATCACGTCCGCGCGCGTCATTCGATCGCTCCGGGGAAGCGCGACGCCGGCGCACGCCGCCGGTCCAGCCACGCGATCAGCAGCCACAGCAGCGGCGGGAGGGAGGTGACGAGCAGGAACGGCAGGAAGTAGGGACCGGCCGCGGCGTAGAAGAACGGCGTCGCCGTTGCCAGGGTGAGCGCCGCACCGACCCGCTCCCACCGCAGGCCGACGATCAGTCCGACGAGCATCAGTGCGTGCAGCGCCATCAGGCCGAGCACCCACCACGGTGGCGGGCCAGCCGGATCGGAGAGCCACTCCAGGTGTTCGACGAAAAACGCGCCCCAGAAGAAGAAGAGGGCAGCGGCGAGGATTCGCGACGTCCACCGGACGACGGAAAGGACGATGCCCGACGATATGCGGTTAGCATCCATTGGCGTTACTCTCCCGTCCGCGGGTGCGTGTGTTCTACCTATCCGGGCACTGCCTGGCCGCCGGCGCCACGCGATTGTCGGAGATGTCCCCCTTCGTGGTGGCAACGGCTCGTGGCCGAGGTCGTGCCATCTGGCTCCCTTTTCCGCCAGCCGATAACCTATACGAGTAGCCCGATTGGCGAGGTCCCCTCCAGCGATTCACGGAGCGCAACGATGGAATTCCTTCACGAAGGATCGGTTAACTCGGTGATCGATGAGGGGCGGGCGACGGAGCTGGTCGACCATCTGCTCGGCCAGTTGCGCGAGCGCGGACCGCTTCGCCGCGTGCTGCTGGTGCCGCCGGATATCACTCGCTACCACTCGTGGGCCGGGTTCCTCACCGGCCGGCTGTACGACCGGCTGCACCGCACCGCCGAGGTCGCCGTTCTGCCCGCCGTCGGCACCCACGAGCCGATGACCGACGCCGAGATCGCCCGCATGTTCCCCGGCGTGCCCCGCGATCGGTTCCACCCCCACGACTGGCGCCACGGCGTCGTCCCGCTCGGCGAGGTGCCAGCCGCGTTCATCCGCCGGGTGTCGGAGGGCAAGCTCGATTTCGCCGCTCGCGTCGAGGTCGACCGGCTGCTGGTCGAGGGCGGCTGGGACGTCATCGTGTCGATCGGCCAGCTGGTGCCGCACGAGGTCGTCGGCATCGCCAACCACAACAAGAACGTCTTCGTCGGCGTCGGCGGCAGCGACCTGATCAACAAGTCGCACTGGCTCGGCGCAGTCTACGGCATCGAGCGCATCCTCGGCCAGCCGCGGACGCCGGTGCGTGAGGTGTTCGACTACGCTTCCGAGAACCTGGCCCGCCACCTGCCGCTCGTCTACCTGCTCACCGTCCGTGGCCGGGACGAAACGGGCGAGCTGGTCACCCGCGGGCTGTTCGCCGGGGACGACGCCGCCTGCTACCGCCGCGGCGCCGAACTGTGCCGGCAGGTGAACCTCGACCGGCTCGACCGTGCCCCGCGCAAGGTGGTGGTGTATCTCGACCCGCTCGAATACCGCTCGACCTGGCTGGGCAACAAGGCGGTCTACCGCACGCGCATGGCGATCGCCGACGACGGCGAGCTGATCGTACTGGCGCCGGGCGTTCGCACCTTCGGCGAGGACCTGACCATTGACCGGATGATTCGCACCTACGGCTATCGCGGCACGCCAGCCACCCTCCAGAACGTGCGCGAACAGCCGGAGCTGGCCGCCAATCTGTCGGCGGCGGCGCACCTGATCCACAGCTCGTCGGAGGGGCGGTTCACCATCACCTACTGCCCCGGCCATCTGACGCGGGCGGAGGTCGAGGGGGTCGGCTTCCGTTACGCCGACCTGGCCGAAACCGTTCGCCGCTACTCGCCGGAACGACTGCAGGACGGCTGGAACACGCTGCCCGACGGCGAGGAGGTGTTCTACCTCTCCAACCCGGCGCTGGGACTCTGGGGAACCGCCGACCGATTTGCCGACAATGGCGGTTGAGTCGGCCGACGGGAAATGCCGACACAAGAGTACGAGGCGCGGCCCGGTTCCGTGCCGCCGTTACCCCACCGGCGCATCTTACCTGACTGCGCCAGCGGGAACCGGCGGGACGGACCTGTCGCCGTTCACGGTGATTTTCACGCTGCGCCCACGGAAAGGGAGGTTAGACTTGGTGTGGCCTTCGGAACGGCCACCCTCATTGCGCGACGGCGCGACTACCGACACGAACCGGGCCTTGATGCGAAGGAGAACCGTGCATGGCACGCTCCCGGACCCGACTCTGCGCGCCGCTCCGCCTCGAAGACCTCGAATCTCGGTTGGTCCCGTCCTGGGCCGGCGCTCCGCCGGCATCGATCCCGCTGCCCGCCGCCACCGTCGTCACCCTGAACGCCTCGGTCGCCGCGTCCGGCCAGGCGTCCATCAGCGCGAACGAGACGGACTATTACACCTTCGTCGCCCCGAAGGCCGGCTCGTATCGAATCTCCGCCCTCACCCCGAACAGCACCCTCGACACCGTCCTCGGCGCGTTCGACGCTGGCGGCCAGCGCCTGGCGTACAACGACGACATGAACACCTCGACCGCGGCCAGCCAGCTGAGCGTCACCCTGACGGCGTCTCAGCGGGTGTTCATCGGCGTCACCAACTACACCGGCACTCCTGGCGGTGCGTACTCCTGGTCGGTCCAGGGGCCGCAGGTGACCGCCAGCGCCGCCGACGATCGCTACGAGAACAACGACACGTTCGCCGCCGCCGCCAACCTGGGGATCGTCAACGGCCGGCAGACGTTCACCGGGCTGATGCTGAACGACACCCAGGATTGGTATCGCTTCACCATGCGGGCGGGCGGTACTTCGTCGGCCGCCGTCACGCTCGGGTTCAGCAATGCTCGCGGCGACCTGGATCTGCGGCTGTACAACGGCTCCGGCGGGCTGTTGCGCTCGTCGCTCGGCCACGGCGACAGCGAACGGGTGTCGCTCGCCGGTCTGTCGGCCGGCACCTACTACGTGCAGGTGGTCGGCTACCGCGGCGCTCACAACCCCAGCTATGGCCTGGACGTGCAGACCGCCGTCTCGTCCACCGGCGACCCGGCCGGCAACCGCGTGCTCTACCTGAACTTCGACGGCCACACCATGAGCCACGCCGACCTGGTCCGCTGGGCCGGCACTGACTGGTGGCCGACCGTTTCCCTGTTCGACGGCGACAACAACGGCATCACCGTCCGCCCGTTCCTGCCGGCGCGGGCCGACCGCGAACAGATCATCTCCCGCGTCCTGGCGATCCTGCAGGCCGACCTGCAGCCGTTTGGGCTGACGGTACGGCGGATCACCACCGGCGCCGTCGAGGGAGTCGGCGCCACCACCGTGTTCGTCGGCAAGTCCACGCTCACCGGCGGGTACACCAACGTCGCCAGCGCCATCGACGCCGGCAACACCGACCGCACCGACATCGCCTTCGTGGCCGACGAGGACTGGGGGACGGTGGAGCGGACGGCGCTGGCCATGGCCGACGTTGCGCTGCACGAGGCTGGCCACACCTGGGGGCTGGTCCACGTCGATTCGGGCAGCGCCACGGAGACGATGGGCCTCCGCTACAGCGTCGCCGATTCGAGCCGATGGGCGGTGCAGACCGGTTTCCTCGATCGCAGCTTCGCGGTGCGACCCGACGGCGGATCGGTCGGGTCGACCACGCAGAACAGCTACCGGGTGATGCTGCAGACGTTCGGCACCGGGCTGAGCAACATCTCCGCCGCCGCATTCGTCACCGATAGCAGCCGGCCCGGCGTGTTCACCGTCACCACCCGTTCGCCAGGTGTGGACGTGATCACCCTGCGGCGGCTGGCCAGCGGCAACATCCAGGTGACGATCAACGGTAACGTCTACGAGCTGCGCCGCGGCACCTGGCAGATCACCGTGAACACCAGCGGCGACGCCCGCGACGTGGTGCAGCGGCTCACCGCCCTGCCCGGCGTCACCCTCACGGTCAACCGCACGGCGCCAACGGCGATCGCCAATCGCAGCCTTGCCGATTCGCTGGACGATGCGGCGGCCGATGAGGTGTTCGCCCGGCTGCCGGTCGGCTTCGGCCAGGGGTGGCACGTCTGACCGGCGCTTACCACAGCCCCAGCTGCAGCGCCGCGGCCTCGGACATGCGGCTCTTCTCCCACGGCGGGTCCCACACCAGCTCGACCTTCGCCGCGGTCACGCCGGGCACCGCCGCCACCTTCTGCTCCACCTCGGCCACTATTGAACCGGCCACCGGACAGCCCGGCGCCGTCAGCGTCATCTTGATCGCCACCTCGCCGGCCGGGCTGACCGCCAGGTCGTAGATCAGGCCCAGGTCGTGGATGTCGACCGGCAATTCCGGATCGTAAATGGTCTTCAACACCGCCGTCACCCGCTCCTCCAGCGGGGCGTCGGTCGGCGGCGCGTCGGCGGGCGGCGCGATCGGATTCTGGCCGGACATCTGCAGGGTGAAGCGGTTACCGTCCACGCGAGAATACTCCGGGGTCGTCGGGTCAGCCACGAGCGGCGGCGGGGGCGGCAGTCAGCGCGGCAGCGTGCTGGCGGACGCGACCGACCATCGCCGCCAGTCCGTTGCGGCGGTTGAGGCTCAGGTGCTGATCGAGGCCGAGGCGGCGGAAGTAGCCCTCGACGTCGAACGCCAGGACGTCGGCCGCTCGCTGGCCGGAGAACAGGTGCTCCAGCAGACCGATCAGCCCGCGCACCAGCTCGGCGTCGCTGTCGGCCAGGAATTCGAGCACGTCCGCCGTCCCCGGCCGCACCCGCCCGGCCAGGTAGACGGTGCTCTGGCAGCCGTGAACGCGCGTGCATTCGGTCTTCATCTGGTCGGGCATGCGCGGCAGCTTGTCGCCCAGCTCCATCAGGTACTGGTAGCGGTCCTGCCACGACTCGAGAAACTCGAACGTGTCGGCGACCTCATCGGCGACCGCCTGCGGACTGGGGCCGAACGCCGGCGCGTACTGCACCTCCAGGTGCGGCGGGCAGGTGTCGGCCGCTCCGCCGCACAGGGCCAGCTCGGCCGGGCAGCGCTCCGGTTCGGCGGCCACCGGCAACGAGCGCGCCCGGCGGGTGGCGTCGTGAACGATCCGCTCCAGGGCGTCGGCGAAGGCGTCCATCTCGGCGGCGGTGTTGTACACCGCCAGCGACGCGCGGACGGTGCCGGCGATGCCGAACCGCTCCATGAGCGGCTGGCAGCAGTGGTGGCCGGTACGGACGGCGATGCCGTCCAGGTCGAGCCGGGTGCCGACGTCGAGCGCCGACAGCGGCGGATTGTCGACCACGAACGACAGCACCGCCGCCTTGTGGAAGGCATTACCCACCATGCGAACGCCGGGGATCTGCCGCACCCGCTCGGTCATCCGCCGCAACAGAGCGTCCTCGTGCTCGGCCGCCCAGTCCAGGCCGATCGCCTGCAGGTAGTCGAGCGCGGCGCCCAGGCCGACGACGCCGCCGATGTTCGGAGTGCCGGCCTCGAAGCGGGCGGGCACCTCGGCGTAGGTGGTGCCGGCGAACGACACCCGGTGGATCATGTCGCCGCCGCCCTGCCACGGCGGCATCGCCTCCAGCAGCTCGCGCTTGCCGTAGAGCACGCCGATGCCGGTCGGGGCGAATAGCTTGTGCCCGGCGAGCACGTAGAAATCGCAGTCCAGCTGCTGCACGTCGATCGCCATGTGCGGCGCCGACTGGGCGCCGTCGATCAGCACACGGGCGCCGTAGCGGTGCGCCAGCTGGATCATCGTGCCGACCGGCAGCACCGTGCCCAGCGCGTTGGAGACGTGCGTCAGCGCCACCAGGCGCGTTCGCGGACCGAGCAGCCGTTCGTACTCCTCGAGCAGCACTTCGCCGCGGTCGTTCACCGGCACCACGCGCAGCACCGCTCCCACCTCGCGGGCCAGTATCTGCCACGGAACGATGTTGGCGTGGTGCTCGATCTGAGACAGGACGATTTCGTCTCCTTTGCCGAGGTTTTTTCTCCCGAATGTCTGCGCCACCAAATTGATCGCCTCGGTAGCGCCGTGAACGAATACGACCTCTTCGGTCTGCGAGGCGCCGAGGAACCGGCGGACCTTGTCGCGCGCCTCCTCGTACAATCCGGTCGCCCGCGCCGCCAGGGTGTGCGCGGCTCGGTGGATGTTCGAGTTGTCGTGCTCGTAGAACCGCTTGAGGGCGTCGATCACGCTCTGCGGCTTCTGCGTGGTGGCGGCGTTGTCCAGCCAGATCAGCGGCTTGCCGTGGACCTTCTGCCGCAGGATCGGGAAGTCGGCGCGGATCGCGTCCACCTGGAACGATCGCGCCGTCAGCGCCGGCGCGGCCGGCACCGCGGCGTTCGCCGGCGCCGGCTGCGGCAGGAAGTAGAACGTGTCCGTCGTGGGCGTTGCCGTCGGCAGGGCCGGTTCCGGCGGCGCCTGGCGGAACAGGTCGTCGCCGACGCCGAACAGCGCGAGCGGATCGGCCCAGTCGACCCGCGGCGGCGCGACCGGCGGCTGCATCGCCCCCGCACATGGGACCGCCGGCAGCGAGCCGCCGAACGGGATGCCGGCCGGTATGGCATTACTCACACCCGGCAGCCGGCCCTCGTCGGGCATCGGTAGCGCCCCGCCGTGGAACAGCTCGTTCGCCAGCCCGGCGATCACCGCCGGGTCGAGCAGACGGTCGGCGGCGAACGGCGGCAGCGCCGCGCCGTCGGGGCGGCCGGCCGGCGAGTGGCTGTCGTGCTCACCGTTTGTCATGGTAATACCCCACCTCGACGTTCTCCAGCACCCCCAGCGCGTCGCTCGTCAGCACCGCGGCGGAGAAGTACTGGCTGACCAGGTACGAGGCGATGGAGTTGTGGTCGATGCCCATGAACCGCACCGACAGGCTCGGCAGGTGCTCCGACGGCACTCCCGGCTGGTGCAGCCCGACGACCCCCTGATCCTTCTCGCCCACCCGCATCAGCAGGATGTTGGTGGTGCCGGCGCCGCCGAGCGAACGGGCGTGGCCGTCGACCAGCAACTTGTCGCACGGGACGATCGGCACTCCGCGCCAGGTGAGGAACGGCGAGCCGAACAGGTTGACGGTGGGCGGCGGCACCCCGCGAGCGGTGCATTCGCGGCCGAACGCGGCGATCGCCTGCGGGTGGGCCAGGAAGAACGCCGGCTTCTTCCACACCCGGGCCAGCAGCTCGTCCATGTCGTCCGGGGTGGGCGGGCCGTGGTGCGTCGACACGCGCATCGACCGGGCGACGTTGTGCAGCAGCCCGAACTCGGCGTTGTTGATCAGCTCCCACTCCTGCCGTTCCTTCACCTCCTCGATCGCGTGCCGCATCTGCTCGCGAAGCTGATCGATCGGGGTGTTGTACAGGTCGGCGATGGTGGTGCGGACCTGCATCACCGTTTGCACGGCAGTAAGCGCATACTCGCGCGGCCGCTCCTCGAAGTCGGCGAAGCTGCCGTCGAGGTGGACGCGGTCGCCGTAACTGGTGGTGGTCAGGAAATCCAGCTCGCCGTACTCGTCGACCGGCGAACGGCCAGTGGACGGCTCGCCACGGCGGAGCAACGCGCTCAGCTGCGGCGCCTGGTTGAGCAGCTCGTCGAACGGCCCGTTCTCCAGCACCAGCAGCTGCGCCGGGGTGAGGGTACGCAGGGTGACCGGGCTGGGACCACGAGTGAGCAGCAGGTCGAAGTAATCGCCCTCGCGGAGCATGGCGACGCGCAGCGGCTCGCCGAACCGCCCGGTACGGGTGACCTCCACCAGCCCGTCGGCGACCACTACCAGTTCGCCCGCCTCCTGCCCCTCGGGGTGGATCGTCTCGTCGCGGCCGTAGCTCTTGCGCGTGAACCGGCCGGCGATCGCCTCCAGCAGGTGATGGTCGAGGTCGCGGAGTGGGGCCACCTCGCGGAGAGCCGCCGGCTTCAGCGTCGGCTGGCCGTCGGTGCGGGTGATCGGCACGCCGCGCTTGTCCGGCACGAGGATCTTGCGGTGGTTCACCCGGAAGGTGCCGGCGGCCACGCTCACCCACGGCAACAGGTGCAGCGACCAGCGCGGGGTGAGGCTGGCGATCTGGGCCACGGTCTTGGTGGTACACGCCAGGTTGCGGGCGGCTTTCACCCCGACACTCTGACGGACGTTGGCGCTTTCGGCAGGGGTGCCGGATGACATGGCGTATCTCCTTTACACCGGGCGGAGGGGAGTTGTCTACGGTTCGACTACGGCGCCCCGGCGGGGGCGACAAGCGGCCGAACAGCTACCGCCAGCCCGCCGCGGCGATCGGTGGCCCGATCCCGCCCCCGTCCAACGACAAGGAGCATTGTGGATCTGGATAGCCGTCGATAGCCGGAATGCATGCTCCGGCATAGACTTGCATGGATCGTTCCGGTCGCGACTGGGACGGCACGGCCGGCCGGGGCGGTGGCGCAGGCTGGCCGCACGGGGACGTGACAGAGTGCGTCCCTGTCGACGTGGGAGACGGGACCGGCACGACGGCGCGGGCGTGGCAGCGGAGCGGCAAACATGAGCACGCCGGGTGAACCGACCAGCCCGATGGAGACGGCGTTCCTGCAGTCGCTGTGCGAGGAACCGGACAACCCGGCGCTGCGACTGGTGTACGCCGACTGGCTGGAGGAACAGGGCGATCCCCGGAGTGAGCTGGTACGGCTGACGCATACGCTGACCCAGACGATCGATCTGCCGGACCGACCGGTACTGGAAGCACGACTCCGCGCCGTGGTCGCCGCCGGCGTCAAGCCGATCGGCCCGGCGTGGACCAACAGCGTCGGCATCCGGCTGACGTGGGTTCCGCCCGGCACCTTCCAGATGGGTAGCCCGACCGACCAGCCCGAACGGCAAGACGACGAACTGCTCCATCCGGTCACGCTCACCCGCGGCTTCTACATGAGCGTCCATCCGGTGACGCAGGCGCAGTGGCAGGCGGTGATGGGCGGCAACCCGAGCCGGTTCAAGGGCGACGACCGGCCGGTCGAGGGTGTGTCGTGGGAGGACTGTCAGGCATTCTGCCGGGCGCTGAGCCGCCGCGACGGGCTGGATGACGGCGGGGCCTTGCCGTATCGGCTGCCGACCGAGGCCGAGTGGGAGTACGCCTGTCGCGCCGGCACCACCAGCGCCACCTTTTTTGGCGACACCCTGGCGCCGTCGCAGGCGAACTATCACGACCAGGAAAGCCCCACCCGGAAGGGCCGCGACGAGACCACGCCGGTCGGCCACTACCCGCGCAACGCCTGGGGCCTGGCCGACCTGCACGGCAACGTGTTCGAGTGGTGCTCCGACTGGTACGGCCCCTATCCCGTCGACGCCGTCCGCGACCCGGCCGGGAAAGATCACGGCGAGGTTCGTGTTTTGCGCGGCGGATCCTGGCACTCGCTGGTGCGCCGCTGCCGTTCCGCCTCGCGCGGCTGGGGACCGCCCGGCTACCGCGGCAGCGACGTCGGCTGTCGCATCTGCTTCCGGCTGGATCACGACTTCCGTCTCTAACGGCAGGCACCGCGGCGTGTGTCGCCGCCGCTTCCAGGAGCGGTGTTGACAGGCGTCACAGCCGCCGATAGATTAGTAACATGATAAAGAAAGGTTTGATTCGCACCTGACTCCCGAGCAACCACCATGAGCCAGAATACCTCCACCCCGACGAGGACCGACGAGCTACTGGCCGAGCTGGCCTCGGCGGCGTACCGGGCGGCGCAGCGCCAGGGGTTCCAGGGGGCGTTCATCGACGCCGAACTGGACATGTGGCATGCCCTGCGCGCCGTCCTCGGCAGCCCGGCCGCTGTCCCCGCCGCTCCGCTCGCCGCCGCGGGCTGACCGCGGTCACGGTTTCTCCAGCAGGCCGTCGACCACCCAGCAGCCGCGGACGTGCCGGCCGGGTTGGCGGCAGTGGTCGAGAACCGTCACGTCCGCGCAGCCAGCGTCCTCCAGCGCATCGCCCAGGATCGGCATCTCGGTGAACCCGTCGGCGGCGTAGAAATGCTCCGCCATCGCCCGCACCGTCGGCGTGCGCCACGACGCATCGAACACCACCGGGCGAAACGGATTGCCGAACAGGTCGCGGAGGAGGTCCGTTTGTTCGATCAGCTCGCGGTCGGCTCCGCTGGCGGTTGCCGCGGCGGCCGAGTGGTAGACGCGGCGCGGGGTCGTCAGGCAGCGACGCGCGGCGGTGGCGGCGGTGCCCAGCGATTGCCGCCGCGCTGTCGCCCACACCTCGACCTCGGCCGCCTGGGCGTCCTGCAGCGCCAGGGCGATCTCGTCCGCGCTCGCCGTCCCCTCCGCCTGCCGTTCGGCCATCGCCACCGCTCGCAGGCTCCGCTCGTCGATCAGCAGCGGGACGATCCGCCAGCAGCAGTGGCAGGCGAAAAGCTGCCACCGGCGCAGGCTGCCGCGAACGTCGAGGAAGCGAATCATCTGCTCCGGGCTGCCGCTGGCGAGCCAGTCCGCTTCCGTCGTGATCGGGCCGAGGTAGGGCCGGGCCATACGCGCACCCTCTCACTCGCCCTTGCCGCCGGCCAGCACGCCGAGGGTATGCTCGACGACCCGCACCACGTAGTCGTTGCGATCCTTGCGGGCAGCTTTCAGCGCCGCCAGCGCCGGTGCCGCCGCCGTCCCCATCTCGTCGATGGCCAGCGCCGCCGCGTGCCGCACCCACGGGTTGTCGTCGCGCAGCGCCGCCGTCAGCACCGGCAGCACGCCGTCGCGCTTGCCGAGCCGCCGCAGCCCGTCGGCCGCCGCCACGCGGACGTTCACCGAGCGGTCCTTCAGCGCCGCCACCAGCGCCCGCTCCGCCTCCGCACTGCCAGCGCCGCGCACCCCCAGCCCGGTGGCCGCCCACCAGCGAACGCCGCTGTCGGGGTCGGCGAGCAGCCGGAGCAGGGCCGGCACCGGCTCGGCGGCCGTCAGCGTCTCGGCCGCCTCCAGCAGCCGCGCCTGCGGGAACGCCTTCGCGTCGCGGCCGAGGTCGTAGCGGCTGCGGCCGGCCGACCGCGCCTCCACCTCCGCTTCCGGCAGCAAACCCAGATCGCGCGTCTGCCGCATCCACGCGAGGTGTAGCTTGCGCAGCCGTTCGAGCGTGCCGCGGTACTCGGCCGCGTCAGCCAGGTTCTTCAGCTCGTGCGGGTCGGCGTGCGTGTCGTACAGTTCCTCGAACGGCTTGGTCGGCCGCATCCACAGCGCCGCCGGCCCGGTCAGCTTGCCCTCGGCCTGCAGCTGCCGCCAGACGCGCATCGTCGGCATGTGTTCCATGTATTCCAGCGTTTGCGCCCACGGGCGATACCACTGGTAGTTGCGGATGTACTTGTAGCGGTGGTCGCGGACGGCGCGGGTGGTGTCGTTGCGCTCGTCCATGCGGTCGCGGATGCCGTACACCGCCTCACGCGGCGGGCCAGCGAACGCGCCGAGGAACGGCACCCCCTGCATCGTCGCCGCCGGCTTCACACCGGCCAGGCTCAGCACTGTCGGCCCGAAGTCGACGAAGCTGACCAGCCGATCAGACACCGTGCCCGGCCCGCCCGCCGCCAGATGGGCGACGTTCTTGCCGAAGCGCACCAGCAGCGGCACGCGCATGCCGGTGTCGTACAGCCAGCGTTTGCCGCGCGGCAGGCCAACGCCGTGATCGGAGTAGAAGAAGACGATCGTGTCGTCGGCCAGCCCGGCGGCGTCCAGTTCGGCGAGCATGTCGCCAACCCAGTAATCGACCGCGGTGATCAGGTCGAAATCGCGCGCCCAGTCGCGGCGCACCTCTGGCGTGTCGGGGTGAAACGGGGGAATGCGGATCTTCAATGGGTCATGACGCTGTCGCGCCGTCAGCCGGGCGGTGTTCTTGCGGAACGCCGCCTCGCCGGTGCGGATCTGGCTCTCGTGGGTGACGACATTGTTGAACACCGCGAAGAACGGCCGGCCGGCGGGCCGGTTGCGGTAGTGCGCCTTGCGGCTCGACTCGTCCCAGGTGCCCTTCGGCGCGACGAAGTTGTAATCCTGCTTGACGTTGTTGGTGCAGTAGTAGCCGGCTGCTCGCGCAGGGAGGCGGTGAAGCAGGCGAGGCCGGCGGGCAGCCGGGCCTGGCAAGCGCATGTACTGCGAGCCGAGCGTGGTCGGGTACATGCCGGTGATCAGGCACGACCGGCTCAGCGCACACACCCCGGCAACGCTGAACGCCTGCGTGTAAGTGCACGCCGTCGCGGGCGAGACTGGTCGAGGTGCGGCGTCACGGCGTCGGGGTCGCCATAGCAGCCGAGGTTCGCGCTGGAGTCCTCGCACGTCAGCCACAAAATGTTCGGTCGCTTGCCGTCCGGCGCGGCGGCAAGCGGGCCGGCGAGCAGGAGGGCGGCCAGCAGCGGGAGGAAGTGCCGGCAGTCGGCGTCATTTCCGGTTCTCGGTCGGGGGAATCTTGCGGAAAACGACGTTCAGTTTACCCGTCACCGCCACCGCCGTCACCTCGCTGTCGACCCGGAACGTCAAATCCGGGTCGTCGATCAGCTCGCTGGCGGGGCGCTGAAGGTGTCGTGCTGAAAATGTTCCAGCGCGCTTCCTCGTCGCGCCGCGCCACACCAGCCGGCCCTGCCGCAGCCGCACCCGAGCGGTGCCATAGGCGGGATGGTCGTAATCGCCGGTGTATGCGCGCCGGGGAGCGACGGTGCCGTGCCGTATTGCCGTCCGGCCAGCCGCTGCCGCTGCCGTTCGGCGACGTCGGCGGCGATGCGGTCGCGGCCGACGCGGCAGCCGCGTGCCAGTCGCGTTTCTTCAGCCCCAGCTGATCGTCGACCAGGATGTTCGCCAGGATCACCGGCAGCGGGGTGCGGTCCAGGTTGGCGAGTATGGCAATACCGAGTCCGCGGTCGGGGGCCAGCACCAGGTGACAGCGGAAGCCGTCGATCGCCCCCGCCGTGCGACACCAGCCGCACTCCCTGGTGGTCATGGACTGCCCACCCCATCGCGTAGCTGTGCTGCACCGTGTCGGGAAAGAAGCCTTTCTGGATCGTCGACAGGCGCATGACGATTTGCGGAGTGTGCGTCTCCGCCAAGCGCCGGCCGCGCCACCAGCCGCCGGTCGCCCACCATCCCGCCGTTCAGGTGAAACCGCAGCCACGCCGCCAGGTCGCGGGCGGTGCTGTGGATGCCGACCGCCGGGTCGGGATGCGGCGGGGCGTAGGCGGGGACGATGCCCGGGTCGCCAGCCGCGGTCGAGGCGGTGCGGTCGGGCGACTTCGTCTGCGCGTCGGCCTCGCCGGTGCCGATCCGCGTGTGCCGCATCCCCAGCGGAACAAGTGGCCGCTTACGGACAAGATCCGGCCACTCCACCCCGGCAGCCGACGCGGCGGCGAGGGCGGCGGCGGTGAACATCGTGCTCTGGTACTGCAGCCGGGTGCGGAACGGCGCATCGGCAAGCGGCGTTGCGCGCGGCGGACTGCCTCTTCCGGCGACCACGGAGGCGATACCACAGCAACTCATGCTCACCCAGGCCGGTGCGGTGGCAAACGAGGTCGCAGCCGCACGTCGCGCTCCGCCAGCGGATCGTCCAGGTGAAACCACGCGCAGATGCTTGCGGACCGGGTCGTCCCAGGTCAGCTTGCCCTCGTCCGCGAGCATCGCCATCGCCGCGGTGGTGAACGCCTTCGAGCAGGAACTGAGGGCGAACAGCGTGTCCGGGGTGACCAGTTCCTTACCGCCGGCGCGCGAACCCCGTAGCCGCGCAGGGTGACGACGCGATCGTCGCGCACCATCACGACGGCGACGCCCGGCACACGCCACGTCCGCATCGCCAGCCGGACGGCGTCGTCGATCGTGCGGTCGTCGCCGCGGAGCGGGGCACCGGCCAGAAGAAGGGCACAGAAAGCGATCCGTAAAAGGTTCATGCCAGGACCGGAGGGGCGTCAGAACCCGAGGACCGCCTTCTTGCCGCGCATCCGCCGCCACGCCGACAGCTGGCCGAGGTGCAAGGTCGGGTGGGTGGTCATCAGGTGCGCGAGCAGGTCGCCGCGAGTCGGCAAGCGCTTGCCGGAGCGGCTCGAACGAGTGCGCATCGCCTGCCGCCTCCGCCTTCGCGTGATGCGCCGCCTCGCTTACCCAGGCGTGCCCGGCCTCCAAGCGCATCGACCAGTTGTTTCTTATTCGGATGCGGCGTCGGCACCCGCGCCGGGTCGGAGCCGGGGCCGAACATCTGGTGCCACTCCTTCGGACACACCATCGGCAGCCCCAGCAGGGCCGCCGCGTAATCGGTACAGATCGCCAGGTGGCCGAGGAGCCACAGCGGGGTGTTCAGCCCCGCCGCTGGCTGAAGGGCCATCTCCGCGTCGTCGAGATCCGCGACGAGCTTCCGGGTGTAGTCCAGCACCCACGCATAGAGCAGGCACTCCCGCTGAAACATGTCACTTCTCCTCGACCTCCGTCAGCCGCACGTTGTCAATATAGCAAACCCCCGGCGGCCAGTACGGCAGGAGGAGAACGCGGACAAAACGCACCTTCGGAGTCATCTTCGTCGGCCGGAACGGCAGCTTGTCGCGCGTCCACCGCCGCCAGCCGTTCTCCAGCGGTTTGGCGTAGCGTGCGTTCAGCTGCCCGCGCCAGGTGTACTTGTTGATGAACCCCTCGAACAGTCGGACGTTGTCCTTCGGCTTGCCCGCCGTCTTCTCCTTCAGGAACTCCTGAAACGCGCCGGCGTCGGCGCCGAACGCGGTCGACTCCTTGCTCTCGTAGCCGACCAGCCAGGCCATCACGTCCGGCTCGCCCTTGATGTCGACCGTCAGCCAGTACGCCTTGCCCTTCTCGACCGGGATGAAGTCACTCCAGAACCACACGCCGTCGAGGCCGGCGAGGGTGTCGTATTTCGGCGGAGTGGTCGGCAGCTTGCGCGGCGCGTCCTTGGCCCTGGCGCCGCGGGCGATCTTCACCCACCAGTCGTAGCCCTGCGACTGCAGCACATCGGTGTCGACCTTGATGATCTTGCCGCGCTTGCCGTCGGGGTCGTCGACCCAGAAGGTGGTCAGCCCGTCCACCCGCTGCCAGCCGTCGGGAGTGTCAGTGCCCTTCTCGAAGTCGCCGTTGAGGCACAGATTTTTCGGATCGCTCTTGTTCTCCTTTTTCCGCGCATCGTCGGCCGGCGCCGCCAGCAGCCCGACCGCCACCGCCATCACCACCGCCAGCCCGATCGTCCGTCCGCGCATGGCTGTCTCCCTCACCGATGGTCCTCGCCCCGTCGCTGGACGGGGGTCCTGCCGGGGCAGGAATCGTCAGGTCAGTTTAGCCGAGCAGGTCGCGCTCGACCCGCTCGACCAGCTCACGGACGCGGACCCGGCGTTCGCCCAGAGACAGCTCCACATTCTCCGCGATCCACCCGCGCACCTTCTTTTCGGCGGCCACCACCGTACTGTGATTGCGGTCGCCAAAGTGCCGGCCAATGTCACTGTACGACGACGCCGTGTGCTTGCGGGCCAGGAACATCGCCACCATGCGCGGGTGGCTGACCGCCCACGACCGGCCGCGGCCCTGCAGCGCACCGGCGTCGAGCCGCAGCACGCCGCAGACAGCCCGGTCGATGTCGGCCAGCTGAACGACGCGGACGGCGTGCCGCAATAGCTCGGCCAGCGCTTCGCGGACCAGCGGCACGTCCACGGGCCGGCCGGTCACCCGGCTGTAGTGGCGAACGCTGTGAACCGCCCCCTCCAGCTCGCGCGCGTTGCCGCGCAGCTGGCCGGCGAGGAACGCCAGCACCTCGGCCGGGATCGGCGGACCGTCGCCTTGCCCCGCCTTCGCCCGCAGGATCGCCAGCCGCGTGTCCGGGTCAGGCGGCGCCAGTCCCCACACCGCCCCGCCGAGCAGCCGGTCGACCAGCTCTGCCGGCAGGTCGTCGGCCAGCCGCGGGTGACAGTCGCAGGTCAGCACCAGCTGCCGGCCGTCGGCCAGCAGCGCGTCAAAGGTGCGCAGGAACTCCTCCTGCGTCGCCTTCTTGGTGGCCAGGAAGTGCAGATCGTCGAGCAGCAGCACGTCGCACTCGCGGAACTGGCGGCGGAAGCCGCCGAGCCGGTCGACGCGCATCGCCTGGACGAACCGAGTGGTGAACTCCTCGCTCGTCAGGTACACCACGCGCCAGTCCGGGTGCGCCCGCCGCACCCCGGCGTAGACGCCTTCGAGCAGATGCGTCTTGCCGGTGCCGACCGGGCCGTACAGCACCAGCGGGTTGGCCGTCTCGCCGGGCGCCTCGACCACGCTCAGCGCCGAGGCGTGGGCCACCCGGTTACACGAGCCGACGACGAAGTCGGCAAGCCGCCGCCACCGCCGTGTTCGCCGTGGCCCCTTCGCACTGCGCTCGGCCGGCGGTTCGTCCGCCTCCACCGTTTGCCGTCGCTTCGGTGCGGCCAGCGGCGGCGTGAAAAGCTCGGCGCGGGGAGCGACGCGCTCGCCCGGTCGCTTGTCGGGATTCGGCGCGGGCGGAGGGGTGGGAGCGGCGGCCTGTTCGCTGCGTGCGGCCTGGAACAGCTGCGGGTCGATGCGGAACTGCACGCCGACGGGTCGGCCGCACACCTCGCGGGCGGCCTCTTCCACCGCGGTGGTGAAGGTTCGCTCCAGCCATTCCTGAAAGTGGCGGTTGGGCACGCCGACGACGAGGGTATCGCCGGTGCAGGTGAACCGGGTGTGCCGGTCGAACCACAGCTGGTAGCGCGGCGCGCCGATGCGGCGAACGATCGCCTCGGCCAGAGCGGTGGACAGGTCGCGGGTACGAGTCGTCACAGGCTCCCTCCGCCGGACCGCGCGTGTCCTGTCACGACAGGAGGGGACCTGTCACGACACGGCATGCGGTCTGGTAGCTCTCACCCGACAGCTGTCGGGTGTGGCTCAGGAGAGAGGCCGGCAGCGCAGGTGGGAAGCTGCGGCCGGCACGGACGCTCGGGACCCAACTATTGCCGCGCCGTCACGGTCCGGCCAAGGGTAGCCGGCCGATCAACCGCCTGCCTGACGGCCCGCACCCGGCGCGACCGGCAGGGGCGTCGCCGCCGGACCGGGGTCAGCCGCCGGTCGACGGGGGCAACGCCAGGAACAGCTCGCGGTGGTCGACGGCGACGAACCCCGCTCGGCGATACACCGCCAAGCCGCCGGCTGGTTCCGGTCATCCACCGACAGGGTGACACCGACGGCACCGCCGCCGCGCCCGGTCGAGCGCGAAGGCCACCACCGCCGCGCCGACGCCCCGCTGCTCCTCCGGCACGACGCCGACGTAAGCCACCTCCCATTCACCCGTCGCCATCTCCGCCATCAGCAACACCGCGACCGGCCGCCCTTGCCGCGTCACCAGCCACCACCGGGACGGATCGTGCAATCCGTGGGGGCGGTGTCCCTCGATCACCTCGTCGATCGACCGCACCCCGTTCATCTCAGGGCAGTCGAGGGTGCCCTCATAGGTGCGGAGCAAGGTCGTCGCGAAGTCGGCGGGCGAGACGGCGGGGTAACGAAGACAGGCAAGGTGCGACGGAGAGGGGAGCGACGGCAGGCAGAGCAGGTCGTGACGGAGGAATGTCATCCCAGTCGGGTGAAGGAAGCCGTGGCGGAGTAGCGGTGCCGCCAGCGGCGCCTCGTCGTCGGTCGGAAGGCACTGGAGCAGCCGGGCGCCGTGTCCCCGCAGCCAGCCGCAGACGTGCGCCACCAGCGCGTCGGTCGCCGTCGCCGGCATCCCGGATCGGACGACCGGCACGGTGAACTGTCCCGCCGCCGCGGCGAGCCGCTGGCCGAGGATCACGCCGGCAATCGCCTCGTTGCCGGCGGACGCTGCAAGGACGAAGAGTCCGCCGGGGTCGATTGCCCCCTGAGCGAAGGCGTCGAGGGCGGACCGCACCCGCACGGCCCGGTCCGCCAGCTGATCCCGCGCGAACAGCTTCGAGCGCGGCGAGCCGTTCGTCAGGAAGTGCGGTGCGGACGGCGAGGGACATGGCGAAATGAATCGTCGATGGACCATCGGGAGAATGGGGAGGTCGAAAGGCGAGCGGGAGGACGTAGTCCCCCGAGGGCGTACGTTAGCGCGGCCGTCGCGCGCTTGGGCGCTGCCTCGGGCAGGCATGGAGACCTGGTCGGCCAGGTGGCCCGGTCGGGAGACCGGGCCACAACGTGCGAGCCTTGCCTGGAGCGCGACGCCGCGCTCCAGGTGTTGATGGCTGTTGTGGCTGTTGTGGCAAGGTCTCCCGACCTTGCCACTCTGCGGACCGCAGGTCTCCTTCGGTCCCGCCGGAGTGTCCAGTCCCCCGAGTACGTCGCCTGGAGCGCGATGTCGCGCATTACGCGGGACTCGGGGCACTGGGGGCTGTGGGGAGGATACCCTCCCCTCCCCCACCCGCTCCCGCTCGCCTGGCAAGTGCGAGAGACGCTGTCTTTCTACTGACTACTCGCGGGCGAAGCGGGCGTTACGGCCCGACGCAGCACGAGCCGCAGCCAGGCCGGTCGGCATGGCGAACATGCGGTGGCCGGTCGCGCAGAACTTGCCCCACAGGTCGGGCTTGCACCCACACGGCGGCAGGGCGACCGGCTGATAGCCCTCGCGGCAACCACAGAAGTACGTGTAGAGCGGATACCGGCAGCACGGGGCACACGGGTACTTGTCGGCGCAGCAGGGGGCCGGCCGGTAGCACAGCCAGTCGAGGAAACGATGCCCGGTCGCCTTCGGCGCACACCCGCCACAACCGGGACCGGCGCAGCCGATCGGATGAGCCGCCACCGGCGCATCGATCGCGACCGGACCGGACACGATCGGTCCCGTCGTGACCGGGCCGGACACGATCGGCGGAGTGGCGACCGGCGCCGCCACAGCCGGCGCCACCGGGACGGCGGTGCCGGGTTGTACCTCGGTGTACTGCACCTGCTGCGCTGCCCACGTTTCGGTGGAGCGGGTCGGCTTCTTGCGGAAGCGGAACTCCTGCCCGTCAGCAGTCAGTCCGGCAGCCAGCAGCACCGGGACGACCGCAAGCCAGATCCGTCGCATCTCTCTCCCCTCCCGGAACGGGTGCCTGGTCCGACGCGGCGGCAGGTGCGGGACGGTTGGTCCGCCCATACCCCCGCGGCGACGGTTGTTTCACACCTTGTTTCGACCAGACCGCCCGTATCGCCACAGTCGTTCCGTCCGGCTCAGCCGGAACAGCCGGCAAACCAGGCAAGACGCAACGATCCGGCAGAGTCCGGTCGCGACTCCGGGAAGGGAGCGGGCTACGGAACCAGGGTGAGGGAGCGGCGCCGGCGGACCGGCCGCGTCGGGGCAAGACCGAGCGCCACCAGCGGCACCGCCAGGCCGAACACCGCGTCGAGCGTGGCGGCCGATTCCGCCGCCACGTCCACCGGCGGGAACAGCAGGGAGAAGGCGTCGGCGTGTACCTGCTCTTCCGCCTCGTCCGGGTTCGGCGTGGCGTCGGAGGGCGGCTTGTCGGTCGATTTCCCGTCGGCGGGCGCCTTGTCGTCCGACTTGCCGTCCTCCGACTTCTTGCTGTCGGGCTTCGACCTGTCCGCGCCCTGTTTCCCGTCGTCGGCCGGCTTCCCGTCCGCCTTGTCGCCGTCGGCCGGTTTGGCGTTGTCGCCATCGGCTGGTTTGGCGTTGTCACCGTCGGCGGACTTCGGCTCGCCGGTGGCGCCGCCTGGACTGGTGCCGGCGGACGTCAACGTCCCGCCTGAGCCGATCGGCACCCCGCCAGAGGAAACGCCCGCCGTCGACCCGGTCGGCGCCAGCGAGCGATCCTGGGCGGCGGTGACAGTCAGCGACAGCTGAGTGCGGCTGGTGAGGGCGACGGAGGCGCGGGTCGACTCGCTTGAGCCGCTGGTGCTGGCCTGCGCCACCGGCGGCGACACCGTCGAGGTCGTCGTCACCGGGGCCGACGCCAGGCTGACGGTGAACACGGTCCCTGTCAGTAGTTTCGGGTTGCCGATGCGCACAGTGACACGGCCGGCGGCCCGGTCGTAGGTGATATCGCTGTCGGCGATCAGCACCCGCACGCCGGTGGCGGGGTCGACATAGCGG
This sequence comes from Gemmataceae bacterium, assembly GCA_046350215.1. Lineage (GTDB taxonomy): Bacteria > Planctomycetota > Planctomycetia > Gemmatales > Gemmataceae > JAXMAU01. The sequence continues at coordinate 46,821 of JAXMAU010000005.1, read as the reverse complement.
ATCTGCACGTTCCCCTGACGCAGCAGCGGCGACTGGTAGCTGATTTCGATGACGTCCTCGGGATGCGGGTTACGCATCTGCACGTCGAAGAACTCGCCCGCCTGCGCGTCGCCGGTCGGGTCGGACGAGTAAAGGGCGACCAGCGCCGCCCCGTCCGGGTCGGCATGCTCGGACCGCCGCAGCAGCACCTGCCCGCTTTGCCCGGTCGCCGGGTTGACCACCTCGACCGTCCCGGTTTCGCCGGGGGCGAAGCGGCGGATCGCCAGCGCCGCCACGAGGCTGGCGTCGGGTAACACGGTGACGTGAAACGTGCGGACGGTGACCGCCGTGCCGTCTGCGATCGACACGGTGACGGCAAACGAGCCCTCGGTTGTGTACGGGTGGCTGAGCTGGAACGTCTGGCCGGCAAGGTCGAGTTTCTGCACCCCCGAGCCGTCGCCGTAGTCGACGGTGGCGGACCAGGGGTCGGCGCCGGGGTCGTCGAACGTGCCGGCGCGGGTCAACGTGGCGTTGCGGCTGAGCAGCAGGTCGGCGCCTGCCGCGAAGTCCGGGGCGACGTTGGCGACGTGAACGGTGAACGTGGCGGCAGCGGTGTGGCCGAACGGGTCGGCAACCGCCACCGTGAGCGGGAAGTCGCCGTCGGTCGTGGCGGCGAACACCAGCCGCCCGCTGGCCGGATCAAGCGACGCCCCCGCCGGCACCGCCCCGATCAGCCGGTAGGTCAGCGCGTCGACGTCCGGGTCACTCGCCGAAACGGCAAACTCGACCGTCTGACCTTCGAGTAATTCCTTATCCGAAATAGCGTCGATCACCGGCGGGCGGTTTGCCGACAGCACTCCGTCGCGGGCGTAGAACACGAACCGGCCGGGAACGTCGCTGCCGAGCCGGTTGTCGGCCAGGCTGGTGGCGGGGCTGCCGGCCAGGAACGCCCCGTCGACGCCGGAGCCGGGCAACGCGAACACCGGGCCGCCCGTGCCGCCGGTAAACCCGGCCAGCGCGGCGGCGGCGGCGCTTCCCGTGCGGTCCCAGGTGAGGTGATCGTAGTTGAACTCGACGTCGAAGTCGCCGGGGGCGACGTCGCTGCGGTCGATCAGGACCACCTGGAAGCGGTTGAGCCGGCTCGTCCCGCCCGACATGCCGTACCCGGCCACATCGTCCCACAGCACCGCGAAGGCGTCGTGCCCGTCGATGCGATCGGTGCCGAACCGCACCGCCCCCGATCCGCTCACCCGCGTGTCGATGTCGGCGAAGAACGGCGCCAGCACCGGCAGCGACAGCCCGTCGAGGCCGCCGGCCGCGTAGGTGCGCAACGGACCGCCGAAGCTCAGGTTGCCGTTGGTGTTGATGAACACCTCCGACTTCTGAGCGCCGAAGATGTTGACGCGGAACCCGACTGCGGCGGGGGCCGAGTTATCGTCGCCACGGGGAAGGGCGGCGGCGGTGAAACCGGCGGCGGTGCGGATGGCGGCAACGGCCGGCGCCCACCGCGGTTCGAGCGGTTCGAGGGCGACTAACCGCGACCAGCGCGGGAAAGGAAGTGCCATGACGGAATCGCTTCTGCAACAGGTGACTGGGGAGCCTGTTCCGGCGGCGCACGCGGGCGGTAGGGGATGGCGCAACGAGGTACTTTCATTGTATCGCAATCGACGAATGAAGAACAGGTTATTCGTACCCCGATGCCGCTGGTCGGCTGCTGGCGACGTCGCTATACCATCCTCGCCGCTTCCCATTCTCGTCGCACCGATCGAAACCCGGCGAAAGGGGCCGTCGCGCCATGTCCACCCCACCCCGGCCCGACGAGACGGTCGACCTGCCGCCGACCTCGACCGTCGACCACACTCTGCCGCCCTCCGCCGATCCGAACGCCACGCTGCCGCCAGAGCCGCCCCCCGCCGACCCGAACGCTACCCTCCCGCCAGAGCCGCCGCCCGCCGATCCGAACGCCACGCTCGGGGCGGATCCGGCGGCGGTCGACGACCGCACCTGCCAGCTGCCGGCCGATTCCGGCGCCACCGTCGCCCCGGATGAGGGCCGCTCGACCGCCGCCGGATCGACCGACGGGTTCTCGCTCGACGCCTCCGCCGCCAGCGTGCGGCCCGGCGGTGGGGCGACCGCATCCGCGTCCGGCGCGCAGCGGATCGGTAACTACGAGGTACTCCGCGAGCTGGGCCGCGGCGCGATGGGGGTGGTGTACCAGGCACGCCACGTCGCGCTGAATCGCGTCGTGGCACTCAAGATGGTGCTGGCCGGGGCGCAGGCCAGCGTGATGGACCGGGCGCGCTTCCTGATCGAAGCCGAGGCGGTGGCGCGGCTGCAGCACCCGAACATCGTGCAGATCTTCGAGATCGGCGATCAGAACGGCCAGCCGTTTTTCTCGCTGGAGTTCTGCGAGGGCGGCACCCTGTCGGATCGCCTGACCGGCGGCGGGCTGCCGGCGGACGAGGCGGCCGGCGTCGTCGAGCAGCTGGCGCGAGCGATGGACGCGGCGCACCGTCACGGGGTCGTCCACCGCGATCTGAAGCCCGCGAACATCCTGCTGACCGCCGCCGGCACCCCGAAGGTGACTGACTTTGGGTTGGCCAAGCGGCTCGGCGAGGACTCCAAGGCCACCCGCGCCGGCGCCATCATGGGCACGCCGTCGTACATGGCGCCGGAGCAGGCCGAGGGCCGCACCGACGACGTCGGCCCGCCCTCCGACATCTACGCCCTCGGCGCCATCCTCTACGACCTGCTGACGGGCCGGCCGCCGTTCCAGGGCAAGACGATTCTGGAGACGCTCACCCAGGTCCGCCGCGACGAGCCGACGCCGCCGTCGCGCTTCACCGCCAAACTGCCCCGCGACCTGGAGACGATCTGCCTCAAGTGTCTGGCCAAGGACACACGCAGCCGCTACCTCTCCGCCGCATGAACTGGCCGACGACCTGCGCCGGTTCCGCCGGTGAGCCGATCACCGCCCGCCCGACGCCGACGTGGGAGCGGGTCGCCGCGTGGTGCCGCCGCCGCCCCGCCGCCGCCGCCCTCGTCGCGCTCAGTGTTTTTGCAAGTATTGCCTTACTCGTTGGTGGGCGCCGCTTACGCTGACCGCGAGTACCGCCGGGCCGTCCGCGAGGCCTGGGCGGCGAACAGGCCGAGATCGAACGCGCCGCGCCGAGGCGAACTTCCGTCAGCGCAGGCGGCGGTCGACGTGATGCTCACCGCGTCGCTCAGGAACGGCTGGAGCACGAGCCGCGGATGGAGGCGGTCCGCCGCGACCTGCTCGAACAGCGCTCGGGCTTTACAACACCTTCCTCGACCAGAAGTCTGACGACCCGGAGATCCGCTGGCAGACGGCGCGGGCGCTGGGCCGTGTCGGCGAGATCCAGCGGCAGCTCGGCCAGCTGCCGCGCGCCGAGCAGGCGTATCGCCGCGGCCTGGAGTTACTGGAAGCGCTGGCGACCGACCATCCCGACGACGCCCGCTTCCGGCAAGACCTGGCGGCGGCGTCAAGCAACCTCGGCAACGTGCTGCAGCTGACCGGCGACCAGAACGGGGCGGAGAAGGCGTACCGCCGTGCCGCCGACCTGCAGCAGCAGCTGGCCGACGCCGCCGGCGACCGCCCGGAGTACCGGCAGGAGCTGGCGATCAGCCTGCGCAACCTCGGCATCGTCCGCGGCACGTTCGGCCAGCTGCGTGACGCGATCGAGCACGTCCGCCGCGCGCTCACAGTCCAGCAGGGCGCTGCACGCCGCCGCCCCGGACCGCCCCGACGTCGCCCGCGAGCTGGCCCGCACTCAAGGCACGCTGTTCCGCCTGCTGCAGTCGACCGGCCAGACGGGCGAGGCCGAGCAGCGCGCCCTCGCTGCGGCTGTTCACGACGCTGGCGGGCCGTAAACCAGCGGCGCCCGGCGATCGGCAGGAGCTGGCGGTGGCCCACGACCGACTCGGCGATTTGCTGAAGACCCGCGACACGAAGGCGGCAGTAATCGAATACCGGGAAGCGATCCGGCTGGCCGGAGCGCTGGTCGCCGACTTCCCGACCGTGCCTGACTACAAGCAAGCTGCTCGCCGGCGGGCACAACAACCTGGCGATCACCCTGCTCAGCCTGGGCCAGCCGCGCGGAAGCCGACGCGCGCTGCGGCGGAGCCTGGCGGTGAAGGAGGAGCTGGCGACGCTGTTCCCGCGCCGGCCCGATTATCGGCTCGACCTGGCCCGCAGCCAGGTGACGCACGGCGTCGGACTGCAGACCGCCGGCCAGCTGGCCGACGCCGCCGTCGCCTACCGCCGCGCCGCCGACCTGCTCGGCGGACTGTCGCGCCAGTTTCCACCAGTCCGGCTTATCGCGCCGAGGCCGGCCGCGTCCTGGTCAACCTGGGCACCGTTCACCAGCTGACCGGCAAGGCGGCCGATGCCGAACGGGCGTACCGCGACGCCCTGCCGCTGCTGGCCGACGCGATCGCCCGCGGCGAGGCGACGCTGTGCCAAGCGGCCGAGCAGCGCTGCCAGTACCTGCTCGCCACCCTGCTGCAGATGACCGGCCGTGCCCCCGACGCCGAGAAGCTGCACCGCGCCGCCCTGGCCTCTCGCGCACGCTGGCCGACGGCCCCGACCGCGACCCCGATCACGTCCTGACGCCGTGCAGCGGCATGGTCAACCTGGGCGACCTGCTGCGATCGAGCGGACGAACCGACGAGTGTCTCAAGCTGTGGAGCGAGGCCGAGACGCGCCTGGGTGGGCTGGCGAAGGAGCACCCGACTCGCGCCAGCTATGCAGGAGCATGCGCGGACGCTACACAACCTGGGCGTCGTCTACCACGGGCTGAGCGCGACAAGGAGGCCGAGGCGCGCACCGCCGCGCGCCGATCCGCCGAGCCGCTGGCGGCGCAAGCTCCGGCCGAGGTGGCGCTGCGGCAGGAGGTGGCGTCCAGCCTGGGTGAGCTGGGCGTCGTCCTCGGCAGCACCAACCGGGTCGACCCGGCCATCGACAGCATCGCCGAGGCGATCAAGCTTTTGAGCGATCTGCAAAAGAGCTTTCCTGACCAGCCGGCGCTGGCTGCCGACGAGCTGATGCAGCAGGACAACCTCGCCAATCTGTACCAGGCGAAAGGGGACGCCGACAAGGCTGCCGCCTGCCGCAAGCGCGTCGCGGCGCTGAAGGCGCGGCTGGAAAAAGCTGGGGTCAAGTGACGCCGGCGCGCCGGTCGGTGCCTCCTCCGGGGCCGCGCCTGTTGGCGCGACCGTGCCACTGATCTGGAAAGGATGTCGCAGCATGTTCCGTCCCCTGTTCGCGGCCGCGCTGGCCGCCGCCCTCGCCGCGCCGGCACTCGCCGACGCGCCGAAGGCCGCGCCGCTGGTCGAGAAGTACCTGCTCGAAGGCAAGCTCGCCGACGGCGAGAAGGCGCTGACCGCGCGCCTCGCCGACCACCCGAAAGACGACCAGGCCCGGTTCGGCCTGGCGATCGTGCAATTCCTGCGCGGCGTCGAGCGGCTCGGCGGCGGGCTGCACCGCTACGGGTTCAAGGTCACCTCGCAGTTTCCCACCATCCCTGGCCTGCCGCGGCTGGTCTCCCGAAAATCCGCGGCCGGACAAGCTCACCTACCCGCGGCTGCGCGCCCTGGCCCAGGCGTGGGTCAACGACCTCGGCCGCGTTGCGCCAGCCCTCGACGCCATCAGCGACGATGCGGTCAAGTTGCCGCTGCCGGTCGGCCGCATCCAGATCGACCTGTTCGGCCAGGGTAAGCCGGTCAGCCGCCGCCCCGCTGCTGCTGGCGTTCGAGATGCGCGGCGAGGCGGCCGTCGCGAAAGAGGTCGTCGTCGGCTTCGACCGTGGCGACGTTCACTGGCTGCGCGGCTACTGCCACTTTCTTGCCGCCTGGGGCGAGCTGTACCTGGCGCTCGACGCCCAGGAACGCTTCGACTGCACCGCCCATCACTTCTTCGCCAACGTCGAAACGCCGCACGCCTTCCTCCGCGAAGAGAAGCTGCGCCTGGCTGACGTCGGACCGAGCCTCGATCGCTTCCCGGTGATCAGCGATCTCATTTCTCTGTTCCACCTCAGCCTGCGGCTGCCGATCAAGGAGCCGGCGCGGATGAAGCGCGTGCTGGAGAACCTGGAGGGGATGGTCAAGAACGGCAAGCTCATGTGGAAGCACATCCTCGCCGAGACCGACGACGATCACGAATGGATCCCCAACCCGCGGCAGAACAGTGTGCTGCCGGTGCGCGTCACCGAGGAGATGGTGAGCGAGTGGCGCAAGACGCTCGACGAGGTGGATCGGGTGCTGAGCGGGGAGAAGCTGCTGCCGTTCTGGCGCGGCAGCCTGGAGAAGCGGGGGACGCGCGGCGTCGATCTGCGGCGGGTGTTTCTCGCTCCGCCGAAGCATCTCGACATCATTCAGTGGGTCCAGGGGACGGCGGCGACGCCGTACCTGAAGGACGGGCGGATCACCGACTTGGCCGATGCGGCGACGATTCGCCGGCTCGACCGTACCTTCGGCGGGTTCGCCTTCTTCGGGTTTGCCATGTGGTTCAACTGAGCCGGTCGGGATGACGGTGCCGATTTTGCGCGACGGTTCTGCTCAAGCCGGTGGTTGTCGGCGGACGATCTGAAATAAACGACGGACTCCACCGCGGGGTCCGACCGAGGTCGTTCGGGGAACCGCCAGGTCATGCCGTCGCGCCGTTCGATGCACTGCCGCCCTGCCGCCGGCCGCCTGGCCGCGGTGGCGCTGTTGGCGCTGGTCTGGCTCGGCGGCGTCATCCGCTGCCGGGCCGACAGCCCGGTGCATTACTTCGCCGACCGCACCTTCGAGATTCCCTACTCGATCAACCCCGATCGCACCTTCCGCCAGCTGCACCTGTTCGCCTCGTCCGACGGGCGGAGCTACACGCGCGTCGGCTCGACGTCGCAGCGCGAGGGGCAGTTCGTCTACACCGCCCGCGGCGACGGCTGGTATTACTTCATCGTCCAGGTGGAAGAGCTGGACGGCAACACCTCGCCGCGAAACGTCAACGCCGCGCCGGCGGGGATGCGGGTGTGCATCGACACCGAAAAGCCGGTGGTGCAGATCCGCCCGGTGCAGCCGCGCGAGGGCAAGGTGGCCGTTGAGTGGTCGCTCACCGACCGCAACCTCGACCTGACGACGCTGCGGCTCGACTACCGGCCGGCCGGCACCGAGCGCTGGCTGCCGCTGAACATCCGCCAGCTGGAGCGCGCCCAGTTCGACTGGGACCCGGCTGCCGGCGGTCCCTACGAGGTGCGGCTGATCGTCAGCGACCGGGCCAAGAACACCACCACCCAGACCACCCAGGTCACCGGCGAACCCGGCCGGATGGCCAGCAACCCAACGCCGTCCGCCCCGAACACCGGCGATCGACGGGTGATCTACGTCAACAAGAAGGCGTTCAAGCTGTCGTACAAGCTCGACCGCATCGGCCCGTCGCGGGTGAAGACGGTCGAGGTGTGGATGACCCGTGACACGACGCAGTGGCAGCGTTATCCGACCGAGGCGCCGCCGGAGGGGCCGTTCGAGCTGACGTTCAACGCCGCCGGCCGCTACGGCATCACGCTGCGACCGATCAGCGGCGTCGGCCGCGGGCCGGCTGCTCCGAACGTCGGCGATCTGCCGCAGGTGTGGATCGAGGTGGACGAGACCCCGCCGCTGGTCCAGCTACTCAACGTGATCGTTGGCGAGGGCCAGGAAAACGGCTTCATCACCGTTCAATACCGGGCCGAGGATCGCTTCCTCCGCGATGCGCCGATCACCATCTCCTACGCCACCAGCCTGGACGGCGAATGGAAGGTGATGCAGGAGAAGCTGGACAACACCGGGTCGGCCCGACTGCCGACGCAGGGGCTGCCGTTCGAGTTCTACGTCCGCGTCGAGGCGGTCGACCGCGCCGGCAACAAGGCGCATGCCCAGACACGCGACACGGTGAAGGTGGACCTGGCGGTGCCGCAGGTGATCGACCTGAATGTCACCCCCGGCGAGACGTCGAACAAGCCGCCGCAGTGATCCGCAGGCGGACGAAATCGGCCGCGGTCCGGCTTGAATGTGCCCCTTCGCCCGGATAGTTTGATGGTGGACTATTCCTGACGTTGCGGGACGATGCACCATGGCTCAACCATCCAGCCAGCCGTTCGTGATCGAGCGGCACGACAAGATCGCCATCATCACCCCCTCGCCGGAAGTCGAGCGGATGCCGGAAAACCAGATGGAACAGGCGGCCCAGCTGGTGCTGGCGCCGCTCAAGACCGAGCCGCCCGACGGGCTGATCTTCGACCTCAGCCACGTCGACTATGTCGGCTCGGTGTTCCTGTCGTTCCTGCTCCGCTGCCACAAGCGGGTGAAGGAGCACGGCAGCGAGGTGGTAGTGGCCGGCGCCTCGGCCAAGGCCCGCGAACTGCTGCACATGACGGCGCTGGACACCCTGTGGGCACTGTATAATTCCCGCAAGGAGGCGATCGCCGCCCTGACCGACTGACCGGCCGGCGGCGCGCCCGGCAACGGAGACGGGGGCGATGACCGAACGGGCCAAGGCGGACGGGGAGAAGTTCGAGCAGGTACACGACGAGGCCCCGGTCGGGGCGCGGCCGGCGGTGAGTGCGGAACTGCTGGCGTCGCAGATCCGCGAGACGGCCGACAAGCTCCTCCGGGACGATGCGTCGCGTGCCGACATGAAGCTGGTCAGCACCGCTCTCAAGGAGCTGCGCTACTGCTTCAACATCTTCAAGTCCTTGCGGCAGCGGCGCAAGGTGACGGTGTTCGGCTCGGCCCGACTGCCGGCCACCGACCCGGCATACGCCGCGGCGGTTGAGTACGGCCGACGCATGGCCGAGGCCAACTTCATGGTCATCACCGGCGCCGCCGCCGGCATCATGGAGGCCGGCCACGTCGGTTCCGGTCGCGACAACGCCATCGGCATCAACATCCTCCTGCCCTTCGAGCAGCACGCCAACCCGATCATCGAGGGCGATCGCAAGCTGATGCATTTGAAGTACTTCTTCACGCGGAAGCTGCTGTTCGTGAAGGAGTCCGACGCGGTTGCCCTGTTCCCCGGCGGGTTCGGCACCCAGGACGAGGGGTTCGAGGTGCTGACGCTGGTGCAGACCGGCAAGAGCCACCTTTTCCCGATCGTCATGGTCGACGCCCCCGGAGGCGACTACTGGACGCGCTGGCAGGCGTACATCACCGATGTGCTGCTGGCCCGGCGGCTGATCGCGCCGGAAGATTTAGCGCTTTACAAGATCTGTGTCAGCGTCGACGAGGCGGTCGATGAGTGTCTGCGCTTCTACCATCGCTATCACAGCATGCGCTACGTTGGCGACGAGCTGGTACTGCGGTTGCAGAAGCCGCTCTCCGAGGCGCTGCTGGAGCGGGTGCGGACCGAGTTCGCCGGTATCGTGCCCACCGGCACGTTCACCCAGTCGGGAGTGCTGCCCGCCGAGGGCGACGAACACCGCGACCTGACCCGTCTCCGCTTCCGGTTCAACCGGCGGAGCATGGGCCGGCTGCGCCAGCTGATCGACCTGATCAACCGCGAGGGGTGATGCGCCGCCTCACGCCGCCACCCCTTGCAGGTGAAACGCGGCGTTGAGCGTGCCGACGGTGGTCCGTTCGCCGCGACGGATCACCACCGAGATGCCGCAGTTGTCGAGCACCACCTGCCTGGCCTGCGACGGTCCCAGGCCGAGCAGCCCGGCCAGGTAGGTGCGATTGACGACGTGGTGAGCGACCACCAGGACCGACCGGCCGGCGTGCCGCTGCAGCAGCTCCTCGATGGCGTCGCTCACCCGCGCGTACACGTCGGCGAACGTCTCGCCGTCAGGGTAGCCGAACGCCGCCGGGTCGGCGTGGAAGCGCTCGTAGCTGTCGGGGTCGGTGGTGCGTACGGTGGCCCAGTCCAGCCCTTCCCAGCGGCCGACGTCGCACTCGGTCAGCGCCGGCAGCGTCACCGGAGTCAGCCCGTGGGGAGCGGCGACGACGCCGGCGGTTTGCAGGGCGCGGCGGAGCGGGCTGGCGTAGCAGTGATCCACGGGGCGGATGGCGAGGAAGTCGCGGGTCGCCTCGGCCTGGCGGACGCCGAGCGGAGCGAGCGGCGGGTCGTGCCGGCGGCCCTGGATACGGGCCGGCCGCGCCAGGTTGGCAGCGGTGGCGCCGTGCCGGATCAGGTAGAGGACCGTGGCGACTTCCCGGTCGCTGGACATCGTTTTGCCTCCTCGTGCCGTCGGGCTGTGTCCAATGCGCGACTATGCCGCCCCAGTCGGGGATTTGCAACCCCGGTCCCGACTCGCACCGTCCGCTCTGTGCAACGCCCTGGTATACTGATGCAGGCGCGTCCGCCGCGGTTGAGTAGACCGAACACATCCTCCCCCCGAGAGATTTCGCATCATGTGCCTGGCCGTCCCCGGTCAAGTCCTGGAGATCCACGAGCGGCAGGGCGTGCGCATGGGCAGGATGAGCTTCGGCGGGGTCGTCAAGGAAGTGTGCCTCGCCTATCTGCCCGAGGTCGAGGTCGGCGATTACGCGATCGTCCACGTCGGCGTCGCCATCAGCAAGCTCGACGAGGAGTCGGCGCGGGAAACCCTCCGACTCCTTGCGGAATCGGGCGCCCTTGATGAGGAGCAAACGCCCGACCGTGACGCAGCGGCCGGCGGTGAGGGGACGTCATGAAGTACCTCACGGAGTTTCGCGACGGCGCGGCCGCCGGGCGGATCGCCCGGGAGATCCACCACATCACCACCGGCCGCTGGCGGATCATGGAGGTCTGCGGCGGGCAGACTCATGCCATCCTGCGCAACGGCATCGACCAGCTGCTGCCGGCGGGGATCGAGCTGATCCACGGGCCAGGCTGTCCGGTGTGCGTGACGCCGCTGGAGGTGATCGACCGCGCCCTCGCCATCGCCGCGCTGCCGGGCGTGATCTTCTGCTCCTTCGGCGACATGCTGCGCGTACCCGGCAGCCGGAAGGACCTGTTCGCGGTCAAGGGGCAGGGGGCCGACGTCCGCGTCGTCTATTCTCCCCTCGATGCGGTGGAGGTGGCGAAACGGCACCCGGATCGGCAGGTGGTGTTCTTCGCCATCGGCTTCGAGACGACCGCGCCGGCCAACGCGATGGCCGTCCACCTGGCCAGCCAGGCGCGGCTCGACAACTTCTCGCTGCTCGTCGCGCAGGTGCTCGTCCCTCCTGCCCTCGCGGCGATCATGGACTCGCCGGCGAACCGGGTGCAGGCGTTCCTCGCCGCCGGCCACGTTTGCAGCGTAATGGGTTACTGGCAGTATCCGCCGCTGGCCGAGCGCTATCGGGTGCCGATCGTCATCACCGGCTTCGAGCCGCTGGACGTGCTCGACGGCATCCGCCGGGCGGTGCGCCAGCTGGAGGCGGGGCAGGCCGACGTCGAGAACGCCTATCCCCGCGTGGTCACGCGCGAAGGCAACCGGCACGCCCAGGCGCTGCTGGCCGAGGTGTTCGAGCCGACCGACCGCGCCTGGCGGGGCATCGGCGTCATCCCGGCGAGCGGGTGGCGGCTCCGTCCGGCGTACCGGGCCTACGATGCCGAGGCCCGGTTTCCGGTCGGCGCGATCGAAGCCCGTGAGTCCGCCGTCTGTCGCGCCGGCGACGTGCTCCGCGGGGCCGTCAAGCCGCACCAGTGCGCGGCGTTCGGCGGGTCGTGTACTCCGCGCACCCCGCTGGGCGCCCCGATGGTGTCGAGCGAAGGGGCGTGCGCTGCCTACTACAACTACGGCCGCCTGACAGACCTCCACGCATCGAGGCAGGACCGATGAATCGGCCGATCGACGTCGACGCCCTCGCCTGCCCGCTGCCGCTGCGGGATTACCCGCACATCGTCATGGGCCACGGCGCCGGCGGCAAGCTGTCGGCCGAGCTGATCGAGCACCTGTTCCTGCCCGCCTTCCGCAACCCGGCCCTGGAGGCGCTGGCCGACGCGGCGGCGCTACCTCGACCGGCGGGACGCCTCGCCTTTTCGACCGACTCGTATGTCGTCCGCCCGTTGTTCTTTCCCGGCGGATCGATTGGCGACCTGGCGGTCAACGGCACGGTCAACGACCTGGCGATGGTCGGCGCTCGACCGCTGTATCTTTCGGCCGGCTTCATCCTCGAAGAAGGGTTCCCGCTGGAGACGCTCGCCCGCGTGGTCCAGGCGATGGCCGCTGCCGCATCCGCCGCCGGCGTCCCGGTCGTGACCGGCGACACCAAGGTGGTCGACCGCGGCCACGGCGACGGCTGTTACATCAACACCGCCGGCGTCGGCCAGATCGACGACGCCGTCACGCTGGGGCCGGCGCAGGTCCGGGCCGGCGACGCGATCCTGGTCAGCGGACCGATCGCCGACCACGGCATGGCGGTTCTGAGCGTGCGCGAGGGGCTGCAGTTCGAGGCCGTCCTGCACAGCGACACGGCGCCGCTGCACGCGCTGGTCCAGGCGATGCTCGCGTCACAGGCCGACGTCCGCCTGCTCCGCGACCCGACCCGCGGCGGTGTCGCCACGGCACTCAACGAGATGGCCGCCGCCGCTCGCCTTGGCGTCCATATCCACGAATCGTCCGTCCCGGTCCGGCCGGTGACGCGGGCGGCCTGCGAACTGCTCGGCCTCGACCCGCTGTTCGTGGCCAACGAGGGCAAACTGCTGGCCGTCGTTGCCGCGGCAGACGCCGACGCCTTGCTGGCCACGGTGCGGCGGCACCCGCTCGGGACGGACGCGGCGATCATCGGCCACATGACCGCGGAGCATCCGGAAGTCGTGGTCGCTCGTACCTCGATCGGCGGGAAACGAGTGCTGGCACCGCTGATCGGCGAGCCGTTGCCGCGGATCTGCTGAGTCACGATCGCGCCGGCAGGATCAGGGCGCGGGCAGGGCGGCGCGGCGTTCCGCCAGGAACGTCAACCACTCGTCGACGCCCTCGCCGGTTTTGGCGGAGGTGCCGAGGATGCGCATCCTGGCCGCACTGCCAGCACGTTGCGGACGGCGGCGGCGTGGTCGAACTCGCACGCCGCTGCCAGGTCCAGCTTGGTGATCACCGTGACGTCGGCCGAGTTGAAGAGCGATGGGTACTTGAGCGGCTTGTCCTCGCCCTCGGTCGTCGACAGCAGCACGGCGCGGAGCGATTCGCCGAGGTCGTAGCTCGCCGTGCAGACGAGGTTGCCGACGTTCTCGATGAACAGCACGTCGAGCCGGCCGGGCGCCCATTCCCGCCAATGCGTGTCCACCATCTCCGCATTCAGATGGCAAACGCCATCGGTGGTGATCTGGCGAACCGGGGCGCCGCTCTCGGCGAGCCGCCGGGCATCGTTGTCGGTGGCCAGGTCGCCCACCAGGGCCGCCACCGACCAGCCGCGGGCGCGACAGTCCGCCAGCGTGCGTTTTAGTAACGCCGTTTTCCCCGAGCCGGGACTGGAAACCAGGTTGACGACCAGCACGCGCTCGGCGAGGAAGCGCCGCCGCAGCTCACGGGCCAGCTCGTCGTTCTTCTTGAGCAGGTGTTTGCGGACTTCCAGGATGCGCGGTTGCACGGGTGGCTCTCCGTCCGTCTGCCGTCGGGGCCGGTCAGTCGGCCAGGCGAATCGTCGTCAGCTCCAGCTCGCGCCCTCGCCGCACCTGGCTGCTCGGCCCGCCGCAGCGGGGGCAGAGGAAGCTCTGGATGCCCGGCAGCTCCAGTTCGTCCCGGCAGACGGGGCAGTAGATGACGACGGGCACGTCTTCAATCTCCAGCCGTGACCCGGCCAGGGGCGTTCCCGCGGTCACGATCTCGTAGCAGAACTGCAGCGACTCGCGCTCGACGCCGGCGAGCCGCCCGAGCCGCAGCCGCACCTCGTCGACGCGCCCCGTCTCCTCGCGCAAGGCGTCGAGGGCGATGGCGACCAGGCTCTCGGCGATGGACAGTTCGTGCATCGAAACCTTGGAGGCGGTGGTCGGGTTGAGAGCCACCTGTGCCGGGGCCTTTGTCCATCATAACGCACCGGCCGCCGCCGGCCACCGCGTCGGCATCGACGGCTTCGCCAACGACCTGGATCTGCAGCTGCTCGACGCCGGCGGCAACTGGATGACCAGCGGAGGCATGAGCGTCTCTGGCCGGCTGGTCATGAATGGGGCGGCCGGCGGACGGGCTGCGTGGCAGGCGTTCACCGCTGCCGAACCGGCTCGCCAAGTTCATTGCGGCGTCTGCCGGAGGCGGCCACGATGCGACGGAGGGGAGCTGCGCGATCGTCACAGCCCTCCCGTCGGCGGCAGCGTGAAGGCGGATGAAGCGCATCCGCAACATCCGCACGCATTGCGCCGGGGCCGCCACTCCGGGAAGTCCGCAAACGCACGGGTTTGCTACAGGCCGCCGTTCGCACGGACGATGTTGAACGGCGCCAACGCTGAGAGGGTGGGAAAACCGCGCTCTGGCGGATGCGCATCGTGACGAGTCCACGCGAACCCGGCCCACGACGTACCCCCCATGACGACCACCGCCGCCCTGTGTCCGCCCGAAGAGCTGATCTTCGTCGGCGACGGCGATTTCACCGCCATCGGCAACGAGTTCCTCCGCTACTTCATCGAGCTGGGCGGACTGCAACCGTCCCATCGCGTGCTGGACGTCGGCTGCGGGATCGGTCGAATGGCCATCCCACTCACCCGCTACCTCAACGACCAGGGCCGCTACGAGGGGCTGGACGTCGTCCCGCTGGGGATTGACTGGTGCCGGGCACACATCACCCCGCGCTACCCCGCCTTTCGGTTTCAGGTGGCCGACCTGTACAACTCCAGCTACAACCCCGCCGGCCGCCAGCTCGCCGAGGAGTACGACTTCCCGTACCCCGACGCCAGCTTCGACTTTGCCTTCCTCACCTCCGTCTTCACCCACATGCTGCCGCGCGCGGTGGAACGATACGTGGCCGAGCTGGGACGTGTCCTCGCGCCGGGTGGTCGCTGCCTGGTCACCTGTTTCCTGTGGAACGCCGAGTCGGCCGCTCTCACCCTGACCGACCGCAGCGGCCTCCAACTGCCGCACCATCGCGGCGTCTACCACGTCGCCGACGAGGCTCAGCCGGAGAACGCCGTCGGCTTCAACGAGGACTACCTGCTCGGCCTGTTCGCGCGCCACGGACTGGAGGTGGATCACCCGGTCCACTACGGCAGGTGGTGCGGACGCCCGCGCCACCTTAGCTCGCAGGACATCCTCCTGGCGACCAGGACCGCCCGTCCCGCGGAGCGGAGCGACAGGCCGCGTCCGGCGCCGGTCGCGCTCGCCGTCGAGCCACCGAAGGAGGTCGAGGGAGGGGCGGGACATCGGAGCATCTCGCCCGCGGTGCGCAGGCACATCGAAGGCCGCCTGGTGCAACGACAAATCGCCCGATCCGCGGCCGTTCCAGCCGACTCGACCGCCGCGCCCGGCGTGCCCCCTTCGGCCGACCCGACGCAACAGGTTCGCGACCTCGAAGAGCGCCTGCGGCAGACGGAGCAGCTGGTCGGCCAGCTGCAGGCCACCCTCGCCCGGATCTACTGGTCGCGCGGCTGGGCCGTACTGAATCGGTACTACGCCCTCCGGGAACGGCTGTTCCCTACCGGGAGCGGGCGATTCAAGGCCGCCCGGCTGCTCTACCGCAACGGCCGCCGGCTGTACCGCTGGGCGCTCGGCACCGGGCCGGTGTGTCCGAGTGCCCTGTCGGAGCAGAGCTACGCGAGCTGGCTGTCCCGCCATGAGCCGACAACGGCGGACCTGGCACGCCAGCGCGCCGAGCGGTTCGCGTACGCGCCGCGGATGAGCCTGGTGGTCGACGCGGGCGAAACCCCTGTCGCGCACCTGTGCGGGCTGCTCGACTCGATCTTGGCCCAGACCTACGCCGGCTGGGAGCTACTCGCCGTCGTCCGGCCGGGGACCGGGAGCGCGGTCCGGCGGACCCTGCGCCACTACGCCCAGACAGAGCCACGGATCCGGCTGCACGCACTGGCAGCCGATGCGGGGCTGACGGCGGCGCTGGCGGACGCCGGCGGCGACTACGTGGCGCTCGTGGGTGGCGGCGACACCCTGGCCCCGTTCGCCCTGCACGCCGTGGTCCGCGCGGTCAACACCCACCGCGACGCCGACCTGGTGTACTCCGACGAGGACCGGCTGGACGCCGCCGGACGCCGCTGCCAGCCGCACTTCAAGCCGGACTGGTCGCCGGACACTCTGCGCAGCCACAACTACCTCGGCCGGCTGGTCGTCCTCGCCCGGCCGCTGGTCGATCGCCTCGGCACTCCGGGCCGTCTCGACGCCGCCGCGGAATACGACCTGGCACTTCGCGCCACCGAGCAGGCGCGACACGTGGTTCACGTCCCCCAGCTGCTCTACCACCGCCGGCAGGCGGGTCCGGTCGACGACGCCGCGGCCGACCGGGCGGCGCTGCTCGCCCACCTGCGGCGGACGGGCGTGGACGGAGACGTCATCGCCGGCCGGCAGCCGGGCACCTACCGGGTGGTCCGGCCGCTGCGAGGTCGGCCGCTGGTGTCGATCATCATCCCCACCCGCGACCAGCAGCCCGTGCTAGCCCGCTGCCTGGAGTCGATCCGCCAATCAAGTTACGATAATTACGAGATCCTTATTGTAGAAAATAGCAGCGCCGACCCGGCGACGTTTGCCTACTACCGGCAGCTGGAGGGGTGGCCGCGGCTCCGTTTGCTCCGCCAGGACGGGCCGTTCAACTATTCGGCGGCGAACAACCGGGCCGCCCGCGCGGCGCAGGGCGACCTCCTCCTGCTGCTCAACAATGACACCGAGGTCCTCAACGTCGACTGGCTGGAGCGGCTGCTCGAGCACGCCGTTCGGCCGGAGGTCGGCGCTGTCGGCGCCAAGCTCTACTTCCCCGACGGCACCATCCAGCACGGCGGGGTGATCCTGGGCATCGGCGGCGTCGCCGGCCATTCGCACCGATTCCGGCCCGGCGATTCGCCCGGCTACCTGAACCGGCTGGTGACGACACAGAACGTGTCGGCCGTCACCGGCGCCTGCCTGATGCTGCGGAAGCGGCTGTTCGACGAGCTAGGCGGCCTCGATGAGCGCTACGCCCTGGCGTACAACGACGTCGACCTGTGCATGCGCATTCGCCGGGCCGGCTACGCCATCCTCTGGACGCCGCACGCCGAGCTGGTCCACCACGAGATGAAGACGCGCGGCAAGGACGACACCCCGGAGAAGAAGGCGCGGTTCGCCGCCGAGGCCCGCCAGTTCCTGACGGACTGGTGGCAGGTGGTGCAGGCCGGCGACCCGTTCTACAACCCGAACCTGACCCTGGACACCGAGGACTTCGCGCTGCGGGGGTGACCCACGTCCGGTCAGCCGGCGTGGACGAACGGCAGGTGGCACGCCATCAGCCAGGCGGCCGCCCCGGCGTGGCAGATCGCCCGGCTGATCGCCATGCCGGGCCGGTCTGGCAGCAGCCACAGCGGCAGCGAGACGACGAAGCTCGCCGCGACCATCGCCACCGGCACCAGGAACAGCGGATTGGCGGGGACCGCCAGGTAGCGGCACGCGAACCAGCTCACCACCGGGATCAGCAGCCACGCGGTCACTCGCACGCCCGTCCCGCCCGTCACCCGCGCAAACCCCGTGGCGAGCAGCGCCGCTCCCGGTAGCAGGCCGGCGAACAGGACGACGGCCAGCCCCAGTCGCCGCCCCACCGGCCACGGATCGAGCCAGGTCTGGCCCCACGGCACGGCGACCCAGATGACGACCAGCAGTAGCGCCATCACACCAAGTACCGCCCCCCGGAGCAGATGGGGGAAGCAAGGCGTTCGCAATCGCGGCTCCCCTTCCGTCGAGCGGCGGATGGCGGCGACTGCGGCGGCGGCTCCGAGGCCGAGAAACAGGGCGATCGAGGGGCCGGCGAAGAAGACGCCGCCTGTTTCCAGTCGACCCCCGGCGGCGCCGACCGCCACGACGGCGACCGCGGCCAGGCCGAACAGCCCACCCAGGCGCACCCAGCGCGTCGGTCCGGCCGACGGTTCCACTTCAGCGCCCAGTCGCCTGGCGAGCAGGCCGAGCAGCCACCCACACGCCAGCAACCCGCCGACCATGGCCGCCGCCAGCGCCGTCGCCAGGATGGTGAACCAGCCGGGCGGCACCAGGCCGTGATCGAGGTCCATGCACGAGCCGACCCACTGCAACACCTGCCGCGTCACCGACGGGTTGGCCAGCTCGGTGAAGTGGTTGACGTTGTTCACCTTCTTCAGCTGCCGCGCCGTGCCGACCCAGTACCAGCCGAGGAAGGCGTCCCCGCTCGCCGCCGCCTGCTCGATTGCCCGCGCAAACGGGGCGGCGCAGCGGCTGGTCGGGAACAGTTCGTCGTGGCTGCCGGTCAGCACCATCAGGTTGCGCGGCCGGTCGCGGTCACACGTCCCCGGCGGGGCACCGATACTCACGACACAATCGACATCGTCACGTCGATAAGCGACGCTCGCCGCCGCCAGCCCGCCGCGCGAGTGGCCGACCAGGGCGACCCGGCCGATGGTACTGGTCTCGGCGGTGATCCCGTGCTTGCGGTTGAACTCCGGCGACATTCGCGTCAACAGGATGGTGTGCTGCCGGACGTACAGCGGATGTTGCTTGAGGTGGTCGAGCGCCAGGTGAATTTCGGGATACTCGCCGGGGTCGTCGAGCATCGTCAGCGGGTCGGCGAGCTGTGACCGAGGGACACTGCCGCCCGACCGGCCATGTCCGCGCAGGTCGAGCGTCAGGGCCAGGTAGCCATGCACCGCCAGCGGGACGGCGATCCCGGGCGCACAGCTCCGGCCGGAGGCGGCGGTCCCATGCACCACCACGGCGACCGGCAATCGATCGGCCTCCGCCGCTCGCGGCCGGTACAGGGTGCCGTGGATCGGCGTACCGTCGGCGAGCCGAAGCTCGACCGCTTCGGACTGGACCGCCCACGCCGTCGTCGCGATGAGCACGGCCGTCCCGCCCAGCCACAGGATCAGCCCGGTGATACCGCCAACGGCTCGCATGTTCCGACCCTCGGGGGACCGCCCGACCGGCTCACAGCGGCCAGCGCGCCAGGACGTTCATCGCCCGGTCGTAGGCGCTTTGCATGCGGCGGAGCCGTCGCCAGTCAACCTCGGCGGGGGAGGTGAGTTGTTGCACCAGTACCGGCGACTCACCGGGGCGACGAAGCGCAATCGGTTGTGCCCACCCGGTGCTGCTGCCGACGAAGAAGTGGTTGGCGGGGTCGGCCAGCGGTCGGTCGAACACGAACCGCAACGACGAGACGCCCGCCTCGGTGACTTCCAGGATCTCGACCGTGAACGGCAACGGTCCGGCCGCCGGACTCTGGCGGTACGGTCCGGAGATCAGCCGGTCGCGCCGGCCGGCGAACCAGGCGAGCTGGATCTGTTCCCCCAGGGCGCCGGCGAACCAGGTGGTGCCGACTGCCCGCACGCGCAACGTGCGCTCGTCCTCCTGAACGACCTCGACGCTCCCGCGCGAGGCGAACAGCTCGGGGGCGAAGGTGAGCGGGTAGACCTGCAGGTCGTCGCGGCCGGCGGCCAGCCGCACGCTCGGGGCGACCTCGGCGGCGAAGAACGGCAGGTTGAGGAAGAACAGGCGCGCGCCGGGAGGATAAGCGCGCGGGTTGGTGGCCAGCACCGCTTGCCGGACCTCGCGCTCCGACCCGGCCACGGAGTGCAGCATCCACGCCCCGGACCACTGGCCGGCCAGGTAGACGACCGCCAGCCCGGCGGGCACCGCCAGCGGCCACCGGCGTCCGGCCGCGCGCCACCGCTCGACGGCCAGCGCCAGCACCACCGCCCACCCGGCCGACGCCAGGTAATAGTTGTACGGCGAGGAGAAGGCGAGCACGGTCGGCGCCTTGGCCAGCAGCGTCCCGACGACGACGGCGGCGACGATGCGCCAGCGGGTACGATCGGCCAGCACCAGGGCGAACAGTCCCGCCGCCACCAGGCCGGCCGCCATCGCCGTGACCGGCCGCGCCCGCCACCAGCCCACCTCGACGATCGGCACGAACGGCAGCCCAAAAGGTAGACATACCAGATCGTTCAACACCTTGAACGGCAGCCAGGCGAGGAAGCCGGGGTCGGTCGGCCAGTTGAAGTACGGCGCCTGCGGCAGCGGCGCCGGCGGCAGCGTGACCTTGCGGACGACGAAGTAGGCCGCCAGGGTGAGCAGGATCGCCAGGTACACCAGCGCCCGGCGGCCCCGGCCGATCGGCGTCGGCCGCGCCGCGGTCCGCATCACGTCGAACAGGATCAGGATCGGCCCCACCATGACGCCGTTCTCGCGGCTGGCCAGTGCCAGCGCGTAGCATCCCAGCATGGCGGCCAGCCCGAGCGGGTGGCGGTGGCCGCGCTCGCCGGACGCGACCGTCGCCCACAGGCCGAGCACCAGCCACAGGCCGACCAGCAGCGAGCAGTCACAGCCCAGCCAGCCGACCACGAACACGTTGGCCGGGTGCAGCAGGAAAAACAGCACCGCGACCGCGGCAGTTGGCGTGCCCAGTCCGCACCGACGCAGCAGGCCGTAGAACAGCCCGAGAGTCAGCAGGAACAGCCCCAGGTGGACGAGGTGAAACGGCAGCGGATTCAGGCCGAACAGGTGCAGTTGGGCCGTCCGCAGCGCCACCGGCAGCGGGCGGAAGTACGCCCAGCCGATCTCCTCGCCTGCCCACCAGACGTGGATCAGCCGATGGTTCCAGTCGAAGACGTTGCCGGCGGTCAGGTCGCGGAAACCGTGGGCCTGACAAAGCTCCAGGTGGTTGTGATCGTCCAGCCAGAACCCGACCCGCAGGCTGTGCCCGTGAACGACGATCGCCACGGTGAGCAGCACGACGACGGCGCACACGTCCCTCCGAAGAGTGGCTGCGGCAGTCCCGGCAGGCGTATCCTTCGCAGCATCCATGTGGGGGGCCGTCCTGAACGGAAAGAGATTTCTTCGTCCATCGGCCGTTTCCGCACCCGGCTTGATCGATTACCTCGGAAAGTGGGTGAACAGACGCTGGCAAAACGCCCATCTTCTCCCGTCGACGCTTTTCGCCACAATGAGCCTGCGTAGACATTCACCCTACCAGCGTCCGGGAATGAACCATGAACTTGCGACCGAACCGCTTCCCGCGCGCGACCACGTACCTGGTCGCCGTGGTCGCGCTGTGTGCCGTCATCCCGATGGTCGCCCGTGGCGACTCCGCCTCCAAAGCGAATACATCCCTTTTCGGCTCGCATGTGTACGTTTTCGACCCGAGCATGCCGGCCGCCGAGATTCAGAAGACCGCCGCCGACCTCTTTGCCAAAATGGAGGCCAACGAGTTCGGCCCCGAGCGCTGTGCCTTGCTGTTCAAGCCGGGCAAGTACGACGTCACGTTCAACGTCGGCTTTTACACCCACGTCGCCGGGCTGGGGCAGAATCCCGACGACGTCCACATCAACGGCGGCGTGAACGTCCCGGCGGAGTGGATGCCGAACGCCAACGCCACCTGCAACTTCTGGCGGACGGTGGAGAATCTCGCCGTCACTCCCTCGTCCACCCGGAACGTCACGCGGATCGCCATCTCCCAGGCCGCGCCGCTGCGCCGGCTGCACATCAAGGGCGAGTTACACCTGTTCGCCTTCGACAAGAAGTGGAACGCCGGCTGGGCCAGCGGCGGCTTTCTGGCCGACTCGGTCGTCGACGGCAAGGTGGTGCCCGCCTCGCAACAGCAGTGGCTCTCGCGCAACTGCCAGTGGGCCGGCTGGAGCAACGCCGTGTGGAACATGGTCTTCGTCGGCTGCGTCAACACCCCGGAGGGCAAGTTCCCGAACCCGGCCTACACGGTGGTGGACCGCACGCCCGTCATTCGCGAGAAGCCCTATCTCTACGTCGACAAGGCGGGCGCGTATCGCGTCTTCGTCCCCGCCGTGGCGAAGAACACGCGCGGCGTCAGCTGGCTGGACGGCCCGACGCCCGGTGAGTCGATCCCTCTCGATCGCTTTCACATCGCGCAACCGGCGACGGCCACCGCCGCCAGCCTCAACGCCGCCCTGGCCGATGGTAAGCACCTGCTGTTCACGCCCGGCGTCTATTCGCTGGACGACACGCTACGGGTTACCAGGGCCGACACCGTTATCCTCGGCCTTGGCGTTCCCTCGCTGGTTCCGAAGAAAGGCGTGCCGGTCCTCGCGGTGGCCGATGTCGACGGGGTGAAGATCGCCGGCCTGATCCTCGACGCCGGCCCGGTCAACTCGGCCAGCTTGCTGGAGATCGGTCCCGCGGGCAGCAAGGCCGATCATTCGGCCAACCCCACCTCTCTCCATGATTTGACGGTGCGGACCGGCGGAGCGAAGCCGGGCAAGAACGACGTGGGTATCCTGATCAACAGCAACCACGTCGTCGCCGATCAGATCTGGATCTGGCGCGCCGACCACGGTGCCGGAGCCGCGTGGACCACCAACCCGACGAAGAATGGCCTGGTCGTCAACGGCGACGACGTGACCATCTACGGCCTGTTCAACGAACACCATCAGGAATACCAGACCCTGTGGAACGGCAATGGCGGGCGCGTGTACCTCTACCAGTCGGAATTGCCCTACGACGTACCCGACCAGGCATCGTGGATGAGCGGCACGAGGAACGGCTATGCGTCTTACAAGATCGCCGACAAGGTGACCCGCCACGAGGCGTGGGGTGGAGATATGCCTATTTCCGCGACGCCCCCGTGAAAGCACACAGCGCGATCGAGGCACCCACCGCGTTCCCGGCGTCCAGCTCCACAGCCTGACGACCATCTGGCTCAACGGCCGGAGCGGCAGTGAGATTACCCACATCGTCAACGACCTCGGCGGCCGGGTCCACGCGAATGCGCCTGCCGAGGCCATGCGGCAGACGCTCGCTCAGTTCGGTGGCTCGCCCGCGGGCGATGGGGAGAGCCGCGACAGGAAGCGCCGGTAACCCCGTACGCAGCCGTGTCGGTCCGCCAGGCAAACGGCCGGGCCGGGTATGTCGTCTTGTAGGTAAGATCGGTCGGCGGTCCCCGCCGGCCCTCCTCGTATGATCCCCCTCCCCGGAGGACCTCCGATGAATGCGTCCCTGGTCTGGTGGCGGCGTCGCCCCGCCGCCCTGACGTGCAGCCTGGCCATGCTCGACCCGGCCGAGGGCGGCGACATCGGTTATGTCGAGGACTTCGCGCTGGCGAAGGACCGGGCCGATGCCCTCAAGGCGCTCATCCCCGGCACCGAGGACTATTACTACTACCACTGTTTGCACCTCCTCAACACCGGCCAGTTCGACAAGGTGATCACCCTCACTCGCCCCTGGCTGGAACGCTTCGGCCAGACCGCCCGGCTCACCGAGATCCAGACCCGTCACGCCCTCCTCTCCTACGATAAAGATCCCAAAAACACCCTCGCCTATCTGACGCGCCGGCTCAACCTGCACTTCGATCACCAGAAGGAGACCGTCGGCCCGGCGCCGGGACTGCCGACCGCGCTCGACCCCAAGCTGATCTCCCGGCCGCGTCTGCTCGCCGATTCACTCGCGCGCTGGACCAACCTCGACAACTTCGAGGACGTCGCCCTCGACTGGCTGGCCGGCGAGGATTTGAACTGGGAACGCCGCCGCAACCTGCTGCAACGCCTGCAGCGGCCCGATATCGCCGGGCTGATTCCGCTGATCGTCGCCGACTTGCAGGCGATGCACGCCCCCGACTTCGGCGCCTACCCGGTCCACGGCCTGCTTACCCGCGCGCAGCTCGCTCAGCTGCTCAAGCAGCGCCCCGATCTGCTCAACCATGCCTTCCTCGTCCGCGCCTACGTCACGCGCCTGCAACCCGGCGCCGACGACGACTGGCGGCGCGACCGCAAGCTCACCGAGGCCTACCTCGACCGGCTGCAGAAGTTCGTCGCTCGCCTCGCCCCAGTCCACAACGCGCTGAAAGCGCACGTCCTCTACCACCGGCTGGCCTTCGACCGCGCCGCTGGCGTGTACGACCCGGAGCGTTTCCTCGCCTACCTGCAGCTGCCCCGGCAGCAGCCGTACATGGCTCGCGCCCTCAACGAGAAGGACGAGTCGCGCCGCTTCCCCGCCGACCTCAACGCCGACTTCGCCGCCCTCACCCTGCTGCCGCGCGTCGGACCGGACGAGCCGCTCGTCCGCAGCTACCTGCAGCACTTCTTCCGCGAAGGCGCGGTGCCGAAGACTTACGAGCCGTACATCGACGACGTCTACCTGGCCCACCTCGCCGCCGAGACGGCGATCGAGGACGGCCGCGGCGACCCGGAGACGTGGGCGTCGAAGCTGCCGCCCGAACAGTTCCGCCGGCTCAAGGACCGCATCGACATTGACTTCGCCTTCACCAACAAGACGGACTATGCCGCCGACGAGCCGGTACGGCTCGACCTGTTCGTCAAGAACGTGCCGACGCTGCTGGTCAAGGTGTTCGAGATCAATACCCGCGGTGTGTACCGGGCGCGGCTGCAGGAGATCGACACCGACCTCAACCTCGACGGGCTGGTGGCCAACGCCGAGAAGACCTATCGCTTCGACGACCCGCCGCTGCGCCGCGTCGCCCGCCCGTTCGCCTTCCCCGAATTGAACAAGCCGGGCGTCTACGTGATCGACTTCATCGGCGCCGGCAAGAGCAGCCGGGCGCTGGTCCGCAAGGGCCGGCTGCGCGCGCTCGCCACCACCGGCCCGGCTGGCCAGCAGGTGCGCGTTGTCGACGAGCGCAATCGGGCAGTGAACGATGCCGTGGTGTGGCTGGGCGGCCAGGAGTATGCGCCGGATAAAGACGGCGTGGTCACCGTGCCGTTCACCGCCGAGCCGGGCCGCCGGCCGATCGTGCTCACGCGCGGCGAGCTGTCGTCGCTCGACTATCTGCAGCACCAGCCCGAGGCGTACCGGCTGGCCGCCGGCATCCACGTTGACCGCGAAAGCCTGCTGACCGGCCGCACCACCCAGCTACTTTTACGCCCCGGATTGTATCTGAATGACGCCCCGGTGTCTCTGCGGCTGCTGGAAGACGTGCGCCTGCGGCTCACCTCGGTCGACCACAACGACGTGCCGTCGTCCACCGAAGTGGCGAATTTCGCGTTATTCGAGGATCGCGAGTCGACGCACGAGCTGCGCGTGCCGCCGCGGCTGAAAACGCTGACCGTCACCCTGACGGCGCGGGTGAAGGTGCAGAGCACCGGCAAGCCGGCTGACCTGGCGGTGTCGCACACGGTGGCGCTCAACGGCATCGACCGCACCGACCGCATCGAGGATCTGCACCTGGCGCGGTTCGGGCCGGACTATGTGCTCGAGCTGCTCGGCCGCACCGGCGAGGCCAAGCCGGAGCGGGCGGTGCAGGTGGCGCTGAAGCACCGCGAGTTCCGCGAGCCGGTGCGCGTGACGCTCAAGACCGACCGCCAGGGACGGGTCACGCTCGGCCCGCTGGCCGACATCGTCACGGTCACCGCCACCGGGCCGGAGGGCACGGCGCACACCTGGACGCTGGCCACCGATGCCTTCACCTACCGCGGGCTGATGCACGCCGTCGCTGGCAAGCCGGTGCGGCTGCCGTACCTGGGCACGGCCGACAAGCCGACGCGGGCGGACTATGCGCTGTTCGAGGTCCGCGGCAACGACATCCGCGCCGATCGGTTCGACGCGCTGGCGATTCGCGACGGGCTGCTGGAACTGAGCGACCTGCCGCCGGGCGATTACGACCTGTGGCAGAAGCGCGTGGGCGATCGCATTCGCATCCGCGTGGTGGACGGGGCGACGGTGGCCGGGTTCGTGCTCGGCGCCACCCGCCACCTGGAGCTGCCGGCGCTGGAGCCGGTGCATGTGCGGTCGATCACCGCCGGCGCCGAGGCGGTGACGGTGCAGCTGGGCGGGGTGTCGAAGTTCGCCCGCGTTCATGTGTTCGCCACGCGCTACCAGCCGGCGTTCTCCGCGTTTGCGGATCTCAGTAAGGTGCGCGAGGCGGCGCTGACGGGGACGGTGCCCGGTCATGCCGAGTCGGTGTACCTGACCGGACGCAACATCGGCGACGAGTACCGCTACGTGCTCGACCGGCGCGGACAGAAGAAGTTTCCCGGCGTGATGCTGGATCGGCCGAGTCTGCTGCTCAATCCGTGGGCGGTGCGGACGACCGAGACGGCCGAGCAGCTGGCGCAGGGCGGCGACGAGTTCCGCTCCGGCGGTGGGTTCAATGCGCCGAGTAGCATGGCGCCGCCGGCCACGCCGGCGCCGGCAGCGGTCCGTCCACCGGCGGAAGGCGGTGACTTCGCCAACCTCGACTTCCTGGCCGATGCGTCGGCGGTGCTGCTCAACCTGGTGCCGGACAAGAACGGCACGGTAACCGTGCCGCGCAAGCTGCTGGTGCCGCACGCCATGATCCACGTCGTCGCCGTCGACCCGGTGAGCACCACCTATCGCAGCGTCACTCTGCCGGAAACGCCGGCGACGTTCGCCGATCTGCGGCTGCGCAAGGGGCTGGACCCGGCCAAACACTTCACCCAGCAGAAACAGGTGTCGGTGCTGGCGGCGGGCAAGCCGCTGGTGCTGCCCGACCTGCTCGGCAGCCGGTTCCAGATGATCGACAGCCTGCCGCGCGTATACGGTTACTACGCCACGCTGACGAAGAACGCGACGCTGGCCGAGTTCGCCTTTGTCCCCACCTGGCCGACGCTCAAGGCGGAGCAGAAGCGGGCGCTGTACTCGAAGCACGCTTGCCACGAGCTGCACTTCTTCCTCTACCAGAAGGACCGGCCATTCTTCGACGAGGTGGTCAAGCCGTACCTGCGGAACAAGAAGGACAAGACGTTCCTCGATCGCTGGCTGCTGGATGAGGACGTAACGGATTACTCACAGCCGTGGAACTACGGGCGGCTGAACACGGTGGAGCGCGTGCTGCTGGCGCAGCGGATCGCCAACGAGCCGCCGCGAACGCTGCGCCACCTGGCCGACCTGCTGCGGCTGCTGCCGCCCAACCGCGAGCGCGAGCTGTTCCTGTTCCACGTCGGGCTGGAAGACACCGCGCTGGCGACCGACGAGAAGATTCTCGGCAATTTGCGCAAGGAACAGGAGCGGCTCAGCCGCAGGCTGAACCAGAATGAGGATCGGCTCGAAGAGTTGCACGCTGCCCCAAAACCCAAGGCGGGAGAGATGCCACCCGGCGTCGGAGCGGCGATGGACGCGCCGAAAGAGATGGACGCCGACGAAAAGGGAAGCCCACGCGGCGGGACCGAACTGGCCGAGGGGGCGGCGCGGAAAAAGGATCTCGCTTCCCGCGCCGGGGCCAGCAAGGCCAGCGGCGGGCGGCGAAGCGACTTCTTCGGCCTCAATGCCGGCCGGCTCAAGGACGTCCGTCAACTATACCGGCGGCTCGACCCGACCCAGGAATGGGCGGAGAACAACTACTACAAGCTGCCGATCCAGCGGCAAATCGCCGACCTCGTGCCGGTCGGCCCGTTCTGGCGCGACTATGCCGCTCACGACGGCAAAACGCCGTTCCTGTCACGCCACTTCGGCCAGGCGTCGGGCAGCTTCACCGAGATGATGTTCGCTTTGGCGGTCCTTGATCTCCCCTTTGACGCCGGCAAGCACGACCTCAAGTTCGCCGACGGCGGCATGACGCTCACGCCCGGCTCGCCGGTGATCGCGTTCCATGAGGAAGTGCGGCCGGCCGACGGCAAGGGCGGCGGAGTCCAGGTGCTGGTTAGCCAGAACCTGTATCGCCACGGCGACCGCTACCGCGACGAGAACGGCGAGAAGGTCGACAAGTTTGTCACCGACGAGTTCCTGACTCAGACGGTTTATGGCTGCCAGGTGGTCGTCACCAACGCCACCTCGGCGCGGCAGAAGCTGACGGCGCTGATCCAGTTGCCGGTCGGCGCCGTGCCGGTGGCCAACGGCCAGTTCACCCGCAGCGTACCGCTCGACCTGGAGCCATACCGCACCGGCACGGTCGACTATTTCTTCTACTTCCCCAAGGCCGGCAAGTTCCCGCACTACCCGGTGCAGGTGGCGCGCAACGAGCAGTTCGTCACCGCCGCCCAGCCACTCACCCTGACGGTGGTCGACAAGCCGAGCAAGGTGGACACCGGCTCGTGGGACTTCGTCTCGCAGCACGGCAGCGACGCGGATGTGCTCGCCTTCCTGAACCGGGAGAACGTGGCGGCTTTGAACCTCGACCGCATCGCCTTCCGCCTGCGCGACCGGGGCTTCTTCGAGGCGGTCACACGGCTGCTGGCGGCGCGGCAACAGTATGTGTCGACGCTGTGGTCCTACGGCCTGTTCCACGCCGATGTGCCGACGGCGCGCGAGTATTTGCGGCACAGCGAGCAGATCGTCGCCGAGTGCGGCGGGCCGCTGGTCAGCCCGCTGCTCACGGTCGACCCGGTGGCGCGGCACAGCTACGAGCACCTGGAGTACAAGCCGCTGGTCAACGCTCGCGCCCACGCGCTGGGGCAGCGGCGGCAGATCGTCAACGATCGGCTGCTGGAGCAGTACCATCGCTTCCTGAAAACGCTCACCTACTCCGACACGCTCGACGACCCGGCGCTTCTGGCAGTAACCTATTACTTGCTGTTGCAGGATCGGGTGGAGGAAGCGAAGGGGGCGTTCGCGCGTGTCGCCGCTGATCGAGTGGCGACGCGGCTGCAGTACGACTACTGCGCCGCCTGGCTGGCGCTGGCCGACGAGGCCGGAGCAGGCACGGGCGATCGCCACACGCCACGCCGCGCACCCGGTTGATCGGTGGCGGAACACGTTCACGGCGCGCTGGCGCAGTTGGACGAGATCGACGGCGGGCCAACCAAGGTGGTCGACCCGGCCGACCGCGACCAGCGGCAAGGCGGGCTGGCGGCGACTGAGCCGGGGTTCGACTTCGCCGTCGAGAACGGGCAGGTCCAGCCGAGCTGGCAGAACCTCGACCGGGTGCAGGTCCACTTCTACCGGATGGACGTCGAGCTGCTGTTCAGCCGTAGCCCGTTCGTCCAGCAGCAGGGCGGGCAGTTCACCGCCATCCGGCCGAACCTGACGCGCGAGGTGAAGCTGGGGTCGAAGGCCGGCAAGCGGGCGATTCCGCTGCCGGACGAGCTGGCCCGGCAGAACGTGCTGGTGGAGGTGACGGCGGCGGGCAAGTCGCGGACGGCGGCGTACTACGCCAACGTGATGGACGTCAAGTTCCTGGAGAGTTACGGCCAGGTGCGTGGCCGATGCTGCGGGTAAGGCATTACCGAAGGTATACGTCAAGGTGTACGCGCGACTGGCGGACGGGTCGGTGAAGTTCCACAAGGACGGCTACACCGATCTGCGCGGGCGGCTGGATTATGTATCGGTGAACACGCCGGAGCGGCAGGCGATCGAACGTTTTGCCGTGCTGGTGCTGAGCGACGAACGCGGCGCCCTGATCCGCGACGTCGCCCCGCCACAGCGGTGACCGGCCCGATCAACCCCTGGCGCCCGGATCGGCTGCGGCCGGCGGTGAAAGGCCGGCCGCGGGGCGACTGCCCTACAAGGCGTGTTGATGCATCGGCAACCGGCCAGGCGGATCGCAATTGACACCGCTTTGGCCCAGCGGCTATAACTCGGCGACCCAGGTTTGCGTTCCCACACCCCGCGCCTTCCCGGCACCACGGACGAGTGCCGCGGCGCGTTCCGATCCCGAGCAGGGGATGGAGCCCCGTTGTCCGCCGTCACCGACGATCCTCTGCTGCGCTCCGCCGCCGCGCGTCGACGGGAGCGGTTCCTCGCCCTGATCCGCGGCGAGCGGGTCGGCCTCTGGCCGGCTTCGCAGCGGTTCGCCCTGTGGCTCGCCTCGCTCGGCTATGGCGTTGCCGTCCGCCTCCGCAACTTCGCCTACGACCGTGGCTGGAAGGTGCAGCGCGTCGCCGCCCCGGTCATCTCGGTCGGCAACCTGACCGTCGGCGGCACCGGCAAAACGCCATGCGTCGAGTTCATCGCCCGTCAGCTCCGCGGCTTCGACCTGCAGGTGACGATGCTCAGCCGCGGCTACGGTAGCGAGGCGGGGGTGAACGACGAGGCCCTCGTCCTCGAAGAAAACCTGCCCGACGTGCCGCATTTGCAGGGCGCCGACCGTGTCGCCCTGGCGCGGATCGCCCTGGAGGAGCTGGAGAGCGACGTGCTGCTGCTCGACGACGGGTTCCAGCACCGGCGGCTCGGCCGCGACCTCGACGTCGTCCTGATCGACGCCACCGACCCGTTCGGCGGAGGCTATCTGCTGCCGCGCGGGCTGCTCCGCGAGCCGATCGCCGGTCTGCGCCGGGCCGACGCCGTCCTGCTCACCCGCTGCGACCAGGCCGGCGCCGAGCGCGTCCAGCAGATTCGCGATCAGCTGGACCGGCAGTTTCCCGGTAAGCCGATACTGGAAACCGAACACCGACCGTTGCACCTGGCAAACGCCGACGGCGCGCGTGAGACGCTGGAGTCGTTGCGTGGCCGGGCAGTGGCAGGCTTCTGCGGCCTGGGTAACCCGGAGGGGTTTCGCCGCACGCTGGTCGATCTCAGCTGCCGGCTCGTCGGCTTCCGCGCCTACCCCGATCATCACCCCTACGGACGCGACGACGTCGCCAACCTGGCCGTATTCGCCCGGTCACTGCCGGACGATGCGGTCCTGGTCACGACTCAGAAAGACCTGGTCAAGCTGCGCGTCAGCGAGCTGGGCGGCCGGCCGCTGTGGGCGGTGCGGATCGGGCTGACGTTTCGCGCCGGCGAGGAGGAGTTCCTGCACCTGCTGCGGAGCCGGCTGCCGGCGGCCCCGCCGGACACGCTGGACTGACACACACCGTGCATCCCATCGGTTCAAGGAGGAACGATCGTGGCAGGGATGAGACCGACCGAGGCGCCGTTTGACCTGCACGGACTGCGCACCTACGACCTGGCATCGCGGCCGTCGAAGGTGTTCCGCGAGGATTTAGGGCGGCCGCTGCCGCCCGGCGCCAGCTTCGAGGACTGGCTCGACTCGCTGCCGCGGCAGCTGGCCGGCAACGCCCTGCGCCGCGTTCGCTTCCACCTGACCCGCGCCCACGCCGAGGGGCGAACGGTGGTCGCCGCGATGGGCGGGCACGTCATCAAGACCGGCTGCGGCCCGTATCTGATCGACTGGATTCGTCGCGGCCTGATCACGGCGGTGGCGATGAACGGCTCGGCCGCCATCCATGACTTCGAGCTGGCGCTGGTCGGCAAGACCAGTGAGGACGTCGGCGCCGCCCTGCACGAAGGGACGTTCGGCATGGCCCGCGAGACGGCCGATGCCTTCGCCGTCGCCGCCCGCGCCGGCGCGGAGAACGAACTCGGCCTCGGCGCCGCCCTGGGCCGCATGATGGATGGCATGCACTGCCCGTTCGGCGACTGCAGCGTGGTGCTGGCGGCGTATCGCGCCGGCATCCCGTGTACCGTCCACGTCGCCGTCGGCACCGACATCGTTCACATGCACCCGCACGTTTCCGGGGCGGCGCTGGGCGAATCGTCGCACCTCGACTTCCGCCACCTGTGCCGTGTCGTCTCGACGATGCGGCAGGGGGTGTGGCTCAACCTCGGCAGTGCTGTCGTGCTGCCGGAGGTGCTGCTCAAGGCGGTGAGCGTGGTCCGCAACTTCGGCCACGACCTCGACGGGCTGGTGACGATCAACGTCGACAAGGAGTCGCGCTATCGCAGCACGGTGAACGTCGTTTCGCGCCCGGTGTCCCGGTCCGGCCCGACCGCCGACCCGGCGGCACGCGGCGGCGAGGGGATCGAGCTGATCGGCCACCACGAGGTGCTGCTGCCGCTGCTGCACGCCTCCATGACCCAGCACCTGGCGCAGTCGTTGCCCCGCCCGCTCGCCGTCCCTGCCGACGAGCCGATTGCCCGCGCTGCCTGATCCGGACGGAGGATTCCACCCATGAGCGAACCTGTCATGACCAGTCACCCGACCACCGACAGCGAGCTGGCCGACCTGGTGTTGCAGCTTGGCCAGCCCCGCGTGCTGGTGGTCGGCGACGCCATGCTCGACCGCTACGTCTGGGGCGACGCCGCCCGCATCAGCCAGGAGGCGCCGGTTATTCTGCTGCAGGCCGACCGCCGCGAGGAGCGTCTCGGCGGCGCCAGCAGCGTGGCGACCATGCTCCGGGCGCTGGGCGCGCGGGTCATGCTGGCCGGGGTGGTCGGCGACGATGCCGACGCCGGCCGGCTGCGGCAGCAGGTGGTCGACCTGGGTATCGACGACGAGTCGCTGCTGGTCGACGACGATCGGCCGACGACGGTGAAGGAGCGGTACATCGGCCGCGCCCAGCACCGGCACCCGCAGCAGATGATCCGCGTCGACTACGAGGTGCGGACGCCGCTGTCGCTGCGAATGGAGCGGCGGCTGACCGAGGCGATCGGGCGGCAGGTCCGGCGGGCCGACCTGGTGCTCGTCAGCGACTACGACAAGGGCGTCTGCACTCCCGGCCTGCTGTCGGCGGTGATCGCCGCCGCCCGCGCCGCCGGCATCAAGACGGTGGCCGACCCGATCCGCGGCGGCGACTACCGCAAGTACCACGGCTGTTCGGCCATCACCCCGAACCGGCTGGAGGCCGGCCTCGCCGCCGGGCGAGCGCTCAACACACTGGCCGAGGCGCAAACCGCCGCCGTTGAGCTGCGCGAGCGGCTCGACCTGGAAGCAGCGATCCTCACCCTCGACCGCGACGGCATGTTCATGGCCCACGTCGACGGCCGGCGGCAGCACTTCCCGACGCGCCCGCGGCAGGTGTATGACATTACGGGCGCCGGCGACATGGTGATGGCGGTCCTCGGCATGACCTTGGCGGCGGGTGTGGACTACGACCCGGCGATCCGGCTGGCGAACATCGCCGGCGGGCTGGAGGTCGAGAAGATCGGCGTCGCCACCGTCAGCCGCGAAGAGATCCTCCACGACATTCATCACGGCAGCGGGATGCGCGGCCACGGCAAACTTTTGCCGCTGCCGGACCTCGTCCGCGAGCTGGACCGCCGCCGCGCCGCCGGACAGCGCGTGGCGTTCACCAACGGCTGCTTCGACATCCTGCACGCCGGCCATGTGCAGTACCTGTACGAGGCGCGCGGTCAGGCCGACCTGCTCGTTCTCGGGCTGAACAGCGATGCCAGCGTGCGGGCGCTGAAGGGACCGGCAAGGCCGGTCAACCCGTGCGAGGCGCGCGGGCAAGTGCTCGCCGCCCTGGAGCCGGTCGATTACCTGACGGTGTTCGATCAGACGACGCCGGCCGAACTAATCCGCGCCATCCGGCCGGACGTGCTCGTCAAGGGTGCGGACTACCGCCGCGACCAGGTGGTCGGCGGCGACTTCGTCGAGAGCTACGGCGGGCGCGTCCACCTGGCGACGGTTCGCGACGGGTTCTCCACCACCCGCGTGCTGCAACGGCTGGAGGCGGCCTGACCCATCGGTGAGCGCATTGGAGGGACAGGGCATGAAGATCGCCGTCTTCCTGCCGGGCTGGGTCGGCGACGTGGTGATGGCGACGCCGGCGATCCGGGCGCTGCGGCAGCAATTCGCCGGCGCGCGCCTGCTCGGCGTCCACAAGCCGTATGTCGCCGGGGTGCTCGAAGGGAGTACCTGGTTCGACCGGCTGGTGCCGCTCAACGGCAACAGCTGGAAACAGGGCATGACGGCGACCGCGTGGCAGCTGCGCCAGGAGGGCGTCGACCTGGCGGTGCTGTTCCCGAACTCGTTCCGCGCGGCGATGGTCGCCTGGCTGGGCGGCTGCAAGCGGATCGTCGGCTACGTCCGCTACGGCCGCGGTCCGCTGCTCACCGACGCCCTCGAGCCGGAGCGCCAGCCGGACGGCCGCATCCGCGTCAGCCCGATCGTCACCGCCTACAACCGGCTGGTCGAGGTGGTCGGCTGCCCGTCGCCGGGGCACGACCTGGAGCTGTTCACGACCGAGGCCGACGAGCGGGCGGTGGACGGCGTGTGGGCAGCGGCCGGCTACGCCTCCTATCCCGAGGTTATTTGTCTCAATCCCGGCGCGGCGTTCGGGGCGGCGAAGCACTGGCCGAACGAATACTTCGCCCGGCTGGCGGCCGACCTGGTCGACCGCCGCGGCTGTGGGGTGCTGGTGACCTGCGGCCCGTCGGAGCGCGGTCAAGCGGCCGAGATCGTCGCCCGCGCCGGCCGGTTGCCGGTCCACTCGCTTGGCGAGCTGGCGACGACCGCCGGCGTGTCGTTGTCGCTCGGGCTGACCAAGGGGTGCATCCGGCGGGCCGACCTGCTGGTGACCGCCGATTCCGGCCCGCGGCACTTCGCCCACGCCTTCGACCGGCCGGTGGTAACGCTGTTCGGGCCGACGCACATCGCCTGGACGGAGACGTACCACCCGCGAGCGGTCCACCTGCAGCGGCCGGTGCCGTGCGGCCCGTGCCAGCAACGAGTGTGTCCGCTCGGCCACCACCAGTGCATGAAAGACCTGCTGCCCGGCGAGGTCATCCAGGCCGCCGAAGCGCTCCTCCAGGGCGATTCCTGATCTTCCGCATCTGACCCCGATCCCGGACGTCCCTCATGGCTCCCACCTTCTCCCTGCTGTTCCTCGCCCTGGCCGGTTTCACGGTGGCGGCGCTGGTGCGGGGCCGGCGAACCGCTCGCGGGTTCGTCCGCATCAACCCGACGCACCGGGGGTGGCTGCGGCGGCTCCGGCTGGTCGACGCCGAGGACTTCCTGCGCCTGGAGGCGGTGATCGTCAGCGGCCACATCGGCCGGCAGGTGGGACGGTTGACCCTGTCCGACGGGGCCGACGTGCGGACCGTCTACCTGAAGCGGGAGACGCAGGTCCGCTGGCGAACGCGGCTGACCAACTTCCTGGCCGGCTTCGGCTGGGTGTCGCGGTGTGTTCGCGAGGCCGGCGTGCTGCAGGCGCTGGAGCGCGAGGAGCTGACCGGACCGCGGTGGCTGGCCACCGGCGAGGACGACCAGGGCCGCGCCTTCCTGCTGGTGGAGGAGGTGGTCGGAGCCGAACCGCTGATGGCGGTACTGGGCCGGCTCGACGGGGAGCAACGGCGGGCGCTCGCCGTCCGGCTCGGGCGCCTGCTGGCGCGGCTCCACCAGACGGGATTCTTCCATCGCGACCTGTACGCCAAACACGTCCTGGTGCGCGACGAGACGCTCTGCCTGCTCGACTGGCAACGGGCCTGGCGGGGGGCGTGGGTGCCCTACCTGGCCCGCGTCCGCGATCTGGCGACGCTGCACGCCACCTTGCCCGACGCGGTCACCGGGCTGCGCGACCGGCTGACCTTGCTCCGGGCGTACCTCGGTCCGACTGTCTCCGTCCGCCTGCTGCGCCGTTACGCGGTCGACGTCGAGGCCTGCAGCCGGCAGCTACAGAAGCGGCGGCACATCCGCGAGAAGCGGCAGCCGCCCACGGCCGAACCGCAAAACTGGATCTGTCATGACGGCGAGGCGCTGTGCGTTACGCCGGCGATGGCGGCGCTGATGGGCGGCGAATCGCTCGACTGGCTGCGCCTCGACCGCCAGCCGGTGCAGGCCAGCGCGGGGAGCCGATCCGGTCGCGAGCTGAGCCGCCGGTGGCTGGTGCTGCCGGGGCAGCGCTATGGGCTGCTGGTTCGGCGGAGAATGCCGATCCGTTTTGCTCAGATACTCCGCCACTGGCTGCTCGGGTCGCCGCTGCTGACGCCCGAGCAACGCGAGGCGACGCTGCTCTGGCGATTGGAGCGGCACGGGGTGCCGGCGCCGCGGGTGCTCGGGTTCGGTCGACGGGTGTTCGCGTGGAACGGACAACCGGCCGCCGACAGTCGACCGACCGATCGCGGTGGACTGCCGCTGTTTCCCCGCTGGCAGGACTCGTTTTTGCTGAGCGAGCCGTTCCTCGGGACGGTCCGCCTGCCGGTCTGGCTGGCCCAGGCACGCGACGACGAGCGGCGCGGCCTGCTGCACCAGCTCGGTACACTGCTGGCACGCCTGCACGACGCCTGTTGTTATCTCGACACCAGCGCCATGACCGCCTTCGCCGTCCGTCCTCCCTCGCCCGGCACCGATGCCCCGGCCACGCTGGTTCTGGAACACATCGACGGCATCCAGCCGGCCCGCCGTCCGAACACCATCCTCGCGTCGCGCGATCTGGCCGGCCTGCAGACCTACCTGAGTGCCCACGGCTGCACCCTGGCGGACTGGCGCATGGTGCTGCAGGGCCACGCCGACGCCCTGCCGCGGATGATCGGCCCGGCGGTCGGCACGGTCCGCTACGATGCAGGCGGCCGGGAGGGGACCGAGGATGCGTCGGCCAGCGATCCGGCGGTGCCGTCGCTGTGGCAACGGCTGACCCGCGGCTGGTGTCGGCTTCGCCAGGATCCGGTCTGGACGGAGTTCGCCGGTCCGGGCTGGGCCGACCGGATCATGCAGATGCCGGTGACCGATCGGTACAGCGAGAAGCAGGGGCGATCGTCCGGCCGGCTCCGCCTGGATGCTCGGGACCGTTCCGGCCGGTCGCTGGTGGTCTACCTGAAACGGCACTACCAGCTGCCCTGGTGGCGGCGGGTGCTGGCGCTGCTCTGGCCGGGGTCGGGGTGGTCGCCGGCCCTTCAGGAGTATGAACATCTGCGCTGGGCGCATGGCCAGGGAGTGCCGGTGCCGCCAACGGTGGCGGCGGGCGAATTCGTCGGACCGTGGGGGCGGCTGCAGAGCTTCCTCGCGGTCGAGGAGCTGACCGGCATGCTGCCGCTCGACGAGGCGTTGCCGCGGGCGGCGGCGCAGCTCCCGGCGGCGGTGTTCCGCCGGTGGAAGCGGGGACTGGCGGCGGAGGTGGCGCGGCTCGCTCGCCTGCTGCACGACCGGCGCCACTTTCACAAGGACCTGTACCTGTGCCACTTCTTCGTCCGCGAGACGGACATCGCCGGCATGGCCGCCGCCGACGACGCTGCCTGGCGCGGGCGGGTCTACCTGATCGACCTGCACCGGCTCGCCCACCATCGCTGGACATGGTGGCTGTGGCGGCTCAAGGACCTGGCGCAGCTGCTCTACTCGGCCGATCTGCCGTGCCTGGACGTTCGCGACAAGCTGGCGTTCTGGATGCAGTACCGCGGCCTCGGGGTCCGCGGCTGGGCGTCTCGTCTGCTGCGGCTCGGCATCGTGTTCAAGTGGCGGCGGTATCAGCGGCACAACTGCCGCAAGACACGGCAGGCCGGGACGGCATCCCCGGACGGATGAGTGGGCGACGTGATCGCCCCATCGTGGTGTCACCGGATTGCTGGTCCGATCATCCCCTCATCGGTTGGCAGGTATGAAAATCGCACTGTGCTATCCCAGCGTCCTGCCTCAGCGGGGCGGCTGCGAAACGTACATCGCTCGGCTGGCCGGCCGGTTGGTCGCCGACGGGCACGAGGTCCATCTGATGGCCTCCCGCTGGGACGAGGCGGCCCTTCCCGCCGGGCTGCGCTATCACTGCGTCCAGCTGGGCGCCCTGCCGCGCTTCCTCCGGCCGTGGGCGTTCAGCCGCGCGTGCCTGCGGCTGCTGGCGGTCGAGCGGCCGGACGTGAGCGTCGGCTTCGACAAGATCTCCGGGGTGGACGTCTACTACCCCCAGGGCGGCGATTACGACGCCTCGGTCAAGATGAGCCTCGGCAAGCACCGCTGGGCGGTGATGCGCGGGCTGCTGCACGCGATGAAGTGGTTCGAGCCGGCCCACCTGTCGTTCCTGGCGCTGGAGCGCGCGCAGTATCGCCGGCCGGGGTCGCTGATTGTGGCGATCAGCGGCATGGTACGGTCGCACCTGATCGAGCGGCACGGTCTGCCCCCGGAGCGCGTGCCGCTGCTGCCGATCGGCATACCCGCGGCCCGGTCGCACCAGGAAGTGTCGCCGGCGCGACGGGCGGAGGTTCGCCACAGCTGGGGGGTCGGCCCCGACGACGTGGTGGCGGTGTTCGCCGCCATGAACTACCGGCTCAAGGGCCTGGCGCCGCTGCTGCGCGCCCTCGGCCGGCTGCGCGACCGGCGGCTGCACCTGATTGTCGCCGGCCAGTCGTCGCAGATCGAGTTCCGGCTGATGGCGCGGCGACGGGGCCTGTCCGACCGCGTCCACTTCCTCGGTTACTGCCGGAACATGCGCGAAGTGTATGCCGCGAGCGACCTGCTGGTACATCCGACGTTTTACGACCCCTGCTCGAACGTGGTGCTCGAAGCGCTGGCCGGCGGACTTCCCGTCATCACCACCCGGTGCAACGGTGCCAGCGAACTGATGCACCCGAGCGGGCCGGACGGTCGGTGTCTGGAAGGCTTCGTCCTGCCCCGGCCGCACGATCACCGCCACCTGGCGCGGGCGCTGGAGCATCTGCTCGACCCGCAGGTTCGCGCCGCCTGTGGGACCGAGGCGGTACGCGCGGCGGCGGGGTGGACCTTTGAAGACCATTACCAGGGCCTGCTCGACATCCTCCGTCGCGCGAGCCGGTCAACGGCATTACCGGCCGCCCGTGTCGGGTAGCCGGTCGCGACCTGTGCGCCCCTCCGGAGACCTCACCCGATGAACCGCTTCCTCCACGGCGTTGCCCGGTCCACGTTCGAGGCGTTCCCGCTGTCCGGCCCGGTCCTCGAGGTCGGCGCCTTCCAGGTGGCGGGGCAAGAGCAGCTGATCGACCTTCGCCGCTACTTCCCGGGCCGGCGCTACGTCGGCCTCGACATGCGGCCGGGACCGGGGGTCGACCAGGTGGCGTCGGTCGAGGCGTTGCCTTACGCCGACGGCACGTTCGGGACGGTGATCGCCCTGTCGACGTTCGAGCACGTCGCGCGGTTCTGGCAGGGGTTCGACGAGGTGTATCGGGTGCTGCGACCGGACGGCGCGTTGGTCGTCTCCTGCCCGTTCCACTTTCACCTGCACGCCCACCCCGACGACTACTGGCGGTTCACCCCGTCCGCCTTGAAGCTGCTGCTAGCCCGGTATCCGCAGGCGGTGATCGGCTGGCACGGGCCGCGCCACCGGCCGATCAACGTGTGGGCGGCGGCATTCCGGGAGCGGTATACTGGCTTCACCCCGGCGGCGATGGCCCGCTACCGCACCGCGCTGCAGACGCACGCCCGCGAACCGCTGTCGCCATTCCGCAAGCTGCGCTACACCCTCGGTCGGCTGCTGTGCGGCAGCCGCCCGTTCGCGCCGTGGTTGCTCCGCGATCGGTGGGAGCTGGAGGTGGTTCGCCAG
This sequence comes from Gemmataceae bacterium, assembly GCA_046350215.1. GTDB lineage: Bacteria > Planctomycetota > Planctomycetia > Gemmatales > Gemmataceae > JAXMAU01. The sequence continues at coordinate 7,721 of JAXMAU010000005.1, read as the reverse complement.
CCGAGCCGGCGCGGCGCCGATTCGCCCCTGGGCGAAGCAGGTGGCGGCGGTACAACGCATGAAGGGCGACCTGTCCCATCCGGCGAACCGGCGTTCCTTTGCGCCGGCCGGTAGCGGACGGTTCGCCTCGTGGGGGGTGACGCTGGCTGTGCTCGACCTGCTTGCGGTGACGGTGGCGTCCTATCTGGTGGGGGCGATCCCGTTCGGCTACCTGATCGCCCGCGCACGCGGGGTCGACATTCTGGCGCACGGTAGCGGCAACATCGGCGCCACCAACGTCGGCCGGGTGCTCGGTCGCCGGTGGGGTGTGCTGGTGTTCCTGTTCGACTTCGCCAAGGGGGCGGCGCCGGTAGCGATCGCGCGATGGCTGCTGACCCAACCCGACGAGCTGCCGCCGGACAGCCTCGCGGTCGTCGCCGGGATCAGCGCGTTTCTGGGCCACCTGTTCCCGGTCTACCTGCGGTTCCGGGGCGGCAAGGGAGTGGCGACCGGCGCCGGCGTGATCGCGGTACTGGTGCCGGTGCTTACCGCGATCGTCCTGGTGGTGTGGGCGGCGGTGCTGCTGACCACCCGGACCATGTCGCTCGCCTCGTTGACCGCTGCGGCGCTGCTACTCATTCTGCGGCTGGCCACGCAGGAGAAGCCGTGGCACTATGAGCACGTCGTCGTCACGTCGTTTTGCCTGGTCGCCTGTCTGCTGGTGTTCGTCCGCCACCAGGGCAACATTCGCCGTCTGTTCGCCGGGACCGAACATCGCCTCTGACCGCCCCACCGGAACGCACCCATGCACACCCTCGTTGTCCGCCTTCACGTTCTGGCCGTCGCTCTCTGGTTCGGGTCGGTGGCGTTCTTCACGCTGGCCGGCGTGCTGATCTTCGGCGCGTATCGGGACGTGAGCCAGTTGCCGGCGAGTGAACGGCCGCTGTGGCTGCCGCTGCCGGTGGCGTTTGACCGGGACGATTTGGGCGAAGGGTTCCCGTCGCCGCTGCGGCTGGAACAGGGGTCACGCGCGGCCGGGGTGGCGGTCGGCGGGATCTTTCCGACGTACTACCTGCTGCAAACGGCAGCCGGGGCAGTCGTTTTGCTGACCATGCTCGTCCTGGCACGCCAGACCGGCGTTCGGCGCTGCCGGCTGGCGGCGGCGGTCCTGGCGCTCGGAAGCGTGGTCGGCGGGTGGGCGATTGAGCGGCACGTCACCGACCTGCGCGGGCCGCGCAACGACCGGACCGACGCGGTGCTGCGCCAGGCGAACCCGTCGGCGGAGCAGATCGCCGAGGCACGGGCGGCGCGCGCCGAGTTCGGCCGGTGGCACGGCTACAGCCTGATCCAGAACTTCGTCACCCTCGGGCTGGTGACCGCCCTGGTGTGGACCCTTCCCGGCGCCTGCCTGCCACGCCGAGAGTCCTGATGCGACGGCTCACGAGTGGCCAGCCAGCTCCGCCACCAGGGCGCGGAGGAACGGCTCGGCGTCGGTCACCACGCCGACGGTCTGGATGCTGCCGCGATCGGTCAGCTTGGTGACGGTGGCCGGGTTGATGTCGACGCAGGCCACCTTCACCCACGCCGGCAGCAAATTGCCGGTGGCGATGGCGTGCAGGGCGGTGGCGATCATCAGGGCGAACCCGACGCCCTGGATCTGTTCGCGCATCGTCCGCTGGGCAACGAGCACGAGGATCACCTCCGGCAGCAGGCGGTCGTCGCGGATACTGCCGGCGAGGACGAACGGCACGCCGTGCTTGACGCACTCGTACATGATGCCGCTCTTGAGCACGCCGCGTTCGACCGCGGTGCGAATGCTGCCCAGCCGGCGGATGGTGTTGATGGCGCGGAGGTGATGCTCGTGCCCCTCCTCGGTCGGCAGGCCGTGCTGGGCGGAGATGCCCAGGCTGGTGCCGTAGAGGCTCAGCTCGATGTCGTGGGTGGCCAGGGCGTTGCCGGCGAACAGGACGTTCAGATACCCCAGGCGAATCAGCGCCGCGATGTGCTCGACGCTGCCGGTGTGGACGACGGCCGGGCCGAGGACGGCGAGGATCTTTTCGCCGGCGTCGCGCGAGCGTTTCATCGCCTGGGCGATCTCGCGGACCGTCACCCCTTTCGGCTTCTCACTCGACACCGGGCTGGCCATGAACTCGAACAGGTTCTGTTTCGCCTGCGTCTCGGCCGGGAACACCCGCAACCCCTGCCGGCCGATAACCAGGTGATCGCCGCGGCGGACGTCGGTCATCGGCACGCACCGGGCCGACCCGCCGTCGGGGTCGACGAGGATGCCGCAGTCCATCTCCTGGTCCTCGACGTCGATCCATTCTCCGCCAAGGCGAACCTGGGTGCGGTAGTTGGTGGTGCTGTAGAACTGTTCCGGGAACGCCCCGTCGATGTCGGCCTCGACGGTCTGGCAGTCGTGCGTGGTGGTCGGCACGGCGCCGTGGTCGTGAATGCCGTCGAGAACGCGTCGCAGCGTTTCCGCGGTATCCGCCCGCACCTCGATGCGCGCATAGCTGGTGTCGTTCTGCCGCTGGCCAATGCGGATATCCTTGAGGACGTAGCTGCCGCCCTGCGTCAGGATCTCGTCGAGGATCTTGGGCAGCAGCAGCGAGTCGATGATGTGCCCCTGAATCTCGACTTCCTCGACCAGAGTGGGGCGGGCCGGTGTGCTGCTGCTCATGCGTGAGTCTCCCGAATGACGCAAGATTTCCGTCGCGGATGCGTATAGGTATTGTACAACCCCCGCCACGCCGGCAGGTGGAGCGATACCCACTAGGCAGCCGCCAGCCGGCGGGTTACGATCGGAGGGGGAGAGGGAGGCGAGCCATGTCCGCGGAAGCGCAGATTGATCTGGTGCAGGTCGAGCGGGTGGACGGAGTGCCGGTCGTCCGCTTCCGTCGGCGCACCATTCTCGACCCGCTCGCCGTCCAGGCGGTGGGAGAGCGACTGGTCGAGCTGGTCCAGGGAGAAGGGGCAACGGCGCTGGTGCTCGACTTCGCCCGGGTGGAAAGTTTGACCAGCGCGATGTTCAGCAAGTTCGTGCTCCTGCAGCAGACGATGGAGGCATCGGGCGGCCGGGTCGTGTTCTGTCAGGTCGACCCGTTCCTGCGGCAGATCTTCGACGTCTGCCGGTTGCCGGCATCGATCCCGGTCTACCCGACTCTGGCGGAGGCGCTGCAGGCGGTGCGGGCAGGCTGACCTTCGCGAGAGACGGCGATGAGCGACCCGCAACCGTGGCACCGGCTGTTCGGTCTGTGCTGGAGCGACCTGTGCGAAGGCACCGCCCTGGACGTGAGCACCGAGACCGATCTGTCGGTCCGGCAGCAATTCGTCGACCTGCTACTAACCCGCCGCGGTCCCGGCCCGTTGCCGGACCCCTTGCCCGACGGGTTCGACGACCTCGCCGCGCACAACGTGGTGACGTTCAAGTCATACCAGGAGGCGCTCGACGGGTGGGCCTTGTGTGAGCTGGTCAGCCACTACGTCAACACCCGCAAGCAGCGGAGTCCGTCGCTGAAGCAGCTGCTGCCGGAGGCGGACTTTCGCCTCTACGCCGTCTGCGTCCGCTATCCGCACAACCTGGCCGGTCAGGCGACGCTGACTCGCCTCCGCGAAGGCGTGTACGAACTGCCGCTGGTGACCCGCCGCATTCGCGTCATCGTGGTGCAGGAGCTACCGCAACAGGAGCAGAACGCCCTGCTGCTGCTGTTCAGCGCCCGCGAGGAGCAGGTACAATACGGCAAACAGCACTATCAGCCGCGCACCTCCGAAATGACCTCGCTGGTGTACAAACTGATCTCGGCTTACAAGGAGGATCCGGACATGTCGGAAGCTCTCAAACAGTTCGCCCGCGAAGTCCTAGCCGAAGTGCTCGCCGATGCGTCTGTTGAGCAGAAGTTGGAAGGCAGAAATATTCGCCAAAAGATTGTTCCGCCTGAGAGTTGCCTGTCGAAGGAAGAGATGCGTGCCCTCGATGGATGCACTGAAACAGCGAGCGAAAAGGAGGACGATTCGTCGCCAGGGTCGAAATGACTGGCGGCGAGTCACGGCGGGACGATCGGTGCGAAGGCAGCGAAATGACCTCGCTGGTGTATGACCTGATGGCGGCCTATACGGAGGACCCAGTCATGTCGGAAGCCCTCAAGGAATACGCTCGCCAAACGTACCAGAGAATGTTCGACGACATGATGGCCAGCACGGACCCTCGACCGTGCTCGAGTCTCGGGAAGAGGTGGATACTGTTCACGCCAGCATGACTCCAGAGGATCTGCCTGAAGGGATTATCCAGAAAGGAGTTGCGTGTCCTGGATGGAAGCGGCGCAGCGAGCGTTGGAGGCCAAGTCGTCGCCTCCAGCCAAGTGACCTGCCGCCGAGTCACGGCGGGACGATTTCCAGCACTTCGACGACGGGCCGGTCGTGGAAGTGGATCACCGCCAGCCGGCCGTAGAGCGGTTGTGGCGTCGACATGCCGAACCAGCTGAGAAACCTGGCGGTGGGGTGTACGCGGAGATAGGCGGTCGGCTCGATGCGGCGCAACACGTCGTGATCGATGAGCACTCGCCCCCAGGGGCGTCTTTTGCGCGACGATGGCCGCCCGCACCTCGGGGCTGACCTCGCTCATGTCCATGTGACGATGCCGAACTGCACCACCCGGCCGGTGGCCTGGTGGACCAGCAGGACTTCGCGGGCGTACAGGTCGCCGTCCTCCAGCGCCTCCATCACCCGCACGTCGACCGGCCCGCCGTGGTATGCCTCCACGGTAACGGTCATGTGCTCCTCATGCACGAGGAGTCCGCGGTAGGGCGCCGGGATCGTGTCGGCGGGGATGACGTCGTAGACAGGGGATGTCCGCCGCCGGCGAACAGCCCGAACAGCTCCTCGGCCTTCAGTACGTTCATGGCGTGACCGCCGAACGGGCGGACGGGACCAGTTGCAACAGCGGAGGCTCAGGCGCGCTCCTTCTCCGGCCGGTCCAGCACCGTGTCGACCAGGAAGTACAGCAGCTCGTAGCTCGACCGGCTCGATTTCGTCGGCGATGGCCTCGGCCCGGGCGCGCGACTTGTCGATCAGCTTCTCGGCCTTGTCGAACACCCCGGCGTCGGTGAAGAGCGTCCGCACGCGGGCGACGACGTCCTCGCGCGGCATCCCCGTCTCGCCCGCCACCAGCGCCTGCAACTCCTCCCGCTCGACACCTTCAGCCCGTCCAGGGCGAGGGCGAGCAGCAGGTCGGCCGGGCGCTGAGAATGTCCTGGCCGGCGAGCAGCTTGTTGTCGCTGTCGCCGTCCCAGTCCTTCAGGTCGTTGAGGATCTGAAACGCGACGCCCAGGTTCTTGCTGAACTCGGCGACCGGCTTCTCGTAGTCATCGGCCGGGCCGGCCAGCCGCAGTCCGCTGTCAGCGCCCGCCTCGAACGCCGGCGAGGTCTTGAGCGCGTAGATCTTCAAGGCATCCAGTGCGGTGAGGCTCTTGTCGGCGGCGTCGCGCCACAGCAGCTCGGCGCCCTGTCCTTCCGAGAGACGCAAATGCGCCTCGGACAGCTTGTTGAGGATGTCGGCAGCGCAATCACCGCCCAGCGTCTTGCGCTCGCGGGCGATCAGCCGGTAGCCCAGGCCGATCAGGTAGTCGCCGACGTTGATGGCGGTGCCGACGCCGTACTGCCGGTGGAGCGTTTCCTGGCCGTAGCGGAAGGTGTCGTCGTCCTCGATGTCGTCGTGGACGAGCGACGCCTTGTGAAACGCCTCGATCGACAGGGCGACGCGGCGAACGGCGTCGGGCAGGTCCAGCCCGTCGGCCGACAGCGTACCGGGGGCACCCTTCCTCGCGTCGTAGGCAGCCAGCGTGATGAGCGGCCGCGACCGCTTGCCGCCCTGCGCCAGCCACTCATAGGCGATGGTTTCGTGGGTCACCAGCGGGTCATCGGGCCGGCCGCCGGCGCGGCTGCGCGGCGCCAGCCGGCTCAGTTCCGGCTCCTCGCACAACCCGTGCGCCGCACGCATCAGGTGGACGTAGGTCTTCGTCGTCACCGCCGGCGGCGGGGTGTGCAGGTTGACCAGCTCGAACACCCAGTCGTCATCGACACTCGTGCTCTTGCAATTGCTCGACAGCAGCGGCGCCGCCACGCACGGGATGCCGGCGAGCAGCACCTTGTCGATCGCCTTTTCGAGCACGTTCAGGCAAGCGACGCCGACGATGGCGTCGACGTGACCGGAGACGATGATCTTGAGGACGATGGGCGTACCTTCGGAGACGAGCACCTTGTAGCCGAGATCCTCGGCGCGCGTCTTGAAGTCCGCCACGGAGCAGGCGCCGCACTGGCGGCAGTCGAGGCCGAACTCGTCGTAGTCGGCCGGGCAGCCCTCGGCATTTTTGAGGCAGTGCGGCAGCAGGAGAAGGCGCCGGTTGAACGGCACCGCCATCACCTGCTCGCGCCAGAAGTCGTTGGCGATGCACACCATCGTGAAGCCGAGGAACTGCGGGTCAAGCTCCAATCTGCCGAGCAACTGCTCGCCCATCGCCTGCAGGTCGGGCCGGCTCAGCGGCCTGGCGCGGTCGAGGGAACGGGCGAACGCAGCGGCGGCGGTGCGGATGCGATCGCGCAGCTCGCGGGTCTGGGGAACGACCTTGAACGCGGAGGAGTTGGGGCGTTTCTCCTTCTCGGCGGTCGGGGGAACGGATACCACGGTGGCGGTTCCTCGAAGGCGGGCGGAGCGGCGGGACCAGGACGAGCGGCAACCCGGTGGGGAACGGGCGGCGGACCGTTCTTAGACGTTCGACGGGGGCCAGGGACGGCTTATTCACCTCACCCTGCCGCGTCGGCCTGTCGCCGGTCCGCTCCGATGCATGATACAACGCATCGGCGCGAAGTCACGCCACCCCCGAGGCTCAAACTCGTACAAGGATGACGGAAGCCGATTCTTTCGGAGGATGCGGACAACGTTGTAGGGGCTGTCCGTTGACGGGAAGCGAATAAAAATGTGGAAAATTGTCCGCACCCGACAGACCGCCGCGTTCCTGTAGAGTAGGGCCTGATGGTAGGCGGCATCGCTCCTGATCTCGCCTCGATGCAAAGGACTGTAGCGCATGGCTTCGTCGTCCGTCACCCGCCTGGTCGAGGCGCTGGTCCAGTGCCAGCTGCTCGAACCGGCTCTGGTGAAGGAGCTGGTCGTCAGTCTGCGCCCGGAGCAGCTGCAGCCGGTCCGCCTGGCCGGCGAGCTGATCCGTCGTGACCTGTGTACCCCGTTTCAGATGCAGATGCTGTTCGCCGGCCGCGGCCGCGAGCTGGTGCTCGGCCAGTACACCCTGCTGGAGCCGCTCGGCGAGGGCGGGATGGGGCACGTCTACAAGGCGCGGCACCGGCGGCTGCACCGGGTCGACACGCTCAAGGTGATCCGTCCGGAGCGGGTGACGTCGGCCGCGGCCCTGGAGCGGTTTCTGCTGGAGGCACGGGCGGCGGTCCAGCTGAACCACCCGAACATCATCGGCATCCACGACGCCAACGAGAGCAACGGGCTACACTTCCTGGCGATGGAGTACGTACCCGGCATCGACCTGGCGCGGCTGGTTCGGCAGGTCGGCCCGCTGCCGCCGGGGTTCGCCTGCCACTTCCTCCGTCAGGTTGCCCTCGCCCTCGACCACGCCCATCGGTGCGGTATCATCCACCGCGATATCAAACCGGCGAACATGCTGCTCAACCTCGACCTCGACACCGTCACGGTGCTCGACATGGGGCTGGCGCGGCTG